>CAJVZR010000112.1 GCA_913019965.1 uncultured Oleispira sp.
GCTAAAATAACGGTAGCTTCAATCATAGTAAAGCGGTGACCAACACAAATACGTGGGCCTAAACCAAAAGGTGCATAAACAAATCGTTCACGTTCGGCTTGAGCTTCTGTGGAAAAGTTTTCCGGATCAAAAAAGTTCGCATTTCCTCCCCAGTATTGAGGGTCTTTTTGCATTGCCCCTAGCATAATCAGAATAGGCGTATCTTTCTTAACCTTGTACTCACCATCAATGCCCAACAAGTTTAAATCGTCACCACTGGAGCGCAACATAATAGGAATGGGGGGACGCAAGCGTAAACTTTCTTTCAACACCTTATCCATCAGCGGCATATTTTGATAATGCTGGTAACTAACATCATCAGAGTCACCTAGGACAGCATTGATTTCTGCACGCAGAGCTTGTTGTAATTCTGGATGAGTCGCAAGGTAATAAAGTGTCCACTGTAAAAAAGCTCCCGAGGTTTCATGGCCCGCAGCAATAAAGCTATGAACCAGCTGCACCAGTTCATCTTCTGCAATGTGCTGGCCTTCGTCATCGGTTGCGGTCATTAACTGCTGCATTAATACCTTAGACTCAGCGCGACCTTCGCTATGCTCTTTAATGATGTCTTGAAAAATTTGGCGTTGTATCTGCATCATTTTATCGAGACGGTAATTCGAAGGTAGAGGAAGCTTCTTCCAATATTTTGTACGTTGTAAGCGCTTCATTAATTCTTGGCACTGTAATTCTTGTGCGGCCAATAACGGATCCGTTTGATCATCGCCTTTAAACGAAGCAATACGGTAATCAAAACCCACGTGGCAAATAATCGCCAATGCAATCCGGTTAAGGAATTCTTTCGCTTCTATTTCTATTTGACCCGCTTTTTCAGCTTGAATTTCTTCACCAAGTTGAGCAACCGCACGATGAGAAATCTCATTCATATCCACCATCATGTCTTTCAACTGTTCGGGGCGAAAGGCAGGCATTACCAGCTGGCGTTGCCTTAACCACTGCTTGCCTTCTGTTACAAGAATCCCTAAGTCACCACCAATGGCCTTCATTTCATCAACGGCATCACCGGTTTTAGGGAAATTATCTCGATCGCCAACTAATATTTGTTGAATCATTTTGCGATCAGATACGACTAACCAAGGTTTATTAAGAACATCCAATTGAAAAATATCGCCGTGAGTATCACGTAATTTCATCATGGAATCATATAAGCAACCATGTTCTCCTTGTGCCATTAAGGGCAGGTGGCCTAATAATCCCTTATCTGGAGAAGGAATTTTTTTTTCACTCGTCAGCAGGTTGTCATCATGACCGCCATCTTTATCGCTATAGCGCCAAAGCAGATAGGCAGGTAATACAACGAGGTCCATAATCAATGCGATAATAATAGTCACCGCAGTCATTAAACCTAAATCAGCATTGGCGCTGTAATGAGAGAAACTTAAAATACCAAAGCCACCTGCAAATACCAGGGTAATGGTGATCATCGCCATACCTGTGGTCGACAAGGTTTCTCGAACTGCATTTTCTACCGATTTTCCAGCGCGTCGTGCTTGATTAAAGCGATGCAAAAAGTGAATGGTATCATCCACAACTAACCCTAAAGTCAGGGTGGCAACGGCGGCAACGCCAATTCCGATACGGCCATCGACTAGGCCCCAAAAACTGAAGGCTAATAACGCGGGAAATATATTGGTCAACACACTGATGAAGCCTAAGCTCCAAGAGCGGAAAGCAAATAATAAAATAAGCGAAATAAACAACATGGTAAAAAACGTGCCATATACCATAGAGGGGATGTTTTGTGCAGCCATGTTGGAAAACATGAGATCTAAGCCAGCACCGGTACTGTGCATGGCTTTGGGGGTATTGTCTTTTAACCATTGTTCACTGCGCTGGTTAAAAGCCATCATGCTATTGGAATCAGTTTCATACAAAACTGCTATTAATAGCGTACTGGATTTTTTAAGACTCACAATATTGGTAAGGCCCTGACCATAGGGCAAAGACAGTTCGTAGAGCAAGGTATATTGTGAGGCCAAAGCCTGATCGCTCGGTACTGTATAAAATGCCTCTTGGTTGGCGTTCATCGCTTTATTAATACGCTTTTGGATATCGCTATAACTTGCGACAAAAGCGACTTCGGGCTGCTCTCTTAACCAATTAGAAAAGGCTTCCAGTTTCTGCAAGTATTCTGGACTATGAATGCCATTTTCACTGCCTGAATCAATTGAATACAATAAGCGATGCAGGCCGCCGATGCGCTCATTAAGGTAATCATTCGCTTGGCGAAAACTGAAGCTTTCATCCATGTATTCGGTGAACATTTCATTCAGTTCGTTTTTCGGTAAACCTAATGAAATCAGCCCTAAAATGGCGGCTAGAGCAATGGCGAGAATTTTCTTTTTATGGAGAATTACCAGGTCAGCCCAAACCACCATAAAGACCTTAGATTTTTTATTTTCCTCACCTGCCTTAATCGGTAACAACATAACGATAGCAGGGAGTAAGGTAATGCATAATAGGAAAGCAATAATTACCCCAGCAGCAACGATATTACCCAGTTCACGATAGAGAGGTGATTCGTGAAAGTTTAAGCAAGCGAAGCCAATCGCGGTTGTAAGGCTGGTTAAGAAAATAGATTTAAAGTTATGCTCTAGGGCTTGACCCATAGCGCGAATTTTTGAATCCCCTGCACGATAATGCTGAAAGAAACTGACAAAGATATGCACACAATCGGCAACCGCTATGGTCATGATCATAGTTGGGGCGAATGAGTTAATCGAATTGATATCACCATTCAGCCAAGCTTTCAGGCCCATTGTGATCATAGTGGTAAAGGTGACTAAGGATAAGGTAATAGCCGTTGCCCAAATGCTACGCATCAATACAATTAATAAAGTCACCATGACTAAATAAGCCAGAGGAATCAGGGTTAGTACATCTTGCAACGTCGCGTCGGTAAATGCCGTAGCGTTTTCAACAGTGCCTGTGATATGGAAAGTAAGGTGCGGATGGTTCGCTTTAACCTGATCAACCTGTTGATGAATGTATTGAGAAATTTCATACGATTCGTCTAACGGGTTATCTGAGATTTCAAAGGTAATAAAGATGGTTGCCGCGCTGGCATCTTTAGCAATGTAATTACCCAATAAAGAGGGGGTCGACATAATAATGTCTTTTGCACTTTTAATTTCGATGTCTGAGGGCAAGGTATCATTTTCGAAGCTTTCAAATAAATGAGAAACAATCAGCTCATCTTCCAAACCTTGGGTATGATTGTAATTGGTAATAGAATCGACGCGAGAAGAATAGGGTGCTTGCCAACCTGCTGCTGTGATCTGATTAATCGCTGATAGCGCGGAGGGGGTAAATATATCCCCGCTTTCTGTACCGACAATAATCATCATATTGTCATATTTAGCATAGGTCGCTTCTTGCTGATTCATTGCAATTAAAAGTGCATTATCAGCATCAAAGAAGGATTTATAAGAAGAATTTAAGGCAATGTTTTTATAACCGATGCAAGCGACAGCGGTTATGAGCAGTGTCAGTAGAATAACGGTTTTAGGTTTGGTTAATATCCATTGAAAAAAAGCGTGTGGCATTCCATTACTCCGATACGTTTGTACCATAAACCGCCCCAGAATCAGGGCGGGCGGATTAAACCACAGTCTAATAAAAAACGATTGTACTTTTTAATAATAATTAACCGCTGCAGTTGGCACCAATGTTCCGCAAAACACGGTTTGTTATTTTACTGCTGCTTATTTGATTGCCGATTAACGTATAGGGGTCATTCAAAATTCCACGTTCGGTAATGACTAAGGTATTATCAGAAAATAGAGGGTATTGGCCCCATGTTATAGAGGTTATGCCAGGGAACTGTTGTATTTTAGAGCGGCTTACCTTGCCATGCTTATTAATGAAGATTAAACGGCCCATTAAATAGTCTGCTACCAGCACGCCTTCGCAGGTTGGCATTAAATCATCCAATATCGTCGCTGCAGAAAAGATTGTTTCATGGTTTAAGTATTCATCAGCAATAAAACGGACCTTAATAATTCGGGAAGCAAGCTTGCTGGCTTTAAAGTCACTTACGTATAAGTCCCCTTGAGAAAATCGTATGCCATTGGCAGAAGCAATGCCGTGGTTATGATTTAAAAACTTTAACTCGAATTCACCCGCTGCTAACTCATTGTCGGTGACATTAAGATGTAAGCGAGAAATAAAACCGCGGCCGAATAAGTTGTAATTGGCAATTAGAATGAAATCTTGATTGGGAGAAATAGCTAATCCATTGGGAAGTGCAATGTCGGTTAGCTCAAATAAAGTAGAAACATGAGGACGGTTGGTCGTTATATCTATATTGGATAGATCAATTTTTATAAGGCGGTGCTTTGGTTTAATTAATTTACTGTCGGCGCATACGGCAATTAACCATTGGCCAATACTCTCGATACCATTAAGGGCATCACAATCGGTTTTTATATATTTTAGTTTTCTTTTTCCGTATTCATAGGTTAATTCAGCAATCCCTGAGGATGAGGTAAAAAAGTGGCGACCTTCTGCGGTGATGATTTGATTTTCAGCTTCTGCAAGGTTGTCGACCTTTTGTTTAGTCAAACAACCGGATAAAACAAAGGTTAGACAAACAGAAACTAGAATTTTGAAAGTTGAATTTTTCATGCTAACGATCCTTATTATTTTTGTTGTAATAATAAGTACAGCACACAAGAAAAAATCGATTTAGAAGGTTTGAGCCAATGGGGGAAGGAGCTGTCGTCGTAAGTGCATTTTATACAGTTATAAATTGCACTTACGTACTAGGTAAGCAAAAGTAATAAGGCTGATTAAGCCGTTGTTAAGCTCGCACAAATACTAGGCTTAGGGTTAGAGCCAGAGAACAAATCAAAACGTTGATTATTGCTATCAGAAGTATCAGCAGCTTGTTTTAAACTTGCGTCATTTTCTAAATAAAGTGGGCCTTTAAAAATAACATCCACCTTGCACTTACCGGCTGAAATGTTCGTCTTATTGGCCAATTCAGACTGGTTAACCGCTTGTGCCAAAATACCAAAGCCATGAGCGATATCGCGCTTAAAGCCAAACAGCTTAGCCAGATATTTTGAAGTATGAATCGGGTTATAATCACCACTGATGCTGGCGTATTTTTTACCACGGTTTTTAGGTACCGACCAAGAAGCCACATCGGACATCTGATCTAAACTCGCTAATTCAAAACTGGTTTCAGTCGAAGGGTTTTCTTTACCGCCAAATCGGCCAGCCATGAAATAAATACTCAATTCTTCCCAAACCACTTCATCGGCAATTTTCACCTGAGTCATAAAATCAAACTCAACCCCTTTTGCGGTTAAACGGAAGCCACCCATTTGAGCATGGATGTCCATCTTATCGCCAATTGAAATCGCTTTGTGCTGAGTAATTGTATTTTTAAGATGTACAGCACCCAGTAAACCAATAGGAAAAACCTTATGAGTCAACATGTGCATGTGCATGCCACCCGCCATTACGTGGGGATAAAGCACAGGTAAAGTATCAGTGAATTCAATATCTAAAGTAGCGCAGTAATCTTTCAAAGCACCTTGGTCAGCCTGAGCGCCATACCAGCTAGCATTGATCTCTGGCATGCCGACTTCCGCTTTAAAACCTTTACGACGTAAAAAAAGGGCTTTAGTCATAGCGCTGGCAATGCCAGGGGCTTGATGAAATTCTAGGTTGATAGCGGTCATGATAGATGTTCCTAACGTTAACTATTTTAAATTGACGTCAGTCTACCAGAGTCTAAAAGTGAATAAATATAAAATCGTAACCTGAAGCACATTGAAAAAAGTGCGGCGACTGCCGCACTTAAGTTGTACCTATTTGAACTTATTTGAATGATAGGTCGTTATTTTAAACGACCTACAAATTCAAGTTGGCCCGGGATCTTGTTGGTAATCAGTGACCAAGTTGCTGGATCCGTAGAGTTGTAAATAGAGCTGGTTTCTTCAACATCAATTTGAGCCATCCAGGTAATGTCACCTAGCTCGTGATGGTTGAATGAACCATTTAGGATACGGCTGATCGTTCCACCGGGAATACCTTGAGCTTTTTCAGTACTAACAACACCTGCAACCTTGGTCGCCGTAGCATTACTGTCGGTTAGATCAAAGCTGTGGAATTCCCAAACAGGAATGCGCAGATGTTTAGCTATAGTCTCTTCAGTCACCATAGTGTGGCCCGCATCGCTCAGGATTAGGTTATAACCCAAGTCGCCACTTCCTGTTACAGCACCCATCGCCATACGGCCGTTATTGGTTAGGTTTTGCATATTCATTAAATAGGAATCGTCAAATTCATTAGTACCTGCAAGAACGCGGATAATACAAGGGGCGTAATCGCCTCTTCCTTGTTGATGTGCAAGGGCAGACTCATCATAAGATGCAAAGTACATGTTACCAGCGGCATCTTTTGCTGATCCAGATACAGCGCTACAGTTGTCTACAGAGTCTGTTGCTAGGCTATCGTCCTTACTGTCAACGATCACTAGCTTGGTATCACCTGAATCAGACCAGTCAGCGCCATAGAAGCCAATCGTTGCAACGAAACGATCACCATCCGTGGTTGGGAAAACCGACCACGTTTTTGGTAGCTGTTCTTCTTTAATATCCGCTAGAGAAATTGTATCGATCTCTTCCGTAGATTCGTCGGTATCGATGAGGATCATCTCGGTCGGGTTAAATGCAATAATCTGAAGACTTGCAAAATCTAGGGCATAAGCTTTGGTCGGAGACATGAATTGAGTGGCACGAAGCAGGTTACGGCCTGAAGCTGACGTTACCCCTGAAAAGTCTATCTCATCACCTAGGCTTACTACACCCGTTTCATTGACGACATAGCGGCGGAATACAGAAGATGTGTACATGCCAGCATAGAATGCATTATCTGGGTTATCACCTTCCGGTACAGCGATGCCAGTATATTCTGGGATCGCCAAGGCCGTCTCAGTATCAAATACCGTTTCTTCATTAAGAGTATTGGTTAAAAAGTGAAGGGAAATCCCTGCGTCTGTTAGCCAGGCAGTACTCTTAACCAAATAAATCGGATCGCTTGGGTCAAATGGACCCACTTGCTCTTGGCTGTTGCTGTTGCTATTGCTGCTATCGTTATCTGCGCCACAAGCGGCTAGTAGAATACTAGCGGCTAGGCAGGGGGCTAAATTTCGTAATTTCATGCGTGTTTCCTAGTCAATAAATTCCATGGAAAAGCCTGCGTTGTCGAGGTATCTCCGATGGATATTTAGCAAGACATTCGTTTTCAAATGGCTTCCTATAGAACCGAAGCTGAGGCTTCTACCCAAAATAGAAGGAAATGATAACTATTCTCAACTAAGTTATCAATTGAGAATGATTATTTTTACACTTTTTACATTCACTTAATTTAGTTATCCATATTGGTGCGTTTCTCCTTGCAGATAAGCACATTCATCGCTTAATATTATTGATTCTTATTCTCATCTTATTCTTAGGCCCTGATAAAACACCGAACTCCTTCGTATAAGTTGTTAATTATTTCCCCATTGTTAATGATTTCTTGGGCTTTACAGCTCTAGGTAGTATGAAATGCTCCGCCGATCTACATTGTTAAAAACACGTAATTTCATTCAGATCTTTCAGCTTCCAAGCCGCTTTGCGTGCATCGGGGCTTTATTATTAATTCAATCTTTTGCTTGGGCGGAGGCCGTAAAATCAGTCACAAGCGATGAAGGTAAGGAGTATGAGACTAAGGAGCTGGAAACCCTTGTCATTGTCGGATCTAAGGATGAAGCCTTTGAACTAGAGCAATCAGCAGCAGCAGTGGACGTTATTGATTTAAAGGCCGATCAAAAGTTGACCGCAGATTTGAGTGAAGTCTTATCCCGAGAGCCTGGAATTGGTATCCGCAGAATGGGGGGGCTAGGTTCGCGAGAACGATTCTCCCTAAATGGCTTAAGAGATGAACAAATTCGGTTTTTTATCGATGGTATCCCGCTTGAAATGTCAGGCTATACCTTTGGTCTCTCAACTATTCCAGTGAACCTCGTTCAGCGAGCGGATATCTATCATGGTGTTGTCCCTATTGAATTAGGGGCAGATGCCTTAGGAGGAGCGGTAAACTTCATTACCGATAAAGGGCAGGAAGGCACGGGTGGATCGATTTCTCATATGATAGGAGATTTTAATACCCGTCGATCAACGTTGAGCCTAAATTACGCCGACGACAGTGGTTTTTTTAGTCGCTTAAATGGCTTTTATGATTACAGTGATAATAATTATGAAGTGGATGTAACGATCCCCAGCAGACTGGGCAAAAAAATACCTTATAAAGCAAAGCGTTTTCATGATGCTTACGAAGGGCAGGGGATTAATGTGGATTTTGGCTACCGCAAACAAAGTTGGGCAGATTTATTCCAAGTAAGTTTATATAGCAGCGAATACGATAAAGAAATTCAACATAATGTGAGTATGAGTCAAGTCTATGGCGAGGCGACAGTTGAACGTAAAAGCTATGGTTTAAACCTAAAATATAACAAGCGACTTATGGACGATGTATCCCTGTCAGTTACGGGGGGGGCATCAGAAATTAAAACCTATTTTCTTGATATTGGAGAGAAATTCTATTTATGGAATGGTGAAGAAGGGACAGAGACAGTGCCAGTTCCTGGCGAGATAGGGGAGGCTTGTAAATGCAGTTACTGGCGCAATAATCAATATGCCATTGTTCATCTAGATTGGAGTTTGGCCGAAGGTCATACTTTAGATTTCTCCTCTGCACCTACAAAGCACAGTCAGTCATCAGAAAATCATTATCTTCCAAGTAATCTACCTGACCTACTTGATGTGGATCGCGACATGCTCAGCTGGGTTTCAGGTATAAACTACACCTTAGATATTTTCGATAACAAGTTGCAAAATCAATTTTTTATTAAGCACTACAGTCAAGATCGAGGGAGCGCGCAGCTTAATACCTCTACAGAATCGAATAAAAACCATGAATCAAATGTAGAACGAATGGGGTGGGGTAATTTGGTTCGATATAAGTTTCTTGACTGGCTATTGGGGAAAGCCTCATATGAAAATGCGACTCGACTTCCTAGCTTTGTTGAGGTGTTTGGTAATGCGGAAAGTATTGATGCAAATCTTGGTCTGAAGGAAGAGAACAGTGACAACTATAATCTATCATTAGAAATTGACGGCTTAAACAATGATTATGGCTTTTGGAAAGCTAGCAGTAACTTCTTTATTCGAGATATTAAAGATGCCATTGTTTTAAAAATAAAAAATGATTTCTCGGTATATGAGAATATTGCGGCAGCAGATTCTAGAGGATTTCAAGTTTCAGGATCTTGGACTTCACTTGAGGAACTCTTGAGTGTTAAAGCCAACTATACGGAATTTGATTTTATAAATAGAGCAGATACAGGCATTTTTGCAAGCACTAAGAATGATCGAGTAGCCAACCATCCGTATAAATTCATCAATACAAACCTAGGCCTTAAATGGTTGAATATATTTACAAGTTATGACGAACTAAAATTAACTTGGAATTATCGTTTTGTCGGTGAATTTGAACTCATACCTGAGAGCATCGGATCCTCGCAATCACAAATTATTATTCCGACTCAAGAGAGTCATAGTTTAGCGGCAACCTACACCAAAGATATTTATTCATCGATAGTTTCAGTAACTGCTGAAGTCCAGAATCTAACCGATCAA
>CAJVZR010000113.1 GCA_913019965.1 uncultured Oleispira sp.
TTGGTGAATTTTGTTAAGCGGATGAGAGTTAGGCCCTCTCGGATACGGATTGTGCATGGGGATGATGAGGCTAAATTCGCTTTGAAAAGAAAGTTTGAAGGGCTTCTTTCTAATGAGGGTTGCTGTGAGGTTTTGATTCCTTGAGTTATTGGAAAGCAAGATCACAAGCTTTTCACCACGGAGTGCACGGAGCGCTTCGCTACACGGAGGAAGGGCTTAGAAGGGAAGGAAAAATAAAAGGAGAGTTTATGATTGATGATTTGGTTATTGAAACTGTTATTGGCTGCGTAATTGAGGTTCATCGTAATTTGGGGCCGGGTTTGCTAGAATCTACTTACGAACACTGTTTGATGTATGAATTGGCTCAGAAAGGAATTTATGCGGAGAACCAAGTTCAACTTCCCATTCAATATAAGAATGTGAATATCGAAGCGGGTTACAGGTTGGATGTACTTCTTCCGGGTGAGCTCATTATAGAATTGAAATCGGTAGAAAAATTAGCACCTATTCATACGGCACAGATGCTGACTTATCTAAAACTAGCTAAAATAAAAACTGGGCTACTAATCAACTTTAACGAAAAAAGAGTAATAGAAGGCTTAAAAAGAATAAGCCTCTAACGACTCACTCTTCTTAAGTTCTTCCTCCGTGCAGCGAAGCGCTCCGTGCCCTCCGTGGTGAAAAGCTCTTAAGCTTTTAGCTTAAACAGTGTAGCCATCAGGATTTAGACTCTGCCACTTCCAACTATCTCGTACCATATCTTCAAGACTCATCTCAGCTACCCAGTCCAACTCAACACGAGCTCGAGTAGCATCAGCATAACAAGCCGCTACATCACCAGGGCGGCGCTCAACCAATTTATAAGGCACGGCCACATCATTCTCAGCAGAAAAAGCCTTCACCATTTCCAAAACACTAATGCCATTCCCAGTGCCCAGGTTATAAGCCTGCACACCATCAATGCCATCTTTCGATAAAAGCTTCTGCACTGCTTTAACATGGCCACGAGCTAAATCAACAACGTGAATATAATCACGCACCCCGGTGCCATCGACCGTATCGTAATCACTACCAAAAATAGAAAGCTCTGCGCGTCGGCCAACGGCAGTTTGAGTAATAAACGGCATTAAATTATTTGGCGTATCACTTGGGTCTTCGCCAATTTTGCCTGATTCGTGAGCACCCACGGGGTTGAAGTAGCGTAGCAGGGCGACTGACCAAGGATTATCCGACTTTTTAAGTTTGTCGGATTCAGGTAAGTCGCGCAGCATTTCTTCGATGATTAATTTAGAGCGACCATAAGGGTTGGTTGCTGACAAAGGCATGTCTTCAGTCAATGGCAATACTTCAGGGTCACCATAGACGGTAGCGCTGGAGCTGAATACCAAGTTTTTGCTATTGGCTTTTTCCATAGCCTGGCATAAAACCAGAGTACTATTCACATTATTATCGTAATACTCAAGCGGCATAGCGCAAGATTCACCCACGGCTTTTAGGCCGGCAAAATGGATTGTCGCTGCAATTTTGTTATCTGCAAAGATACTGGCCATGAGTTGAGCATCACGGACATCGCCTTTAATAAAATCAACTGTCTTTCCTGTAATCTGCTCAACACGCTTTAGCGATTCTTCGCTTGAGTTGTCCAGATTGTCGACCACCAATACTTTGAAACCTGCGTGTAATAATTCGATGCAAGTATGGGAGCCTATGTAGCCCGCGCCTCCCGTTACTAATATGGTCGCTGTTTGCATTTTCACTTCCTGATAAAAATTTAAATTAAAGATAAGCAATGTCGATTAGTGCTCAGTATACCGCATCATTTGTTGATATGGACATTATCAATTTTTGTGACATAATGCGCCAGTAACAATTTGACACATTATTAGTACCAACGATTAACAACCTTACAGCAAAGAATGCTGAAGAGAATGCTAAAAGGAAATATCATGTCTAATCAAGGAATGATCCGCTCTCGCCAAGGGAGTTTCAATTTTGTTTACCGATTAATCGATATTTCCATTATTTTCTTGTTTTTACTCGGCGCTGCAGCTTCTTACGGCGTTGCATTCAACTCCTTATATTCTACAACTGCTTTGATCGCGGGCATTATTTTTATGCTTTGCGCTGAATCTTTAGGGCTTTATCGCTCTTGGCGCGCAAGCACTAGCGCTCGTATGCTGATGACGACTATTGGGGTTTGGAGCTTAGCCGCAGCACTTGTTTTGGTATTAGGTTTCTTCGCCAAAGTCAGCAGTGATGTTTCCCGTGTTGTCATCGGCAGCTGGGTATTATCGACTTGCTTAGGTTTAATGAGCTGGCGTTTGATTTTTCGCCACATCTTACGCTCGATGCGTGCTAAAGGTTATAACTCACGCACTGCGGCTATCGTAGGCCTCAACGAAAATGCGTTACGCATGCGTGACCAGATTAATAGCAAACCTGATTTGGGTATTCGCTTTGAAGGTTTTTTTGATGATCGCGCCTCTCAGCGTTTACACGAAGAGCATCCTGATGAAGTTTTATTGGGCGCTATTTCTGAATTAATAGAACGCACCAAGAAAGGTGAGTTTGATCTTATTTTTATTGCTTTGCCATTGAAAGCACAGAAACGCATTGCTCAAATATTAGAGCGTTGTGGTGATACAACTGCGAGCGTGCATTTAATTCCGGATTTCTTTACTTATAATTTATTGCACGCACGCATGGGTTCAGTGGGTGATGTGCAAACCTTGAGTATTTACGAAACCCCAATCTTTGGCTTTAACGATGTTTTGAAGCGTAGCTTTGATGTGGTTTTTTCTACTTTTATATTGGCATTAATTACTCTGCCTATGCTGGCCATTGCTGCCGCGGTTAAATTCACCTCCCCAGGGCCGGTTATTTTTAAGCAGGTTCGCTACGGCCTAGACGGCAAAAAGATTTTTGTTTGGAAGTTCCGCAGCATGTCGGCCATGGATAATGGTGACAAGGTTGTGCAAGCTACCAAAGGCGATGCGCGCATCACCAAAGTCGGTGCATTCATTCGTAAAACCTCTCTTGATGAATTGCCGCAGTTTATTAATGTTTTACAAGGTCGCATGTCGGTTGTTGGGCCTCGTCCTCACGCGGTTGCTCATAACGAAGAATATCGCAAGCTAATTCCTTACTATATGTTGCGCCATAAGGTGAAACCTGGGATTACCGGCTGGGCACAAATTAATGGTTTCCGCGGTGAAACCGATACTTTAGATAAGATGGAAGGGCGGGTAGATTACGATTTAGATTATATTCGTAACTGGTCGTTATTGATGGACATTAAGATTGTCTTTTTAACGGTATTCAAAGGCTTTATCGGCAGTCATGTTCATTAGGCTAAGCTTGCTGATAACTTATGGTGGTTTTTTAATTGCATTAAGTGCGTTTAAAACCAGCGAGCTTTTTTTACCCCAGATCTATCAATTTGAAGCATTTTTGGGTGGCGATAAGTGGATGCACTTCAAGCTTTCTAGCTTGCTCGCATTTATGGCGCTAATGACTTTTTCGAACAAGAGCCAAGAAGTTTTAAAAATCGTAATTCGTACGACTTTAATCTGTTTGGCATTAACGCTTGGGTTACTAGTCGATGAGTTTCATCAAAGCATCGCCTCAACCCGACGTTTTGAGTGGCTGGATTTCTTATACGGATTTAGTGGTATTGGCTTTGGAACTGTTTGTTTTTTGTTCATTTTCGCAATAAGCCAACAGTACCAGCTAAGGACTATAAAAAAGACTGAGAAAAATCGTTAACATTGCGCTGTTTTATTGACTTTTGGGATGACAAAGCAGGATTCCCTGCTACAATAGCGACAAATTTTTAGCGTATAAATAATTTTAATTTTTATAAGTCTAGAGGACTTGATAATGAAAGCTTGGAAGCTATCGCCACTTGCCGTGGCATTGATCAGCGTTAACTCTTATGCGGTTGAACCAACCGGTCTTGCTTTAGGCAGTGGTATTACGTTTTTACCGGCCTTTGGTCTTGATGTAGAAAGCAACTCAAACATCTACAGTGTTGCTGACGACGAAACCTCCGATACAATTACTCGCCTAACACCTGCATTTGCAATGCAAGGTGATTTTGGTAAGACTCAAATCAGTGCTGATTACCAGGCTGAGCAGGGTACTTATAGCGAAGATGATAACGATGATTATTTAGACCAGACTTTAAATGCTGGCCTAGATTATGAAATCACTTCTCGCCAACAGCTAAACATTGAAGCTTCTTATAATGGCGGCCATGACGCTAAAGGTAGTGCTTCCCTAGAAGGTCAGACGGGCAATGTTGACCCAAGCGAATATGACGAAACAACCGGTGGTTTAAACTACGTTTATGGCGCAGATTCAGCGGTTGCTAACATTTCTGTTTTTGCTGATTCTTACCAGAAGCGTTATCAGAATAACGATGCGGCTACAGCCAACCTTAATTACAACAAAGTTAATTATGGTGCGATCTTATCTTTAACCTCTAGCCCAGACGCTGAAGTTATTTTTGAAGCTCGTCAAACAGACATCAGCTACGTTGAAGATGCAGCGGCTGGCGCTGAAGGTTATGAGCAGCGCTTATTCACGGGTATGCGTTGGGATATTTCTGGCGCTACGACGGGTGAAGTTAAAGTAGGTCGTTCTTCTCGCTTCTTTAAAGAAGATGCTAAGTCTTCCAATACTCGCCTAGCGTGGGAAGCCAACTTAACTTGGCAGCCACTAACGTACTCAACGGTTGTTATTTCTTCTGCTCAAAGCAGTAATGAAACGAATAGCACGGGTGATTACGTTGCCAATACGTTCACGTCTGCAAGCTGGGATCACGAATTCTCAACTTTCATCAGTGCGGGTATTAACGCTTCAGTCAATAGCGATGTGTATGTTGCAGATGCTACCGATCGTAAAGACGATCTAGTGAGCTTCGGCATCAATACAACTTACTCGCCAATGCCTTGGATGGACGTTGAATTGTCTGTTAGTCAAGCAAAGCGTGACTCTACGAATAACGCATTCGAATACGAAAACCAAATCGTTAACCTAGGTTTAAATTTGGCGCTTTAATTTACTGTTCTCAGTAAGAAGCAACGAACGGTCGGTCCTTTAAAAGGCTGGCCGTTTTTTTTGATCGGCTATTATAATCGTTGAATTTTTAGCCAGTATTTTAGGTACAGCATCATGATTCGTTTTTTGAGCTCGGCAATATTGATTTCTTGCTCTGCTTTTTCAACTCTTACCTCTGCTAGCGATATTGAAAAAGCGCTGGAAGGCTACAAACTTGGGGCCGGAGATGTCATCAATATTAGCGTTTACGATGAAGAAGATTTAAGCCTTGAAGTTCGCATTGGCTTATCAGGGCAAATTTCTTATCCATTACTGGGTGATGTTGCGGTATCAGGTTTAAGCCCAAAGCAGCTTGAAGATAAATTAGTTTCGGGTTTAAAAGGCCCTTATTTAATTGACCCGAGTGTTACGGTTTCAATTGAAGAATATCGTCCTTTTTATGTCATTGGTGAAGTTAAAAAACCCGGCGGCTATCCTTTCCACCCGGGCCTGACCGTTGATAAAGCCATTTCCATTTCCGGCGGCTTTACTGAACGTGCCTCGAAAAGCAGTATCTTTGTTGTCCACGACGATGGCAAAAGTCAAAGTAAACGCTCTGAAAATGAAGACAAGGAAGCGGTAAAGCTTTTTGATGTTATTCAGCCCGGTGATGTAATCACTGTTGAACAGAGCTTCTTTTAATATGGATATGAAAAGCAGTATGAATAGCAGTTTAAATAACAACTCTGCAGTTGAAGTGATCGATCTAGGCCACTACTGGAATGTGGTGCGCCGTCAGTTAAAAAAGATCATCGCCTTATCGATTGTGATGACGCTTATTTCTATTTTAGTGGTTTTTTCCTTGACCCCTAAATACAGCTCAACGACAACACTTTTAATTGAAGCCAGTGAATCAAAAGTTGTTTCCATTGAAGAAGTTTATGGCCTGTCGGGCACAAACTCTGAATACTTTTTAACTCAGTTTGAAATTTTAAAATCTCGCGACATGGCGAAGCGGGTTGTTAAACAGCTTGAGCTAACTAAGTCTGCGGAATTTAATCCTAACCATGCTCATAATAAACAAGGATTTTCACTCAGAACCTTTATCCTAGGTGAGTCCGACGAGGTATTAACCGAAGAAGATATTATTAACAAAACTACGGATGTTTTTTGGGAGGCTATTAGTATTTCGCCAGTTCGAAAAACTCAACTGGTTAAAATATCTGTCATGAGTGAATCGCCAGAGATGGCAAAACAAGCTGCTGATGCACTAGCTAATGCTTATATACGCTCTCAACTTGAAGCAAAAGTAGGCCTAACTCAACAAGCTTCTGAGTGGCTAACTGAGCGCATGAGCGGGTTGAAAGTACAGCTTAATAAATCCGAAAAGGAGCTGCAGGACTTTCGTGAAAAAAATAATCTGATTGATGTAAAAGGCGTAAGCACCTTAGTAGCTACCGAACTTAATCAGATTACCGAAAAGCTTGTAGACGCTAGAAGTACTCGCTTAGAAGTTGAAAGTACTTATGATCAACTAAAGAGTTTGAAAGAGCTTAATTATGAATCCCTAAGCAGCCTACAAGTCATTATTGCCAACCCATTAATTAGTCGTTTACGTGAGACTCAGTCAAATAGCGAGCTAAAAGTCGCCGAGTTATCGAAGCGTTATGGGCCTAAGCATCCAAAAATGATCGCTGCGCAATCCGATTTAAATGCCGTTAAAGAATCTGTGGTTTCGCAGATGAAAAACCTGGCGACAGGGATTGAGAATAGCTTCGCAACGGCCAAGGCGAAAGAAGCGTCTTTATTGAAATCTCTAGATCTAACCAAGTCTAAAATGCGTGATATTAACCGTACGGAATTTGCACTAGGGGAGTATGTTCGTGCAGCGAAAGGCGATCGCGCTCTTTATGAGACTTTCTTTAAACGTATTCGTGAGACTTCCGCTACTGGTGATTTACAAACCGCTAATGCTCGCATTATTGATGCCGCGGTTGTCCCTGTTCACCCTGTTAAGCCGAAGAAGAAACTGATTGTTGTCTTAGTATTTGTTGTCAGCTTAATGTTTGGCATTGCTTTGGCTTTCTTATTGGATGCCCTCGATTCTACGGTTAAGAATGCCGATGATGTGGATCATAAGCTGGGCTTCTCTTTATTAGGCATAGTACCATTGCTGGCCAAAAATAAAGATCAAGCGAGCAATGAGAAAGAGGCCCCCGTTAGAGCCTTTGTTCATAGCGATCACCATGGATTTAAAGAATCAGTACGCACACTCCGCACCGGCTTAACGCTGGCGACACTTGAAACCCCAGCGCAGTGTTTATTGTTTACCTCATCTATTCCTGGAGAAGGTAAAACAACCACTTCGGTTAACCTGGCGACGGCTTATGGTCAGATGGAAAAGACTCTGATCATTGATGCCGATATGCGTCGCCCAACCTTAGCCAAGCAACTTAGCCTACCATTAGGCAGCAAAGGTTTGTCGAATGCGGTGGCTTACCCTGAGACTCTGGATGAAAGTATTCATCACATTGAAGATTTGAACATTGACGTGATGCCTTCTGGGGTTATTCCGCCGAATCCTCTTGAGCTATTAGCCTCGAAGAATTTTGAAGCGGTATTAAAAACCTTACGCGAGCGTTATCAGCGCATCATCATTGATTCTCCTCCTATGGGAGCAGTGAGTGATGGCCTGTATCTTTCGTCGATGGTTGACGGTGTCGTGTATGTAATTAAAGCCGACTCAACCAAAGATAAGCTGATTAAGTCTGGACTTGGGCGCTTAGACGAATCTAATGCTCGAATCCTAGGGGTTGTACTAAACCAGCTAGACGCTGAAAAAGAAGCGCGCTATGGCAATAGCTCTAGCGGTTATTACGATACTTATGCTTATCACGAAGAAAATGCCTAAATTTTCTATTAGCGAACTATCCAATAAAAGCTGGCGCATCATTGCGCTGGCTTTATTTTTGCCAGCGATTGCACTTTTCCATGCGGCATTGGTTTCTGCCTTGTTAGCCTTAGGATTTATTTCTGCTGCGGATGCGCTTAGCTATAACAATCCCAATGTGGCCGAAGCTCAAGCTCAAAAGAGCAGGGCGATTGCCATTGATATGGATGAGTCGAATGAAAGAAATCAGATTTTAACTGAGAGCCTTGAGTATTGGCAGCAAGGGATTTCCGCTCGACCATTGTGGCCTTATTACCATTTAGGGGCATTGGACGTAGAGGTTCTGCTTAAGGATCAAGCTGCGAGTCAGCAGCGAATTCAACATATTATTGAACTAGCACCCAATGAGCGTGGGCTAGATCAGTCTTTTATGATTTTAGCGTTTATTGCTTGGAATTGGCTTGAAGCTGCTGAAAAAGAGTGGGTATTGCAGCGTTTAAGCATTTCGAGCAAGAGGATTTTAAAAGAGGTGTTTTTCTACGCTAAGCAAGCGAATAACCAGCAGGATATTTGCGCTCATTTAGCGTGGAATAAGGTTAAAAAGCTGTGTTCTGCTCATTAACCCTAACAAGACTACTTATTTGCAATATAGGTTAGCCCACTAACAGTTCTTCAACCCGGGCGATATCGTCTGGAGTATCAACCCCATGCCCTGGTGGGGTTGTTGTTATCCCCATGTGAATTTTCTCACCGTACCATAAGGCTCTTAACTGCTCTAAGCATTCAGCTTGCTCGATAGCGCATGGTGACATGCGGGTATATTTCTGCAGAAACGAGACGCGATAGCCGTACATGCCAATATGACGATAGACCGGCATGATGTCGGTGATCTTGTCTTGGCTATGCTTATACAAGTCACGATCCCATGGAATAGCGGCGCGACTGAAGTACATAGCAAAACCACGTCCATCCAGCACAACTTTAACTACATTGGGATCAAACGCATCTTCCGCGTTATCAATAGCGGTGCAGATTGAACTCATGCCCGCTTCAGGATTCAATAATAAACCCTGAGCGGTTTGCTCGATCAACGACTTAGGTACCAGTGGCTCGTCGCCTTGCAAGTTAACCAAGACATCGTCTTTATCCCAGCCTTTGATTTCAGCCACTTCAGCAATGCGTTCTGTGCCGTTTTCGTGGGCTGGGTCTGTCATAACAACATCAGCACCAAAACTTCTCGCTACATCATAGATACGCTGATCGTCCGTCGCGATCACGATATCTTTTACCCCCGTTTCTAATGCACGTTCATAAGTATGCTGAATCATTGGCTTACCACTGAGTTCAATCAGTGGCTTGCCTGGTAAGCGGCTACTGGAATAACGCGCGGGGATTACAATTTTATAATTTGCCATACTGAGTCAAAAAGCCTTTTATTCTTTAGTCGCTTAGGATTTGTAGAAGTCGCGATACCATACTGCGAATTTTTCAATACCTTCTTTTAATGGGGTATTGGGGGCAAAATCAACATCTTCAATTAGATCATCCACATTAGCGTACGTGGCCTTAACATCACCATCTTGCATGCCCATGTAGTTTTTATTCGCTTTCTTGCCTAGAGAGTCTTCGATAGTTTCGATGAACTCGCCCAGCTGAACGGTATTATGGTTACCGATATTGTAAATTTTGTATGGTGCAGAGCTGCGGCTGGTATCACCGGATTCTGGTGTCCAATCATCCCCTGCACCTTGTGGAGCCTGCTGAGTGATGCGGGTTACCCCTTCAACGATGTCATCAATATAGGT
>CAJVZR010000114.1 GCA_913019965.1 uncultured Oleispira sp.
AACCGCATAGAAGCAGGCTATGGATTCTTCGGAATTAGCTACGCACAAAACAAACTCAACGAAGATGGCGACGAACTCACGCTAGCGAATACCCTCATCCATTACCGCATGAGCTTTGGTAATAACTTCAGCTGGGACTTCGCCTATGGCCGCGGCAAAATGAATGGCAATCAAAATCACGATGGCAGCGTCTTTGCGATGCCCATGCGCTTTCGTTTAAAGCCCGATTGGCATTTGGAATATTACCCAGTATGGAGCAGCTACAAAGGCGGCTCATTGGCCGAGCACCAATTCAGTTTTAATTATCACTACAAATATATAGGCGCGACCTTGGGCTATAAAACCTGGTCGGCAGGAGACACATCAATAGATGGGTTATTTACTGGGCTGTATCTTTCTTTTTAATACGGTTCAACTAAAACTTCGAGCCAGAGTGAGAATTTCTTTGCGATGCAACGAGATCATTGTCAGCTGTTGATTACTGCTAACATGCTGATGGGAAGGATCGGGTTTATGGTAGGCCGGCAACGAATCTAACGGAGGTAAATCGGCATTAGGGTCCAGTACGCGAACACTGTGATACAGGCCGAGATTTTCAATATCAAGCAAACTTAACTCACCCGTAGATGGCAGCTGCCACTGGCCTAAATTCCGCAGTACTTCCACGTACTCCTCTTGTAAGTTCCACTTTTTCAGCATTATAAGACCTAAAGATCTACTGTATTCCTTACAAAGTTTAAAAAATGCTTCGGTTTCCGGCTTATCGTCAACATCTCGAAAGGCTGATAATACAGCCAAGGTTCCCACCTCACTCAACAGTGCCGCCATCATGGCTTGGCCTGGTGTTTTGTATCCCAAATATTTAGCCAAAAACGTGCTCATTGAGGCTTTAAGAACCATACGCTGCCAGCTCAATTTGAATAGCTTACTAAGCTGTGGGTGATTAAGAATAAAAAGGCTTTTTATACTGTGCAGCATAACCACCCGATCAACCTCTTGTAGACCTAATAGAGCAATAACATCTTGAATGTTTTGTGCAGGAACCTGAGTTCTATAAAGAGGGCTCGCGGCAATTTTCATTAAAATCGCGCAAAGACTAGGGCCCACACTAAACCCTCGCTTGCTCTCTCGCTTGCTGAAACCAAGCTAATACTTGTTGATGAAATTGAGATCCATACAACTGAATAAATTGCTTAGTCTTAAGAATATTTTCATCCTGTAGAGACACAATACGCTCATCCATAAATTCAACGGTTAAAGATAAGCCGCATTCAACAGTGATACAGTGATACCACTGGTCATAGTTTTGGGGGATCGCTCCATTCATCATATCACTCTCTCCAGTACTGGTTTCTTGGCTAGCGCTTGCAAATCTGGGGCTGTCGTTTCTTTTACTAAATACGAAACTGCGTCAGCCAAGGTAAACGCCCCTAAACTTTCGCCACTAACATGACGCAAGTTAACCGTCAGGTCTTCTGCTTCTTTGGCTCCGACAACAGCCATGAAAGGGACTTTGTTTAAAGTATGCTGGCGGATTTTATGGCCTATTTTCTCTCGCCCGCAATCGATCTGCACTCTTAATCCCGCTCTTCTAAAAGCCAAATGGATTTGCTTTGCATACTCATGAGATTTTTCTGAGATAGCGAGTACAGAGATCTGTACTGGAGAAAGCCAAGCAGGTAACTTGCCTGCGTAGTGCTCGATTAAAATACCCGTAAAGCGTTCTAGCGAACCAAACAATGCTCGATGCAACATAACAGGAACTTGTTTCTGCCCAGACTCATCGACATAGTTAAGATCAAAGCGCCCTGGTAAATTCATATCGACCTGAAGAGTGCCACATTGCCAATCTCGGCCGATGGAATCACGCAATGTAAACTCTAATTTCGGGCCATAAAATGCCCCTTCGCCTTCATTCAGGTCATAAGGCAACGCTAAATTTTGTAACGAGGTAACCAGAGCTGATTCTAAGATATCCCATGTTTCATCACTGCCAATTTTATTGTCTGGACGTGTCGACAGCTTGATATGTACATCTTCAAAGCCGAAGTCACGATAAATAGCCTGCACCAATTCAATAACTCGAACACACTCATTCTGCATCTGCTCCAAGGTACAATATATGTGCGCATCATCCTGAGTAAAGTGTCGAACTCGAAGTAGACCATGCAATGATCCAGAGGGCTCATATCGGTGCACCTTACCAAACTCCGCCATTCTAATGGGCAAATCCCGATAGCTTTTTAAGCCATGTCGATACATTAAAACACTGCCTGGGCAACTCATCGGCTTTAACGCTAAAAGCCGATCCCCTGGGGTTTGAGTGGTATACATATGGTCGCGATAATTTTGCCAATGCCCTGACGTTTCCCACAGACTTCGATCCATCAGATCAGGTGTATTGACCTCTTCGTAACCTTCTTCCTGCTGTTGACGTCGCATATAGTCAATTAGCTGCTGGAACAAGGCCCACCCTTTTGAATGCCAAAAAACAGATCCAGGCGCTTCTTCTGAAAAATGAAATAAGTCGAGCTCTTTTCCTAAACGGCGGTGGTCACGTTTTTCAGCTTCCTCCAACATATTAAGGTGCGATTTTAGCTCTTTCTTATTCGACCAAGCCGTGCCATAAATCCGCTGCAACTGTTCGTTACTTGAGTCTCCTCGCCAATAGGCGCCCGATATTTTCATCAACTTGAAGTGGGGCAAAAATCGAGTATTCGGAACATGAGGGCCACGACACATATCGATATATTCTTCATGATAATATAAGCCCATGCTTTCTACGTCTGGCATGTCGTCAATCAGCTGAAGCTTGTAGTGCTCCTCACGTGCTTTGAAAATTTCAACCACTTCACTTCGTGTCTGAATACGCTTTACTACGTCATAATTCGTCTTAATTAAAGATTTCATTCGACTTTCAATGGCGGCTAAATCGTCGGTCGTGAAAGGACGTTCATAAGCGATATCATAATAAAAGCCATTTTCAATGATGGGTCCAATGGCCATCTTTGCATCAGGAAATAATTGCTTCACGGCATGCCCTACCAAGTGAGCACATGAATGACGAATAATCTCACGCCCCTCCTCTTCGTTTGGCGTGATTATGCGTAACTTCACATCGTTAACGATAAGATAACATGCGTCTTGAAGCTGTCCGTCCACCTCGCCTGCCAAGGTGTTCTTCGCAAGACCTGGACCAATATCTTCAGCAACTTGCATTACCGTAACAGGCTCATCAAACCGACGTATAGACCCATCTGGTAATGAAATTTTTACTGACTTGTTACTCATCTTCGCTCTCTTTTATTGAATAATTTAATGCGTATTGAAATACTGGCTAGAACTTTTGATCGATGACGACGGCATTATGAGCATGCAAGCTTTCTTGGTGCTCAACCTTGAACCAATAGTCGGTGATAAAGCTCTGGCGCTCTAAATCATTTTTAATACGCCGCGCAGCATCTTCACAAAACATCAGGTTTTCGGCATTTAAGCGTGCGAAGGCTTGTTCATCTTGACGCTTAACGGCGGTTTGAACCGGTGTACCGATGACATCTTCAAACTGCGAAATCAATGATACAAAGTCCGGAAAGTAGCCTTTTTCTAACGATAGTTTTAGATAAGCATATGAGCGCTGACTATGAGGTGTTGCAATTGAACCCGCATTAGATACGACCCAGTTCATCAAGGCCTGCTTATCAATATGGTCGCCCATAAATTTGTTATTAATCGCTTCGGCATACAGTTGTCGAGAAAGCGATGCCGAACACGGGCAAGTGCTCGAATAAGCAATGGTAAGGTCAAGATCTAACTTTAACTGGTCATTGAGAAGCTGTGCATCAATGCGCACCGGATAAGACTGAAAGCCGATTTCTCCGCTAAGCAACGCCGGTTTTTCCAGCACCAGATCAAACTCAAGCACTAATCTTGCACTTGAACTGATACCCTCTTGGGATTCCACCATACATTGCAGTAAAGAAAACAGCCTATCTTCCGTTAGCGTCTTTCCCGCTAGCGTCTCATTGAGCGCCAAATGTAGCCGAGACATATGAATGCCTTTTGCTTCAGTTTTATCGAAGCTTACATATAGGGATGATTTTGCGCTCACTTGCTGAGGGCCTTTACCTTGAATAGCAATAAGTAGCGGAACTGCAATCTCTTCCATCCCGACCCATTGGAGCGGCTTTTGAATCTCCGATAATTGTTGAGACGTGACGTCGGGTAATAAAGTTGGGTTGAACATATTTTTCCTATAATTTCTTAGAGAGACAGCTATCACAAACGCAATTAATTTCTAACTGTGGACTAACAAGTTGAAAACCCGCAGATTCAACATCTTGCCTTAATTCTTCTTTCGTTATTTTTCCTAGATTTATTTCCTTAACACGCAGGCATTTTTCACAAATTAAAAACTTTGAAATTTCATGTTTATGATCACAATCTATATGACAACAAGCGACGAACTTGTTGGCTAAATTAAGCTTGTGTACAAATTCCTGCTCTTGAAGAAAATCTAAGATTCGATAAACCGACATAGGGGGTATAACTTCGTTAAATTTTGTTTTACACAAGTCAACAATTTCATAGGCTGACATAGCCTTTTCAGAGACTAATAAACCGGACAGAACCATTTTCCGTTTTGCAGTCAGTCGTACCCCTTTTTGATTGCACTTACGCTCAGCGTGACCTATTTTTTCCCGAAACCGAATCATCTCACTTCCTTGGAGCCATTGAATACAGTACAAACAATACGCACCGTAATGATACGTTATATCATATCATTAAAATCTTAACAAATTAGTGTATTACCACTAACGCCGGTAAGAGTTCTCTTTAATTTCTTTTAACACTTTTATATCCACGCAATACTCAGCGGTAGGCCTAAGTAATAAGCGCTGTATACCAATAGCATCTCCAGATTCTTTACAATAGCCATAGTCACCCAAACGAATACGTTCTAATGCCTGTTGAATTTTTGGTAATAATTTTTGCTCACGCTCTACGATGCGAAGAGAAAGAGCACATTGCTCTTCCCAAGTCGCTCGATCACTTTCATCACTCATTTCCATCGGATTGGATATTTGATCTTTAAACTTTTTAATTCTTTCTTTCGTTGCCTCATGAAGCTCAATCAAGAGTTTTTTAAATAACCCCAACTGCTCTTCGTTCATATAGTCTTCATCGGGTTCTGTAAATTTTGCTTCTATTAATTTTTGCGTCTCTAGTTTTTCGATATTCATACTTAAGCCTCACAGACATGCTTTTACTAACAATGAGATGAAAACAACCAATTGTTACAATATAACATATCATTGATTATTTGAAGACAAAGAGCAAACTCGATCAATAATCAACAAGATTGAAGACTAAGCCAGTTTAAACATGAGTAAAAATGGTATATTTTCACACACTAATTAAATTTACTCATGTAAGCCCTAATAAATATTATGATCGAACGCATCCACCTAAGAATTGTCCATGCCGTAGACCAGTACGGTTCCCTGACCGCGGCGGCCAAAGAGCTGTGCGTCACGCAATCGGCCTTAAGCCATACCATACGAAAACTGGAAGATAATCTCGGCAATGACATCTGGTTGCGCGAAGGGCGCAGCCTGCGGCTGACAGAATCCGGGCGCTACATCCTCAATATTGCCAATAGGGTACTGCCACTGCTCGACCATGCTGAAGGCAAGCTCAAACAAATCGCCCAAGGTGAGCGAGGAACCCTGCGAATAGGCATGGAATGCCACCCTTGCTATCAGTGGTTATTAAAAGTGGTATCGCCGTTTTTAGATACCTGGCCTGATGTGGATGTGGATGTAAAACAGAAATTCCAATTCGGTGGTGTCGGCGCGTTATTAGATTATGAAATCGATTTACTCGTCACCCCAGACCCCTTCTACAAAAGCGGGCTTAACTTCCAACCCGTATTTGATTACGAACAAGTATTAGTCGTGGCCAGAGACCATCCACTCGCCTTGCATAATTATGCCAAAGCCGAAGACCTACGCGATCAGACATTAATCACCTACCCAGTAGCACCCGACCGCCTTGATATTTATAGCCAGTTTCTTAACCCAGCTGGGGTTAACCCAAAACTGCATAAAACCAGTGAAGCAACCGACATTATGCTGCAAATGGTCGCTTGTAATCGCGGGGTGGCCGCCCTACCTCGCTGGTTAGCGGAAGAATATTGCAAGACTCTGCCTTTAGCGGTTGTGCGCTTAGGGGAAAACGGCATAGCGAAAAAAATCTATTTAGGCACCCGTGAAGGTGATACCAACATAGCATACCTAAAAGCCTTTATCGATCTTGCACGTGAGCTAAATTCATAGATACATTAAATTAAATCAATTTTATTCACACAACGACCCAAGTATAAAGTGCAACAAGCAGTACGAAATCATTCACTTGTTGCACACCCTAATACGAGGTCGTCATGAATAAAGGCTTTACATACACCATAAAAAGCATCTGTTTTGATGAAAATTATCAACCCGCACAGAGCACTCGCATCACCACCAACTTTGCCAACCTTGCCCGTGGTGAAAGCCGCCAAGGCAACTTGCGCAATGCCTTACGCATGGTGGATAGCCGCTTTAATGCGTTAGCCAGCTGGGATAATCCAAAAGGTGATCGCTACTCGCTAGAATTAGAAATCATCTCAGTGGATGTTGATATTGAAGGTAACGGAAACTTCTTCCCCTCGATAGAAATTCTAAAAACCAATATCAACGACCATAAAACCGGAAACAAAATTGAAGGCATAGTGGGCAATAACTTTTCCTCCTACGTTCGCGATTATGATTTCAGCATCTTGTTATTAGATCATAATAAAGATCAACCGAGTTTTAGCATTCCCGAAAACTTTGGCGACCTGCACGGCAAGCTGTTTAAAGATTTTCTTAATTCATCTACCTATAAAGAAAACTTCAGTAAACCACCGGTTATTTGCTTAAGTGTTTCTGATAATAAAACCTACCACAGAACTGAAAACCAACACCCAGTATTAGGGGTGGAATACCTAGCCAATGAATCCTCATTAACCGAGCAATACTTTAAAAAAATGGGCTTTCAGGTGCGCTACTTTATGCCGCCCAACAGTGTTGCCCCGCTGTCGTTCTATTTCTTTGGCGACCTGTTAAGCGACTATAGCAATATCGAACTGATCAGCACCATCAGCACCATGGAGACCTTCCAAAAGATCTATCGCCCCGAGGTTTATAACGCCAACGCGATTGCCGGTAGCCACTACCAGCCCAATCTCAAGCACACAGATCACTCGCTGACACAGATTATTTATGATCGTGAAGAGCGCAGCCAGCTCGCCATTAAACAAGGCAAGTTTGCCGAACAACATTTCATCAAGCCGTATCAAAACCTGCTTGATCAATGGTCACAAAATTACGCCTAAATGCCCGAATCTAGTAAACGGCAAATAAGATAACAGGAATACGAACATGAACACCTTATTACCCACTTCCACCGCTGGCAGTTTACCGAAACCGTCTTGGCTAGCAGAGCCAGAAAAACTCTGGTCGCCGTGGAAACTAAAAAACAACGAACTGCTTGATGGCAAAAAAGATGCACTGCGAGTGTCATTACAAGAACAAAAAAACGCCGGCATCGATATCGTCAGTGACGGCGAACAAACCCGTCAGCACTTTGTCACCACCTTCATTGAACATCTAGAGGGGGTGGATTTCAAAAAGCGCGAAACCGTTAAAATTCGTGATCGTTATAACGCCAGCGTGCCTACCGTCGTCGGCCCAGTGAGTCGCCCTCAGCCGGTATTTATTGAGGATGCAAAATTCCTCCGCAGCCAAACCGATCAACCGATAAAATGGGCGCTACCAGGACCCATGACCATGGTCGATACCTTGTACGATGATCACTACAAAAGTCGTAAAGACCTAGCGTGGGAATTCGCTAAGATCCTCAACCAAGAAGCCAAAGAACTCGAAGCTGCTGGGGTGGATATTATTCAATTTGATGAACCGGCTTTTAACGTGTTTTTTGATGAGGTCAACGAATGGGGCATCGCCTGCTTAGAAAAAGCCATCGAAGGCCTTAACTGCGAAACCGTGGTACATATTTGTTATGGCTACGGCATAAAAGCCAATACCGAATGGAAAGAAACCCTAGGGTCCGAATGGCGACAGTACGAAGAAGTCTTTCCAAAATTGCAGCAATCCAATATCGATATTATTTCTCTGGAGTGCCACAACTCCCGTGTGCCGATTGAATTACTGGAATTAGTGCGTGGTAAAAAGATCATGGTGGGCGCCATTGATGTCGCCAGCAACCGCATCGAAACCCCAGAAGAAGTGGCCGCCACTTTAAGACACGCACTTAACTATGTGGATGCCGACAAACTCTACCCTTGCACCAACTGCGGGATGGCACCTTTATCTCGCGAAGTCGCAAGAGAAAAGCTAAACGCCTTACAAGCCGGGGCAGAAATTATTAGGCTAGAACTTAATAAATAAAACTCAATAAATAAAAGCTTATCACCATGAACATCATTGAATTTTTAACCAGTAATGCCACAACCTTTTTAGCCTTAGCAGCCACCGGCATTTTTGCCGGTATTCTAGCGGGCTTATTAGGGGTCGGCGGCGGTATCGTCATAGTGCCGGTTTTGTTTTTCTTATTTAAAGGTTTTGGGGTTTCACCCGAATCGGCCATGTTAATTGCCACGGCCACTTCACTGGCCACCATAGTGCCAACTTCCATCAGCTCAATTCGCGCACATAAGCAAAAAGGCAATATCGATTTTGACCTACTACAACGCTGGGGGTTATTTATCCTTGCCGGCACATTAGCCGGAAGCTGGCTGGTCACCCGAGTGGATGGCAGCTGGCTGACCCTGTTATTTGGTTTCATCGCTACCTTGTCTGCATTAAACATGCTATTTCGAACCGGAAAATCGGCACTATTCCAACAACTACCCGGCAGAACAGGGCAAACCACCATGGGCACGTCCATTGGCTTTTTCAGCTCAATGGTAGGCATAGGGGGCGGCACAATTTCCGTACCTTTACTCACGCTTTTTAATTACCCAGCCCACAAAGCCGTGGGCACCGCAGCGGCGATAGGCTTAATCATATCCTTACCAGCCGCCCTAACCATGCTGACCTTAGGAACCACTCCCGTAGATGCACCGGCAGGCACCTATGGATTGATCAATCTTATGGGGCTTGTGTGTATTGTGCCGTTAACTGTTTTATTTGCGCCGCTAGGGGCATCCATTGCCAGTAAGCTGGATGCGAATAAATTGAAGAAGGTGTTCGCTGTGGTATTGCTTATTACGGGGATGCGTATGCTGGCGCAAAGCATGTTTTAGAAAGAGGCAATTGCAAGCCTTACTAAATAAACCGAATACACTTTTATTCGGTTTATTTAGTAATAACTCGTCAGCGATGAGGTACGCTCAGAAATCAGTAATCATAAATTAGTAAATTAACCCGGCTTTCCATATAATCCCCATCATTGTAATGGAATACGGCCCCCCCCTAATGCGCACCAACCTGTTAATCGCTACCCTTTGTTTATATGCTCTCGCTACCCCCGTACAAGCAGGCCAACTGAATAACTTAGAAACCGAAGCACTCAAATCATCCTCTAAATCTAAAAGAAGCTCTAATAA
>CAJVZR010000115.1 GCA_913019965.1 uncultured Oleispira sp.
CCCGCTTGTTCTAATAAAGCCAAATAAGCTTCACGGCTATGGTGTAGCTGGTTGACGCGAATGCAAAACGGAGGGTGTTGATTGTTCGCGGCCATGATCTCAAGATAGTTATCAGGCCAAGCTTTCTTCAGGGCTTTCACAAGCCACTTCGGATGACTGTGCAAGGTCACTGGGTTATCACCCAACGACTTAATTAAAGCTTCGGACTCTCGATCATATCGACGCAAACAGGCGTTGATCACCCCTTTGCAATACGGCTTATCTAAATCCGCCGCGGCTTCAACGGTTTCAAAAATAGCAGCGTGAGCGGCTTTTTCCTGAATGTTGAGCTGGTATAAACCAATGATCAGGAGCTGATGTAAATCTTCATCATCTTCATGAAACGGCTTTTGCAGTAGCATTTTGGCTAACGCATTTAAACGAAAATACCAACGACAGCTGCCGTAACAAAGCTCGCGTAAAAATGGGATGTCGTCGAATTCGATCTTTTCTTCGGCGGCCGGTAAACATTGAGCCAAAGATTGGCCATGCTGCACCTGAGTTAAAACCCGTGCGGCAATGGCCCGGATGCTCTTGGTTGATTTAGAGGCTGCCGAATTTGAAGGAGTTGTCATAAAGATTAGGCCTGGCTAGCAAACATATGCTGTGGCTGAAATAAGTTGGGCTGACCATTCACAATGTCAGAGATCGCCATGGCTTTTTTACCGGCTAGTTGCACGTTTAATAAACGTACTAGTCCTGTGCTAGTCGCGATATCGACCCCATCGGTACTGACTCGAGCAATCGTGCCGGGTAGTAAAGTCGTCGCTTCATCAAGAGCAATGGCTTGCCAAACCTTAATACGCTGATCGCCCAATAAGGTATAAGCGCAAGGGAAAGGATTAAAGGCGCGCACATTGTGTTCAATATCTTTCGCCGGCAAAGACCAGTTAATTAACGCTTCTTCTTTACTCAGCTTATGCGCGTAATTCGCCAGAGTATCATCTTGCTTTTCAGCTTCCGCTTCACCCGCCTGTAATAAGGTCAAGGTTTGCAATAACGCCTTAGGGCCTTTGGCTAATAAGCGATCATGTAGAGAACCACCGGTTTCGTTACTATCAATATCGAAGATGGTCTTACTCAGCATATCGCCAGTATCTAAACCCACGTCCATCTGCATGATAGTAATACCGGTTTCGCGATCACCGGCTTGAATAGCTCGTTGAATCGGAGCGGCTCCACGCCAGCGCGGCAAGATAGACGCGTGTACGTTGAGGCAACCCATTTTAGGCGCTTCTAATACCGCCAATGGCAGTAATAATCCATATGCGACAACAATCATGATGTCGGCATTCAAGGCTTCCAGTTCTTCAATCGAACCTTCTTGCTTGAAGTTCAGCGGTTGGAAAACTGGGATATCATGCTCTAGCGCCAGTTTTTTTACTGGGCTAGGCTGAAGTTTCTTACCGCGCCCAGCGGGACGATCTGGTTGGCTATAAACACCCACCACATTATGTCGGCTGTCGATTAAGGCCTGTAAATGACCAGCAGCGAAATCCGGCGTACCGGCAAAAACAATATTTAGAGCGTCCATAGTTTCTCTTTCTAACTAGCTAATGGTTAGCGACGATGCTTTTTATCGACGATTATTGCGCGCTTCAATCTTATGCTGCTTCTCAAGCTTCGACTTAATGCGATTACGCTTAAGAGGCGATAGATAATCCACCATTAACTTACCTTCAAGGTGATCTAACTCGTGCTGAATACACACGGCTAATAAACCACGGGCTTCCAATTCGAACTCATTTCCGTCGCGATCGAGGGCTTTCACTAAGCAGTGCTCGACTCGAGTCACGTCTTCGTAGAAGCCAGGAACCGATAAGCAGCCTTCTTGCATGCTTTCCAATTCGCCTTCTAATACCGTCACTTCTGGATTAATGAAAACCAGAGGTTCGTTTTTATCTTCCGATAAATCCATCGTTACGATGCGCTGGTGAACATTCACTTGCGTTGCGGCAAGTCCAATTCCCGGTGCTTCGTACATCGTCTCGAACATGTCGTCGATGATTTTTCGAATATTATCCGTGACTTCTGTTACGGGTTTTGCAATGGTACGCAGACGCTTATCTGGGTACTCTAATATCTCTAATATGGCCATAGATGTGATGCGCTTATAGAACTAATGGGGCTTAACTTGCTAAGATGTCATATATAGAGCTACTTTTAACTAAATAGCGTCTTCAATAATAACAAGGCAAACCAAGACTGTTGGCAGATATGCCAATGATAAAGGGATTATAGGATGAGCAAAACAGTTCGTTACCTAATTACTGCGTTTTTTCTAGTACTAAGCACAATTAGCCATGGTTTAGCGCTAAAAGAAGGTGCACCAGAGCGCTATACGGTAAAAAAAGGCGATACTCTTTGGGATATTTCAGAGCGTTATACCGACGATGCGTGGCAATGGCCCAACATTTGGTACCAAAATCCACAAATTAAAGACCCGCATTTAATCTTTCCTGGCGATATTATCGGTTTGATGAGCATCGGTGGCGAAATGAAAGTTGCTGTTGTTGAGCGTGGTATGGAAAGCCGTACTGTAAAAATGACTCCAACCGCTCGTATCGAACCGATTGAATCAGCGATTCCTACCATTCCAATGGATGCCATTATGCCATTCATTACCCGCAATCGAATTGTTAAGCGCGGTGAATTAGAAGGCGCTCCTTATATTCTTTCTGCTGGTGGTGGCCGTATCATGAATGGTGCGGGTGGTGTTGCTTATGGTCGTGGTGATTTCAGTTCGGGTTTGGCTAATGCGTACGGAATATTCCGCGCGAGCACAGTTTACAGAGATCCAATCACAGAAGAAGTCTTAGGCTTAGAAGCGAAAGAAATTGGCCTAGCCAATGTGATCAGCAATGAGAAAGATATTGTTAAGCTGGACTTGGTAAAGACCAGTCAGCAAGTTACCGAAGGGGATCGCCTGTTAACTACAGAGAATCGCCAGCTAGTAACGCGCTTCCAGCCTAAAGCACCTGATGAATACGTCGATGGCTTTATTATCTCAGTACCGGGTGGCGTCACTCAAATTGGTCAATACAGCATGATTGTGATCAATAAAGGTAAACGTGATGGTGTGAGCGAAGGCGCAGTGCTTGATATCATGAAGCGTGGCGAGATAGTTCGCGATCGCACTAAAGAAGAAAAAGTTCGTTTACCTGCCGAGAAAGCCGGCCAGATGATGGTCTTCCGTGCTTACGAGAAGCTATCTTATGCCTTAGTTGTAAAAGCGACTCGCGCATTGAATGTCGGTGATCAGGTACGCAGTCCTTTCTAGGGCTTTGTCCGAATAAGTAAAAATAAGGAAACAGCATGCTCAAGGATGAGATGCTTTTTGCTTGGTGGACCCTATCAAGCACCCCTGGCATTGGCAGTATTGCGCTGAATAAAATTAGAGAGCAGTTGCCCAATTGCGCTTCACTCGTTGAGCATTCAGCTCAAGACTTAATTTCTATGGGGCTAAAGCCCGAACTGGCGCTGACTTGGCAACAAACCCGAGACTCCAGCGCAAATCAAAACCCCTTTGTATTAGCTGGCTGGCATAAAATCCAAACTTGGCTGCAGCAAGAAGATTGCGGCATTTTGTTGCCCGATGATGAACTCTATCCAAACTCCCTTAGTACCTTACGGGACGCCCCCATCTTTTTGTTTTATCGCGGTAATCCGCAATTATTAAACCAAGCCAGTATTGCCATCGTTGGCAGTCGTAACCCTAGCCACTATGGGCGTGAGCAAGCATTTACCATCGCGCGACAACTGGTGACCTCTGATTGGCATGTGATCAGTGGACTGGCGATCGGTATCGATGGTGAAGCGCACAAGGGTGCTTTGAATAACTCGACCGGCATTGGCTGCGGCAAAACCATTGCGGTACTCGGCTCGGGCTTAGAAGCGATTTACCCTAAGCGCCATCAAGCTTTAGCGGATCACATTGTCGCTAGTGGTGGCGTATTATTATCGGAACACCTGCCCGATACAAAAGCGCTGGCGCAAAATTTCCCTCGGCGTAATCGCATTGTCAGTGGTATGAGTTTAGGCACCCTGGTGATTGAAGCGGCTTACAAAAGTGGATCACTCATTACCGCGCGCTTGGCCGTTGAGCAAGGACGCGAAGTGTTTGCTTTACCTGGGGCAGTATCGAATCCACTCAGTCGGGGTTGCCATCAGTTGATTAAAGAAGGGGCAAATCTAATTGAGAATGCTAATGACATTATCAATCTGCTTAACTCTGATTTAGCCGTCGATATGAGGGAGGCAGAAAACCAAGAGGATCTTTTTACTAACTCGGCTTTGCCCCAGCTGGAAGGGGCTGCGAAAATTATTTATGGCGCGCTGGATGTTGTGCCCACAGCGATTGATAGCTTAGTAAATCGCACGGGCTTAGAAGTTGCTGAGGTCGCTCAGCAACTAATCCTAATGGAACTAAAAGGTCAGGTCGCGCAAGTCCCAGGAGGGTATGTGCGGCTGTAAGCTTATGCAAGGAAGCTGTGCGTCTGTTTGATCATCCTCTATAATTCACAGATATTTATTTTTGCTAGTGATTGAGTATATTGTGCCGGATTCCCCAGAAAATTTTCACCTACAACAAGCGGTTATCAGTCTCAATGCTGGTGGCGTCATTGCTTACCCTACCGAAGGTGTATGGGGATTAGGTTGTTTGTGGACGGATGAAAGCGCCATTAAGGAAATACTCCGTCTGAAACAACGCCCGCTTGAAAAAGGCATGATCATCTTATGTTCTCAGCTCAGTGATATCGAAGCCCATTTATTACCGTTAAGTGATGAACATATTCAGCAAATTGAGCAAGATAGACCTCACCCAGTAACGTGGATTTTACCCTGTAAGCTATCGGTGCCAATTTCTGTTCGTGGTCAACATAAGAGCATTGCGGTTCGCTTTAGTCGACACCCACAAGTTCAGGCATTATGCGCTAAAGTCGGCCCAATTATTTCGACCTCGGCCAATCCCTCTGGGCACCCGGCGGCTATGTCGGCCTTAGAAGTACGTCATTATTTTCAAGACCAACTCAGCTATATTTTACCGGGAGCGCTAGGAGGTTTTTCGAAACCTTCAGAAATTCGTACTCTGGATGGCCACAAGGTAAGATAGAGCCATAGTGAAACTCATTTTAAATTAATGTTAGATCGTTAAAAGAGCCCAATGAACATGAGCCAAGAAAAGGCTAAAACTCAGAAAGTTACTCATACTGAAATTGAAGCAGTGAAAAGCTTCTTGTTAGATTTACAAGATCGTATTTGTGCAGCCCTTGAAGAGCAAGATGGTGGTGGCAAGTTTATCGAAGAATCTTGGCTGCGCGAAGAAGGCGGCGGTGGCCGTAGCCGTGTACTAGAGCAAGGTGTGGTTATCGAGAAAGGAGGGGTTAACTTTTCTCATGTGATGGGTGCTCAACTACCCGCTTCTGCCACAGCAGTACGCCCAGAATTGGCAGGTCGAAGCTTCCAAGCGATGGGGGTATCGTTAGTGATTCATCCTCGTAACCCTTATGTGCCAACCTCTCACGCCAACGTACGTATGTTCGTTGCCGAGAAAGAAGGTGAAGAGCCTGTTTGGTGGTTTGGCGGTGGCTTTGATTTAACGCCTTTCTACCCATTTGAAGAAGACGTAATCTTTTGGCATCAGACCGCCAAGAATGCGTGTGAGCCTTTTGGCGCAGATGTTTATCCAAAATATAAAAAATGGTGTGATGAATATTTCTACTTGAAGCACAGAGATGAGAATCGGGGTGTCGGTGGTTTATTCTTTGATGACTTGAATAGCTGGGATGGCGAAATCGACTTTGATCAGTCCTTCGACTTTATGCAGGCGGTAGCAAATTCGTACATCGATGCCTATTGCCCCATCATCGCTAAGCGTAAAGATACCGAGTTTGGTGAGCGTGAGCGTAAATTCCAATGCTACCGTCGTGGTCGCTATGTGGAATTTAACTTGGTATATGATCGCGGTACTATTTTTGGCCTGCAATCCAATGGTCGTACCGAGTCTATCTTGATGTCATTACCCCCCGTGACTCATTGGGATTACAACTGGCATCCTGAAGAAGGTTCGCCAGAAGCTAAGCTGTATACCGATTTTCTACCCCACAAAGATTGGGTTTAAACATGAGCGATTTATACGCCGTGATGGGAAACCCCATCAACCATAGTAAGAGTCCGCAAATTCATAGTACGTTTGCTGAGCAAACCGAACAGGATCTGATTTATTCAGCCATCTTGGTGCCGCTGGAAAAGTTTAAAGAAGAAGCCGACAGCTTCTTCCGCAACGGCCGTGGCTTAAATGTGACTGTGCCGTTTAAAGAAGATGCTTGGCAGTATGCTGATACTTATTCTTCTCGTGCGTTGCGTGCGGGTGCGGTGAATACCTTAATCAAAAAAGAAGATGGCTCGGTTCATGCCGATAATACCGATGGTATTGGTATGGTACGTGATATCACGGTTAATAATGGCTGTGAAATCAAAGGCAAACGAGTATTAGTACTGGGTGCGGGTGGCGCGGTACGCGGTATTCTAGAACCTGTATTAGAAGAAAAACCTCGAGAAGTCGTTATTGCCAATCGAACCGTCTCTAAGGCGCAAGCGTTGGCAGAAGACTTCTCCGATATCGGTGAGATATCCGGCTGTGGTTTTGAGCAAGTTGAAGGGCAGTTTGACCTAATTATTAATGGCACGTCAGCCAGCCTCAGTGGTGAACTACCGCCTGTGCCTGAATCGGTTATCCACCTTGAAACCACCTGTTATGACATGATGTATAGCGCTGAGCCGACGGTATTCAACCAGTGGGCCGCCGGTTTAAATGCCGCTGCGACGCTCGATGGGTTAGGAATGCTGGTGGAACAAGCGGCGGAATCTTTCGAAAAATGGCGTGGAGTTCGCCCTGAATCCAAGCCGGTTATAAACAGTATTCGTGAAAGTTTATTACTGGTGAAAACAGCCTGACACTTTCTGACTGTTATGCCGTCGAGGGACTGTTGAAATTAATGGCGGTCGACGGCATATAGACATTATTCATTCTTTATTATTTAACCGAAAAATATTAGGAGCATTCTCTCATGATGAGAATCGTATTATTTTTATTAACTAACTTGGCGGTCATTGCCGTCGCGAGTATCACTTTAAGCTTGCTGGGTGTGGGTAGTTATTTGGAGCAAGGTAATAACCTTAACTTTGCTAACCTAATGGCCTTCTGTTTAGTCTTTGGTATGGCGGGGTCATTTGTCTCTTTGCTGATCTCCAAGTGGATGGCTAAGCGCAGCATGGGCGTGCAAGTAATTGATCAACCACAGAATGCATCAGAGCAGTGGTTATACAGCACAGTACAAGAGCTAGCCGATAAAGCCGGCATTGGCATGCCGGAAGTCGGTATCTTCAACTCTGCAGCCCCTAACGCGTTTGCGACGGGTTGGAACAAAAACAAAGCACTCGTAGCAGTTTCTACCGGCTTATTGCAGCGTATGAATAAAGACGAAGTGAAAGCGGTTCTAGGTCACGAAATTGGTCACGTTGCTAATGGTGACATGGTGACATTGGCGTTGATTCAAGGTGTTGTTAACGCCTTCGTTATGTTCTTCGCACGTATCATTGGTAACTTCGTTGATAAAGCGGTCTTTAAGAACGAAGATGGTCCTGGCATCGCGTTTTACATCACTACTTTTGTTGCGGAAATGATCCTAGGTATTTTGGCATCTACAATCGTGGCTTGGTTTAGCCGTCGTCGTGAATACCGCGCTGATGAAGCGGGTGCAGCACTTACTAGTAATGCAGCCATGGCCAGTGCCTTAATGCGTTTGAAAGAAACCTATGATCAGCCAAGTGAATTGAGCGGTGAGCTAGTCGCCTTTGGTATTGGTGGTGAAGGTAAGCTTTCTTCATTATTTGCCAGCCATCCGCCACTTGATGATCGTATTGCCGCATTGCAAAATGCTGCTAAGAACGGCCAAGCTTAAGAACAAGCACTAATACTTAAGCTAGTGAGTTTTGATAAAGGGGGTGATCTGTTGGCTGATTGAAGTAGCCCACAGCTCAGCCCCTTTTTCGTTTGGGTGATAACCATCTAAGCAAATCATTTCTGGCTTCAGTACGGCTGAGAATGCCAAATATTGAGCATCCTGCTGCTGACAGACCCTCTCCAATAAATGATTCAATAGATGAGCCCGATAACCCATCAACCAATTAAGTGGCGCGGGTAATAACGGGAACTGCTGCATCGGCGGCACAGCGGTAAAAAATATGTGTTTACTGCCGCGTTGTTTTAACTCGGCAATTAATTCATGGATGCGTTGTTGCCACTGCTTACTTGACGTCAGGCCCGTACAATCATTTACGCCCATCGTAATAATGCTGATATCCGGTTGATGGGTTTCCGATTGCTGCAGTTTTAAGAGCAGCTCTTTAATCCGAATACCGTTTTGAGCCAATAATTGCCATTCAACTTTTTGCGTATCGGCCAGCTTATGAGCAACTTGTGCCGAAACCGCATGTTGTATTTCTTCTATGCCGACCCCTGCTGCGGGAGACTCACCCAAATAAAGTAATTTGATCTCTGCCGCTTCTTCGGCTTCTTGCAGGGCATTAATAGACATCTTTCGTGGCCCTTTTGCTTCGGGCAAACGCACGGTATTTTTCTTTAACCACAGGCCTTGAGGCAGAGCGATAAAGTACAAAGGAGAAATCACAATATGTAATAAGTGCAGCAGGATGATTTTCATAGGATCAATGAATCTTGGCTAGAGGAATGAGTGAGTACTAATAACTATGAACGAAATAGACTCATCTAGCTTAGCGGTAAATCGCACGAATCTCTATGTATTAGCGGCGGCCGTTTTCATTTTATGCTGGGTTATATAATACAGCCGTATGGTTTTCAGCATTAGAAATAATAACCCGCAAGATTCAATCACCAACAGGGTCGCAAACCCTTGATAATAAACTGGTTGCACTAAGACCAGTAACAAGCTCAAACCACTTAATAGGTGCAGATAGTATAACCATGAAGCCTGCTTTTTATTCATGAACTCATGCATGTGAGGGATGTATTGCATTGCCGAGAAGTTGGTTAAACATGCTTGCTGCAAGTGGGTATAACTCAGGAAAGGTAATATTTTCAACAACATACCCTGAATGATCGAGAGTAAATAAAAGTAGACAAAGATAGCGGTCAAAACAAAACCTTGCTCCTGAATACAATAGAGCGACCAGATATCGGAGGGGATGAAATAGAGAGTATTAATCACTACTAAACTGACCGCGCCTAATTGCCAATAGCGAATGCTAGTATCGGCGACCTTGCGTTTACGTTTTGCAATGGTCAGCAGTAGGCAAATAGCAAAGATCCCTTGGCTGATCATTAACAGGGGGAGAGCGAGGCTAGGTAAAAAGATAAATACTATGAGTAAAGTAAAAATAA
>CAJVZR010000116.1 GCA_913019965.1 uncultured Oleispira sp.
ACCGTATTACCCGTATGGTTCGAAGAAGGTCGCACTCCCATATTTGAACTGTTTTGCCCCGGCATGGACACTAATAATTGGCACCTAATTATTGCCAAAATAGACGTCGAGTTTCTTTCCGAGATTTATTATGGAAAACCAGTCGAAGTTAGAACCTTTATGGCAAAGATCGGCAATTCATCCATGGTCATTGGCCACGAAGCATGGCAAGAAGGGCAACTTGCCGCTAAAGGAAGTGCTGTTATGGTGCATTTTGACCATGATACAAAATCATCTAAGCCCATTCCCGATGAAACCAGAACTGTTCTAGAACAGCATTTCAAAGCTGAAGATTAACTGTTAACCCAATATTAGAGTGAAAAATGAAAGAATTACTACGCAAAGCCTTTTCCCCAATTTTAGAGAATTTTGAATCAGGCACCGAAGAGTACGTCTATAAAACATCGCACCGAGTTATATTGATCGTAATGGGCATTATTTTCACCATACTCTCTACCGCCGTCGCTTTCATGGCATCCGAAGCCGATAACATGGGCTATTACATCCCTGTTCTGATTTTTGGCTTAGTCAGCTTAGTCACCTTAGTGGTTGGTTTTCTCGGTAATGAAAGAGCCGTTGCTAGCATTTGGGGCAATAAATAGACGACTGGTAAAATCAGGCCAAACTACTAACCTTCAAGTATTACCATAGTAGGATGGCCTAAATGCAATTAATAAAAAAACTAACCCAACTCCCCTTAGTCGTTGCAGCGATTTCAATAGCCTCAATAAACCACAGTCATGCCGACAATTTTATCATTGGCGTTGAAAATATCGATTATTTTCCTATTTACCAATACTCCGAAGGTCAATATAACGGGGCGGCCAGTGAGATTCTAAATAAATTCGCTAAGTCCCATAACCACACGTTCAACTACAAAGCCTTTCCAATCACCCGCTTAAATAAAAACTACCTCGATGGGAAAGTTGATTTCCGCTTCCCTGATAACGGTTATTGGGCACAAGATCAAAAATCTGGGTATGACATTAAGTACAGCAACTCTGTCATCGACTTCATAGACGGCGTCATGGTTACTCCCGAAAACAAAGGTAAAGGCATTGAAAAGCTAAAGAGACTTGGATTAGTAAGAGGGTTTACCGCGTGGGACTACCTAGGGCACATTGATAAAGGCAGTGTAAAAGTTAAAGAAACAAATAACTTAGAAAGCCTTATTAAACTGACCAGCACCAAGCGTTATGATGGCGCTTACTTCAATGTTGATGTGGCGACTTATTACCTAAATAATACTTTAAAAGCGCCCGACTCTTTAGTCTTTGACCCCGATTTGCCACATACTAAAAGCAATTATTCACTATCCAGCTTCAAACACCCCAAAGTGATTGAGCAGTTCAATCAATTCTTAATTGATCACGCAGACTGGGTGCAATCGGTTAAAGATAAATATCAGGTTAAATGATTGTAAAAAAATAGCGGAAAACAAAAAAGCCGCTGAGTTAAAACTAACACAGCGGCTTTTTAATATTCTTGGTAGGACTACCCAGATTCGAACTGGGGACCTCTACCATGTCAAGGTAGCGCTCTAACCAACTGAGCTATAGTCCTAAAGTGAGAGCAGTCTAATAAATAGATGCAGGCCATGCAAGGAATTTTTATCCTTTAATGCACTATTTTAATCAAGAAAGTATTTTAAAATCAGCCTGTTAGCCTAAGAGTTCAAAAATCAATCAAGAAATAGCGGGAATAATATCCCGAGCTCTGCTTTCAACTTTAGCCCAGTTTTCATCGTTCAATAAACTCGCTTCGGTTAACCAACTCCCCCCGGCACAAATAACATTGGGCAAATTTAAGTAGCCTAAATAATTATCCTGACTGATCCCACCAGTTGGGCAAAACTGTACTTTAGAAAACGGCCCTGCCCATGCCTTTAATAATTTTTCACCACCAATAGCGCTGGCAGGAAAACACTTTAATTGAGTAAAACCTGCCTGCTGAGCCACCATTACTTCACTGGCAGTAGCAACTCCTGGCAAAAAGACGCCTTGCCAAGGGTCGTCTAAATGAGATTGCACCTGCTGAGCTTTTTCAATTAATTCCGGGGTTAATCCAGGGCTGACTATAAATTGAGCGCCCGCATCAATAGCACATTGAAAATCCTTGGCATTACAAACTGTACCCGCGCCAACAATCGCCTCTGGCACCGCTTGCTTAATGGCACTAATAGCCGCCAATCCCGCTTCCGTACGTAAGGTTATCTCTAACAAATGAACTCCCCCCGCGACTAAAGCTTTGGCCATTGGCACGGCATGACGAATATCATCAATGACAATAACGGGGATTAATGGCTTGCTATGCTCTAACCAGTTATCAAGCTGTGTCATCCTGCTTTCCTCTCAGATTTCGTTTTTATATAAGCCATACATCACTGCAACCAGTCCAAAGATAGCGCTCCCTGATCGGCAGGAGTCGTATTGTTACGAAAGAGACTAAAAAGCTCTCGACCCAAACCCTGACTCTGCTCAGCCACTTTATTCATTTCATCACTTTCATCTAACCCATTTTTATTTTTTTCAAGCAAAGTAAAGCTACCTTTATGAGCATCGATTTCAATTAAATCCCCCTCTTGAATCCCATCAATGGCTCCACCGAGTATAGCCTCTGGGCAAACGTGCAATACCGCAGGCACTTTACCTGAGGCTCCTGAAAGACGACCATCGGTTAACAATGCAACGCTAAAACCAGCATCCTGCAGGTTAGCGAGTACTGGCATCAATTTGTGCAATTCAGGCATACCATTGGCTTTTGGCCCTTGTCGCTTTACTACAATTACGCAATCGACATTCAATTCACCCGCTTTATACGCTTGCTGCACGGAAGCTTGATCAACAAATACTTTTGCTTTGGCTTGGGTATACCAACGCGCTTCCGGCACCGCTGAAATTTTAATCAGGCCACGGCCAAGATTACCATTTAATAGTTTAAGCCCTCCTTCGCGCATAAAAGGCGCATGAGCGGGAGCCAGAACATCTAAATTTAAACTTTCCGCACTCACATCACGCCAGGCTAAACTTTTTTCATGCCCGCCTTGGGCTAAACTCTTAACTTCCAAATAAGGTTCTTGGCAATATGCCGAGAGGTCTTTGCCTAATAACGTTTGAACATCTTGATGCAATAACCCAGCAGATAATAATTCGCGAATTAGAAAGCCCATACCTCCCGCCTGCTGAAAGTGGTTAACATCTCCTTCACCATTAGGGTAAATCCGGGTTAATAAAGGCACCACATCGGATAAATCTGAAATATCTTGCCAATCAAGAATAACCCCAGCCATTCTTGCGATCGCGAGTAAGTGAATACTGTGATTGGTCGATCCCCCCGTGGCCAATAAACCAACAATTGCATTAACGAAACTTTTTTCGTCTAGCATTTGTCCGAGGGGTATATAGTCTTGATCCAGACGAGTATGCAACGTGAGTTGTTGTAGAGCATAGGCATTTAATAATGGCCTAAGAGGGTCTTCTGGGTGTAGAAAAGAACTTCCCGGCAATTGCAGACCCATGATCTCCATTAACATCTGATTCGAATTAGCCGTCCCGTAAAATGTACAGGTTCCTGCACTATGATAAGACTTTAATTCCGAGTCTAATAAAACATCTTTATCCACTTCGCCCGCGGCAAATTGCTGTCGAGTTTTTGCTTTCACTGAATTACTGATACCCGAGGACATAGGACCCGACGGTAAAAAGATCGCTGGTAGATGACCAAAGCGCAGAGCCGCCATTAATAGACCCGGCACGATTTTGTCGCATATACCCAATAGAACTACACCATCAAAGACATCATGGGATAAGCCAATCGCAGTGCTTAAGGCAATCGTATCGCGACTAAATAGCGATAGTTCCATCCCTGCCTGCCCTTGGGTAATGCCATCACACATTGCCGGCACACCGGCCGCGACTTGAGCCACATGACCGAGCTCGGCTAGATGTTGTTTTATTTGCTGAGGGTAATCTTTATAAGGCTGGTGTGCTGATAACACATCATTATAGGCATTAATAATTCCAACATTCGCGGCTCGATGACTTTGCTTTAGGATCAGTTTGTCATCACTCTCTTCTGCCGCAATGGCATGAGCAAGATTGGTGCAGCTCAACCCATGGCGCGCAGGCTCTCGTTGCAAACGTTCTGCTTCCGCTGCAATCAACGATAAATATTGCTTACGACGCTGCGCACTCCGCGCAATAATTTTGTCCGTAACCGCCTTGACTATTGGGTGCACACTCATCAACAAATACTCCTTTCAATCTCGGAAACTAAAATACGCTATTGAGTTCGATACACACTGATATTGATGCCATCTTGATGCAATATATGTGATACCGGTAAGCCTTCACTCTTCTCTATACAGGCTTGTTGAAAAACTATATTTTTTTCCTCACCGGTAAAATGCAAATACATTTTTTCTGCACGCTTAATAAATCGCCACGTTAAACTCATTCTTGTTTGAGGTAAAAAATCATCTTCGATCGGCAAACACCAAGCCGAGGTATCCGCATCCAACAAAGCAGATAATTGTTTTGAATCTTTAAACCAAGACGCCGTATGCCCATCTAACCCCATTCCAAGAACGACAACATCCAAGCTCTCCACCTGAGTTCGAAGTTGTGTTTCACAGTCCATAATGCCTTCACTGGGCAGCAGCGCATCATTTTTCAACCCTAAAAAATAGGCTGTTTTTGCGTGATTAACTAATAAATTATCACGTACCAACTTTTCATTACTATCTACGTCATCTGTTTTCAACCAGCGTTCATCGACCAGGATAACGGTTACTTTTGCCCAGTCTAATTCTTGCTGACTCAAGCGATTAAAAAACTCAACGGGGGTACTGCCACCACTCACGGCCAAACAAGCTTTATTTTTTTGGGTTAATTGTGTCTTTAATTGCTTAGCGACAGAGGTCGCCAACTTTTGAGCTAATATTTGTTGATCATCACTTAGTGTTTCAGTCCACATAGTCTCACTCCAAAAATATTACTTATAATTCTAAAAGATTTCTTTCTATTAATTATCAGTATTCAACATCAACTATTTTCATTCCATAATCGACCATCTTTCGCCAGCAGCAAGGTTGCAGCAGCAGGCCCCCAGGAGCCTGCAGTATAAGGCTCTGGGGCACTGTCCGAATCTTGCCAAGCAGCCAATATCGGATCAACCCAATCCCATGCATGCATGAGTTCATCATCTCTTAGGAATAAGGTTGGATTGCTGGCTAAGGCATCAAATAATAAACGCTCATAGGCCTCAGGCACCCTTACACCATTGCCACTAGATTCCTGTCCCCCTTGAATTTGCATATAGTCTTGACTGGGGTTGTCAGGATTCAAACTCAGCGTCATCGGCCTTACCTTCATGCCACTGCCAATTTTTTTCTCACACAACTGCAAACGAATACCTTCATCGGGCTGCAGTCGAAAAATTAATTTATTCGCCATGGTTTCTTTATGCTGCATAGAAAAAATAGAGTGGGGAATTTCTTTAAACTGCACCACAATTTCACAAGCTCGTTCGGCTAAACGCTTACCGGTTCGAAGATAAAAAGGCACCCCCGCCCAACGCCAATTTTCAATCTCGACTTTCATGGCGACAAACGTCTCAGTATGACTTTTTACATCGACGCCTTTCTCGTCACGATAACGAGGAACTGGAACCCCTTCTGAAACTCCGTGTCCGTATTGACCCCGTATAACGTTATCATGGATATCTTTACCCTCTATCGGTCGCAATGCTTTAATCACTTTTACTTTTTCATCACGTACGGCATCGGGCTCCATTTTTGCTGGCGGCTCCATGGCAACAATACACAACAGTTGTAATAAATGGTTTTGCATCATGTCTCGAAAAGCGCCTACCTGCTCATAAAAGCCCGCACGCTTTTCAACCCCCAGAGATTCAGAAATCGAAATTTGAATATGGTCTATGTTTTTTTGATCCCACTGGCTTTCAAAAATAGAGTTGGCAAAACGCAGCACCATGAGATTTTGCACGGTTTCTTTGCCTAGATAATGATCGATACGATAAATCTGCGATTCATCAAAATATTCAGCGACGGATTTATTAATCGCTTGAGCGGATGCAAGGTCATGGCCAATCGGCTTTTCTAGCACGACTTTTGAAGCTTTATGAATTAACCCATTAGCTTCTAAGTTTTTAGCAATATCTGCATACAGGAATGAAGCGGTGGCAAAATAAAACAGCCGATTAGGGCACTGCTGATCCAATTCCAAAGTTAATGCTTGATAAGCCTTTGCATTCTGAACATCTACACAGACATAATTTATCCGTGCGATCAGACTTTGCCAGCTCATTTCACACTGATGATCAGCATTGACTTGATCAAATACCGCTTGTTTGATCTTGCTAACCACAGCCTTAAGATCGAGATCTGAGCGACCAATGGCTATGATTCGCCCTTGGGGTAAACGCTTATCCAACTCAAGTAAATACAAGGCTGGAAACAGCTTCCGTAAGGCAAGGTCTCCTAAACCACCAAAAAGCACTAACTCAAAAGGTTGTTCAATTTGCATTCGATTCCTTCCTAACTGCTTTTAAACGCATCACCACACTTTAAGTGTGCACCATAAGTCAGCATTTACCAGTGAATTTGAGCTCTTATGCGGTTTGATTTCAATCCTTTAATCTGTAGCAGAATTCATGCCTAATAAGCCGCAATTGACCTTGTGATTCCCCCTCAAAACGCTACAATGCGGCATATTTTAAATACTTAACACCTCATTAATATTGCAGCGGTAAGTTGCTCCCTAGAGTACTGCTTTCCCTCTTGTAGATAAATCTATGAAGGGCTGGCCTAGATCCTGCTATTTAGCATGGATAACTTACCCATTAACTGACTGCATATACTGTTTTTCATAAGGATTGAATCATGATTAAAAAATGTCTTTTCCCTGTAGCAGGCTACGGAACTCGCTTCCTTCCAGCGACCAAATCTATGCCTAAAGAGATGCTCCCAGTGGTTAATAAACCACTGGTGCAATACGGCGTTGAAGAAGCCGACCAAGCAGGCCTTTCTACCATTGGTTTTGTAACCGGTCGTGGAAAGCGTGCTATCGCCGACCATTTTGATATCAGCTACGAACTAGAAGCTGAAATTGCCGGTTCTGGTAAAGAAACACTTTTAACCTCTATCCGTGATTTAATCGATAACAATGATTTCGCTTTCACTCGTCAGAACCACATGAAAGGTCTAGGTCACGCGATTCTTTCTGGTCGCAATCTAATGGGTGATGAGCCTTTCGCTGTTGTTCTTGCCGATGACCTTTGCGTTCCTGACGAAGATGGCGAAGGCGTGCTTGCGCAAATGGTTAAAATCTACAACCAGTTCCGCTGCTCTGTTGTCGCGATTCAAGAGGTTCCTGAAGATCAAGTGCATAAATATGGCGTCATTGCCGGTGAAGACATGGGCAATGGCCTATACCGTGTTAACGACATGGTTGAGAAACCCGCTAAAGAAGACGCCCCTTCTAACCTAGCGATTATTGGTCGTTATATCTTGACCCCAGATATCTTCGAACTGATCGAACAAACTGAACCTGGTAAAGGCGGTGAAGTTCAAATTACCGATGCCCTAATGAAACAAGCCGCTAATGGTTGCGTTATGGCGTATAAATTCCGTGGTAAGCGTTTTGATTGCGGCAGCATCGAAGGTTTTGTTGAAGCAACCAACCACGTATTTGAAAACGTCTATTTGAAAGAACAAGCCGAGAAAGAACAGCAGAAGGAAAAGAAATAATGGGTGATTTATTAGCTTGCTTTAAAGCTTATGATGTTCGCGGCCGTATGCCTGATGAACTGAATGAAGATATTGCCTACAGCATCGGCCGTGCCTTTGCACAGTTCTTAAAGCCTAAAACTGTTGTTGTGGGTTACGACATTCGCTTAACCAGTAAACAAATGTGCGACAAGGTTGTAGAAGGATTACGCGATGCCGGCTCCAATGTTTTAAACATTGGTATGTGTGGTACGGAAGAAGTGTATTTCGCGACTTCTCACCTAAAAGCCGATGGCGGCATCTGTGTCACCGCTAGCCACAACCCAAAAGACTATAACGGCATGAAGTTCGTACGCGAAGGCTCTAAGCCAATCAGCGGCGATACCGGCCTAAAAGATATTGAAAAATTAGCTCATGCCAATGACTTCCCTGCAGTTGATGCAGCTAAGCGCGGCAATTTAGAAAATGTTGATACTCGCCCTGCATATACCGAGCACCTTTTAACCTATGTTGAAGCCGACAAGCTCAAGCCGTTAAAGATCGTTTGTAATGCGGGTAATGGCGGCGCGGGTTTAGCGCTGGATGCAATTGAGCCTTTCTTACCGATCGAATGGGTGAAAGTACATCACGAGCAAGATGGTAACTTCCCTCACGGCGTGCCAAATCCTTTATTAGAAGAAAACCGCGCACCGACCATTAAAGCCATTGCTGATACCGGCGCTGACCTGGGTATTGCTTGGGATGGTGATTTTGACCGCTGTTTCTTCTTCGATGATAAAGGCACCTTTATTGAAGGCTATTACATCGTTGGTTTATTAGCCGAAGCCTTCCTATTGAAAAATCCAGGCGCTGGGGTTGTACATGACCCTCGCTTAACCTGGAATACCGTAGAGATTGCTGAAGCCGCTGGCGGTAAAGCTATCCAAAGTAAAACAGGTCACGCCTTCATTAAAGAGCGCATGCGCTTAGAAGATGCGGTATATGGTGGCGAAATGAGTGCTCACCACTACTTCAAAGACTTCTTTTACTGCGATAGCGGCATGATCCCTTGGTTGCTTGTGGTTGAGTTGATCAGCAAGTCAGGTAAATCATTAACTCAGTTGGTTGAAGAGCGCATGGCGTTGTTCCCATGCTCTGGCGAGATCAATAGCGTATTGGATGATGCGAAAGCTACCTTGGTAAAAGTAGAAGCTCATTATGCAAATTCTGATGCAGAGATAGATCGTACCGACGGTTTAAGCATGAACTTCGGTGATTGGCGCTTTAACCTTCGCGCGTCGAATACAGAGCCAGTAGTTCGCTTAAACGTAGAGAGTCGCGGTGACCAAGCTTTAATGGAAGCTAAAACCGCCGAACTTCTTACTTTAATGAAGGGCTAGCACTAAAAAAACGGTTAACTGTTTGATTTTCAACCACTTAGAATAAAATCTGTAAGCAATTGAATTAATTACAGATTTTATTCTAAAAAGTGTTGACAGTAACCAAGCCTCTACGTATTATGCGCTCCGTTGCCAAGACATTCCCCGATAGCTCAGTTGGTAGAGCAGTAGACTGTTAATCTATTGGTCGCTGGTTCAAGTCCAGCTCGGGGAGCCA
>CAJVZR010000117.1 GCA_913019965.1 uncultured Oleispira sp.
GGCCGGATTCGAACCAACGACCTTCGGGTTATGAGCCCGACGAGCTACCAGACTGCTCCACCCCGCGACAACGTGGCCGAATAGTACGCCCAACCCTACCTGGTGTCAAGCTAACATATTGTTTAACTTATACTTTTTTGAATTGTCACGAAAGAGCGCTCATTATAGTAAGATTTTCGTAAACTAATACTAGCCTCCTAATTATGACAATGGTACTGTCATGCAAGAGTCTGAAAAAGACCGAATATTGATAAAAATAATAAATACAGTCAGTCAAAACCATGCCAATCAGTCAGCAGCAAACCATGACAGCCAGCGCTGTCCGGCCGCTTTTGCGGTTTATAGAACAGCATGACATTCCTCTGAATGACATTCTGCAAGGCAGCATGCTCAACGAGCAAAAGCTGAATAGCGAGCGCCTCGCAATTAAAAGCTATGATCAATTACTGGTTAATATTTCTCGCTTAACCCAACGTGAGGATATCGGATTTATTGCCGGCCAGGGCTTAGAATTGCAGTCGTTTAGCTTATTAGGTTTTCTATTAAGCACTTGCGAGACCGGTCGAGACGCACTTGTAACGATGCGCCGGTACTATATGTTGCTCAGTGATACTCCCGCGCCTGAAATATTCATTACTAAAAATGAAATCAAAGTGCTTTACCACATTTCTCCTGGATGTGATTTAGCAATGCGTGCTCGCTCTGAGTTAATTGCAACAGGGATTCATTCTTTGGGTAAAGCAATTGGCGGGAAAATCTACCAACCTCTGCGGATTGGTTTCAAACACAGTAAACCAAACTATCATGCTCAATTAGAAGCTTTCTTTAACGTTGAGATCGTTTATAACCAAGCAGAATGCTGGATTAGCTTTGCTGCAGACCACGTTGATCAACCATTGCAGTATTCCAATCCAAGCCTGTATCAAGTTCTACAAAACCAGGCTGAAAACTTACTCGCAGGTTACCAAAATTTAGATTCTATCAGCGCTAAGGTGCGCCATGTTTTACAACAGTGGCCCAATCAAAGTGCCGCCAATAAAGAGGCCGTCGCTGAATTACTGAACACTAGCCCAAGAACACTTACACGACGCCTACAAGAGGAAGGGACTCAATTCTCTCATCTGTTAAGAGACGTGCGCATGGAGAAAGCTCAGGCTCAGCTAGAGAGCCATCAAGTGGATATGCAAGAGCTTGCTCATAACCTTGGCTTTGCTGATCGCAGAGGGTTTGAAAGGGCCTTCAAGCAATGGAGTGGTCGCACACCGTCTGCATACCACAAGAACTGGCGCATAGAGTCACGAGAGATCGAACACGCCTAAATTAATCCAGATCCTACCAATCATTCGTCGATAAGGCGGCTCTTGCCGTCTTCATCTTCTCATTCTCTTCTAATACCACCAGATTATTGAACAACTGCCGCGCCTCATCCGTTGAAGCTTCACTGGCCATGTGTCGATATAAGCTAATCAAGGAGTCATCAACTTTCAGAGCCATATTAACTAACTCTTGCACACTGATATCGGGATGACACTCTTTACAACCATCGAGAATTGAGGCAACGGACGTCAACTCTGTCTGATGCCACTCCCCCATGATGCGCTCGCTAACATCTTCGGCAACCTTGGTAAGAGTTTGAGCCAGCTCCTCTTCATGGCGGCTTAAGAACTTAAGTAGCATATCCACCCTCTCTCGCTGCGTCTGCTCACGTAATTGTTCATACAAGTTAGCCGCAGAGCGATGAATCTCCTGGCTCAATTCCAATACGTCACGAACGGTTTTAAAACTCATATAGACACCTAACAAGCACAAATGTGTTAATCGATATATTAACTATAGCTGCTTATTGGCTGAGATAAATTGAAACATCAAGATCTTGATCAAAATCATCCAAGACGGGCAAGGTCGTCGCCTTGCTCGTCGCTACCCGAGTCAAGGTAGACCAAGGTGGTAACTGGTATTGGGTCTCTGCCACCAGCCAGCAAGGGATCTCAGCGCACTGCTTGGATAAATCCCCCGCACTAGTAAGGTCATACAGCACATCTGCTGCTAATAAGCAGTCAAACTCTCCCTGATATTCCTGCCAATCGGATACCAGCTCTAACTCAACACCATTGCGCTGAGCATTTTGCCGACTTGCAATGAGCGCCAAAGGGTCGGTATCACAAGCGACAACGGATGCTGCTCCCGCCTTCGCAGCCGCAATCCCCACCAGTCCTGAGCCACAGCCAAAATCCAATACTCGCTTGCCCTTAACGTATTCAGGATTCGCTAGCAGATAGCGAGCTAATCCTTGACCCGCCGCCCACGCAAAAGCCCAATAAGGCAACTGCTGCCAGAACTGGCCAATTTGCTGAGCATCCAAATGTAAATCAGCTCCTTCTAGAGCTAATAGTTGTAATTCAATACGCTTGTTTAGCTGAGAAATATCAGAAGGCAGGTCTTGCCAGCTAAGTTTCGCCCCAGGTAAAAGTCCCGCGAGCAACAGATTTAAATCTTGAGAAAGCGATGTCATAAACTGTATTTCTTTTTAAAGCGAATCACTTTTTTTAGATAATTTCGAGATTCATGCTTAGGATGATGATCAACAATATAGCGATAAACTTCCTTCGAAGATAATCGATTAATTTTTGCGATCGCACGTTTTCGATCACGATCAAAACTGCGCAATAATTGTCCCGCACCGCCGTTATAGGCCGCGATCATGCAATACTCTTGGCTTAGCGGGTTTTTAATTCCCCGCAAATACACATCCCGCAGAATCGACAAGTAACCACTACCGACTTCAATATTATTTTTAGCATTAAACAAATACTGCCGATTGGGCCTAATATCTTGCTTTCGTATACGCTGAAAATAATCAAGTCCCGCGGTATTCGACATCACCTGCATTAAACCATAGGCCCGAGAGCGACTGACAGCAAAAGGATTAAAGCTGCTTTCAGTTTCAATCACCGCAAAAACCAAAGCTTGATCTAAATTATGGCGCGCGGAAGAATCAGAGACATATGGCAGATATTGGCGAGCAGCAAGCTGTTTAAATTGGCGTACTAGAGGGATATCAACCCAATAGCGTTTTTTGCCATTCAACCAACGGTGCTTGAGCTTATTATTAAGCAAATATTGAGCGTAACGCTGAGCACGCCAAGGAAAAGCAATGGCCTTGCCTTCATGGTCCTTCACTTTATTTAGTAAAAATGGTTCACCACTCAACCCTACCTCTTGAGCGGTATAAATATCAACTTGTTGAGGGTCCGCAGGGGTTAATAGCGTCGAGGTGATCGCATGTTTAAGAACGATTAAATGATCGTCTTGCTTCAAGGTTTCTACGCGGATTTTCCCTAAGTTAAAGTCAATTTGAGCACGACTATCAAAATCGTCTAAATACTTAACATAAGATTGTGTCGAAGGGGCAATAAAATCATCCCCCCAATGGGAAAAACCTTGCTCCGAAAAAAACTCGGCCTCCAATAACATGGCTTGAACATCATCCGATAGCTCAATAAAGTTTTCAGGCAGTGCCGCGCGACTGGTAAGCGAAATCATCGACCAGAGAATTAAAATAGAAAGGAAATAAAAGAAAGATCTTGCTTGCATGATGCCTCCGATGAGAAGGCATCATACTGAATAACCGCTAGCTTGTCAGCTTAGCGACGTGCCTCGCGACGCACAGCAGAAGTAGTGAAATTTTTCTTGCTGAATTTGCCACTATAATCATAAGTCGCCCCACGATTATTATCGATACCTTCTACAAAATAACGGCCATCTTGAAAATCATAGGTATTTTCTAAAGTAGAGAAAACCAGAGGAACTTCATAATAGTTGATTAAGTGTGCTTCACTAAACTGCCAAAGCTCACCATTTTCGTCGTACTCCTCTGCATACACAATAGACCAGCTATCTTCATCAAAGTAATAACGGCGCTTAGCATAACGATGTTGTAAACCTACTCTCAGTGTCGCTTCAACAACCCATACTCGATGAGCCTCATAACGCAATAGTTCTGGATTAAGGTGAGCTGGGCCCGTTATATCTTCAATCGAAAGATCAGGACTGTGCAGTAAATAGGAATTATATGGAATATACATTTCCTGCTTGCCAATTAGCTTCCAATTGTAATACGTCGGCGCACCATTAAACATATCTACCTGATCAATCGTTCGTAATGAGTCCGTCGCGATATCAGGAGTATCATGATTCAGGTCAGGAGTACGGCGAACGCGGCGCTGGCCTGGAACGTAAATCCATGATTTACGCGGTGAGCGCACTTGATCTAGAGTTTCATGCACCAAGGTAATACCACCGGCTTGGCTTGAAGGAGCTAGAGTTTTTCGCTTCAAAAAGAAAATTTTATTATTCAACTCTTCAGTCGTTAACTCAGGATCACTATAGCCAAAATAATATTTATAATCTCGAATGGTCACCGCACGACTACCGGAAGAATTTATATGCACAGTGGATGATTCATAACTTATCGATTGCCCTCGAAAACGTAAAGTATGATTCCACAAAACCTCTAAACCGTTTTCAGGAACTGGAAAGGGAGAGCTTATACGAGAATTTTGAACTCCTGCGCCAAACTTCATCAACTCAGCGGTTGCCACATTATTTTTTATCCCCTCATAAACATAATCAGGATATGAAGCAGATCGATGAGATTTATAAACTGGTAAAGCCATACTAGGGAATTGCTTTAATAGCTTTTGACTACCCAGACTCAAACGATTTTTATGCTCTTCCATATTCGCTTGAGTAATTGTGAATAGTGGCTTTTCACGAAAATACGGATTTTTATGAAATTCGCCTGAGACATGACTCTTGGAAGCTTTCAAGCCCCCAGTCCAAGTCGGAATATCTTTACCATTCCCCATGCGCTCCGCACCAACAGGCGTCAGGTCTTTACTTAAACGTTCAACATCCTGTCCACTGGCTTGAGCAATGCTCACCAATATAAAAAGTACAAACGATAAGACGGGTTTGATCATGGTTTATTCCATTCATTATATTTAGAGCGCGCAGGCTAAAGCTTGAGCATTAGTTGAACAAGAGATGGTTACGCTTCACTACTAAACATTACGACCCGTAACACTTTAGCTTGAATAGCGATCGGTAAACGCGAGATTCAGCAGCGCAAGAGCACTGCCAAATCAAAGGGAAGATTAAACTGAATCAGTTTAAAAATTGAGGGGCTAAACCACTGCCCCATAAGATGACTGTTGCAGCCATTAACCCGACTAGTGAACATAGGCCCACTGTCAGTATAGAGCTAGCAAAAATGAAGCCTCGCTCTTCAGGAATATTCATAAAGATAGGAATACCAACATAGAGCAAATATAAGGAATAACACACAGCCCCCAATACCACGAATACATCCAACCATAGAATGGGCAGTAGACCCACAAATCCCGAAAGGAACATAGGCGTTGCGGTAAACGTAGTAAAGATTAAGCAGCGTTCAAAGCTCGCATCGGCACCAAAGGTTTTTTCCATCCAAAAAGTACAATATGCAACAAACGCTAGGCCAACCAATAACGATATATAAAACATTATCGCAATGGGCAGAGCACTTTCTGTAGTTAATTTCATTACATCACCACCCGCAATACTCCAACCGTACTGAGTGGTCCCAATAAATAAGCTAACCGGCGGAATCATGGCAAGGAAGATCGCATAGCGAAGATAGACCTGCATTAGGCTATATTTTTCGCGGCGAATAAATGACCATTCATTCTTAGGATGGTATAGCAGTCCAAACATGTGTGCAGTAAACATACTCGTCCCCTTGATCTCTAGTGTGATATCACAGCACTGAACAATACAAAATGCATTGCTACTGTTTAATAACTAGCCAAGAAAGAGAGAAATGGCAAGGCGAACAGACATACTGACAGGCTCATTTTTTACCCTAAGTCGCCAGTATTCATATAGGGTATTATTATTTCAAGCCTTGGAATGGCTGCTAACACATTGTTATTACTCGCAAAAATAACCTGATCAAGTGAAAGGTTTTGCACGCTTGCAACAATTTGCGCCAATAACAATATCGTTAATGGGGAATTATCTTGCGCTGACCAAAAGGCGGGGCGCATATCAGGAGAGTCGGTTTCGAGCACGATAGATTCTAACGGCAAACAAGCCAGGGTTTTACGTAATTTAGTGGCTCTAGAATGACTAATAGCACCACCGATACCGAGCTTAAAACCTAAAGCAATCAAGGCCTGCCCTTGCTGTAGACTGCCACTAAATGCATGAATAATACCGCCATGACGAAAACCCGTACGCCGAACCATAGCAGCCATTTCATCATAAGCTTTACGCACATGCAGAATGACAGGTAAACCCAGCTCTTCCGCCAACAGCAATTGCTGTAAACACAAATCTCTTTGCTTAACCTGATCAGCCCCTTCTAAGGCATAATCCAACCCAAATTCACCGATCGCCACCAACGGAGAAGACTCAGACAATAATGACTGAGTCATTTTCTCTCGAGCTAAACTAGCTAAAGCATCGATATCATCTGCTAGGTGCTCATCAAGAAAGTAAGGGTGAAGGCCCAGTGCATAACCCCAAGGTTTACTTTCACACAACCCGATTAACTTATCCCACCCTTTCGCCATAACCCCTGGAATAACCAAGCCGACACACCCCAATGTCTGTAAAACCTGCCAATGCTCTTCTCGCTGACAGTCAAAGTTTTCAAAATCAAAATGGCAATGTGAGTCAATCCACTGACGGCCTAAGTAAGGATCCAACGTTTTTTGTAATTCAGTGGAAAAAGGCATAGCTAGCCCTAGCAATTAATAGCAAGATTGGTTTATTGTGATTGAAAACGGAATGCGCAGCAAATGACTGCGCTCGATTTAAAGGATAGGTGAATGGATCTCAGCCCAAAAGAATTACGCGAAATGGTAATTCGACCCACCCTAGTCTCTCTGGATAAATATTCTCAAGCGGCAGAAAACTTATTAATGGCAATCGCTATGGTTAAGCAAGAAAATAGCCAGCGCTTAGATACCCAATGTGATAAAAATTACGGCATTTTTCAAATAGACGTTCCTAGTCACCAACGTGTCTGGGATAAATATCTAGCTTTTAATCCTGAACTGGCAAGTAAAATTCGCGGTCTAGCCTCACAGCGTGAATTTTTAAAACATCCACACCTAGAACTGGCCACTAACCTGTCTTATGCCACCGCCATCGCTTGGGCATTACACCTTGCCTATCCACAAGCGAAAAAAACATCTGCAAGCCCATCAGTACGTAATCCCCAAACCTCCTAAACCGCAATAGCCATTAGGATTCTTGGCTAAATATTGCTGATGATAGTCTTCAGCGAAATAGAAGCTTTCTGCAGGTTTAATTTCAGTCGTAATTTGGTCCAACCCCGCTTGAGATATTCGCTGCTGAAAATGTTGTTTAGATTGCTCGGCCAATTCGGCTTGCTCCGCTGAAAAGCAATAAATACCACTGCGATACTGACTACCTTGATCATTCCCTTGGCGATCACCCTGGGTTGGGTTATGCGCCTGCCAGAATACTTGCAACAATTCTTGATAACTGATTTTACGAGGATCAAATACCAAACGAACCACTTCATTATGCCCACTCAGACCACTGCAAACGTCTTTATAAGATGGATGCTCAGTTTGGCCTGCGCTGTATCCTACCGAAGTAACATGCACGCCCTCAAGCTGCCAAAACTTACGTTCAGCCCCCCAGAAACACCCCAAACCAAACAAGGCGTATTCCATACCTTCCGGTAATCGATCGACGTTTCTATCATTAACAAAATGTTGCGGGGAATGAGGCATAGCCTTGATGGCGCTGTTTGACGAAGACATGAATAATTCCTAAAGAGATAACTTATAGCTAATGGACAGACCAATCATAGATTCGTTCATCACATTAGGCTATAAGCTTACTCATAAAGTTACTTATTTCTATTCATAGTACGCGTATATGCGGCCTTATGTTCGCCACTCACAGGATCAACCGTGTAAGCTGTACCGCGGAATTCATCCCCTTGAATTTCGATATAGAAGAAACCTAAAATCTCATCCTGCTGCCAGTAAGATTCATTAAGGTTGGTCTTAGTCACAAAGTTCTTAGTTTTAGCGCCGGCGCCACTCACAATATGGAACGTACCTGGGCAAGATTCCTTCTCTTTTAACCACTGCAAGGCATGGGTATGGCCCACAATCATGGCATCGGCATTGCCACAAATATTTTCTTCAGTCATCTTTTTAAAATGCTTACCTTGGCCAACCAAGCTATCGTAGTTACCGGCATTACCGTGAGAGCCATTAGAAATATATGGGTGATGACCAAAGGCGATTTTCCAAGGTGCTTTAGAAGCTGCAAAACCGTCTTTTAGCCATTTACCCTGCAACGCTGAATAATCATCTTTATTATATTCATCGCTAGGATCACCTGCTGATGCTGAAGGGTTGGTATCTAAAGCAAAAAACTCAACCAAAGGCACAGACGTATTCAACGGTGCTGAGAACTGATACATACGCGCAGGCATCTGCCACTTCTCACTCTTGCGGTCTGTACGATAGTGATATTCAACTTGGATTTCACCCTTATCATTATCGGCACCATCACCGCCAAAAATCCAACTATTATCGTGATTACCTAAAGCCATATAAAAAGGGAAATCTATGTTTTTATAAGGGTCTTCGAACTTGGTATCGAATTGAATATCGTTCACGCCATCGACGCCACTCTCATAGATATTATCTCCAAGACCAATAGCAAATTCGCAACCACGCTGTTCACACACAGCCTGCATCGCATCCGCTACTTTGTACTGGCCATCTTCACCCGTACCCGAATCACCAATAGCAATAAAACGGACGATTGTTTCTGGTGCGGGATAGACAACCGTCTCATCAACCGGGACAGGCTCAGGGGTTTTCGACATCCCCATCGCGTTGAAGGCCAACGAGCTACAAGCCAAGGCTGCTACTAAATTTAAAGGTGTTTTTTTCATCATGTTTACTCCGGAGAGAATTTATTATTATTTTTTTAAGAACGCCTAGTATGTCAGGGAAGTATGACACTCAAAAGACAATGAACTCATCCTTTTGCGCCAACCTGCACCCTTGTACCATTTTGAGCCATGTAATATCTGAATAAAAAAAGGGCCATCACATCACTGCGATAGCCCAAGTTAAAACGCTTAATAGAGTGTGCTCAAGCGAGTTTTAATTAAGAACGACTTAATCTAGAAAAGAAAAGTCTTCTTCTTTCATTTGCATCAAGCTCTTAGGATCTTTCACCATCATCTTGGCATGACCTTTAGCGCGTGG
>CAJVZR010000118.1 GCA_913019965.1 uncultured Oleispira sp.
AGACATAAAAAAACCCAATGTTGTTAACTCTTTCAAGCCAACAAGATTGGGTTTTTCAATGATAAAAAAGCTTACTTAATTTTAGCTTCTTTATACATTACGTGCTTACGTACAACTGGATCAAACTTTTTGATTTCCATTTTTTCAGGCATCGTACGTTTGTTTTTATCAGTTGTGTAGAAGTGACCAGTACCGGCACTTGAAACTAAACGAATCTTATCGCGTGGCATAATACTGCTCCTTTAAACTTTTTCGCCGCGTGCGCGGATTTCTTTAAGAACGGCATCGATACCCTTCTTGTCAATGATACGCATACCTTTGGTAGTCAAACGTAAACGTACAAAACGGTTCTCAGTCTCAACCCAAAAACGATGGGATTGTAAGTTCGGTAAAAAACGACGCTTACTTTTAATATTTGAGTGAGATACATTATTTCCTGTTACAGGGCGCTTACCTGTAACCTGACAAACTTTAGACATTGCTACTCGCCCCGAGTCATTAAATATCAGACCTTCGTCACGAAGAATCCAATGAAAAATCTTGTTATCAACCGAGCTTATAATATGCCAGTTGAAACCATTAGTTCCCAAATTTTTTAAGCGGTATTTACCAAGGCCAAGCCTCTAAAACACGACGACCTTAAAAAAGGGTTGCGCTTTATACCAAAAAATCAGGGTTGTGTGCAAGGTTAATGGACTGTTTTTTACTCAAACAGCCCTTTTTAACCGTTAATTCGTCATATTAGTCATACATAAGCGTTATAACCAGCCTTTTTCTGCAAAAGAGGTAAATTCACCCTCCCCCACAATTATATGATCCAAAACCCGAATATCGAGCAAAGATAATGCTTTCACTAAGCGCTCAGTAATCGCTTTATCCGCCTGACTGGCTTCCGCTATTCCGGACGGATGATTATGAGCAAAAATAACCGCCGCCGCATTCTTAGCCAAGGCCTTTTTTACAACTTCTCGTGGGTAAACAGCAGCACCATCAATGGTGCCATGTGCTAATTCCACATATTCAATAACTCGGTGCTGACTATCTAAAAAGAGGCCGACAAAGGCTTCACTTTGCTTATCGCGTAAACGCGCCATTAAATATCGCTGCGTTAGCTGCGGGCTGGTTAATACCCCCTCCTTCTGCAAGGTTTGCTCTAGATGGCGATTGGCCATTTCTAGCACCGCTTGTAATTGAGCGTATTTGGCTGGGCCTAAACCATGCTGCTGAGTAAAGGATTGCTGATCCGCGACCAGCAGTTGTCGCAAACCACCAAACCCCGTCAACAAGTCCCTCGCCAAATCCACAGCGCTTTTACCACTCACCCCAGTGCGTAGAAAGATCGCCAAGAGCTCCGCGTCCGATAGGTGTACGGCACCACGGGATAATAATTTCTCTCGTGGTCGTTCATCCGCCGGCCAATCCGATATTGCCATCCTTCCTCCTATCCCTTTTGCCTGTGGTGGCTGATATACTGCCCACATACATTAAAAGGGCATTCTTATGCAGCAGCATTTATCTCAACTCTGTAATAAACGCATTTTATTAGGTATCACCGGCGGCATCGCCGCGTATAAAGCCGCAGAGCTGGTACGTGAATTACGTAAGGCCAAGGCGGAAGTGCGTATTGTGATGACGACTGCCGCACAAGAATTTATTACGCCATTAACACTGCAAGCGTTATCGGGAAACCCTGTCCATTATTCAATGCTAGACCCTGAAGCCGAAGCTGGCATGGGACACATCGAATTAGCACGCTGGGCTGATATTATTTTAGTAGCTCCGGCCAGTGCCGACTTCATTGCCCGCCTAACTCAAGGCATGGGTAACGATCTGCTAACCACCCTTTGCTTAGCCAGTGATGCGCCATTAGCGATTTGCCCTGCGATGAATCAAGCCATGTGGCGAGATGAAATGACTCAAGCCAATATTGAGCGTTTAACGGATTTGAAAGGTAAAAAGTTTCATTACTTTGGCCCCGCCGATGGCGAGCAAGCCTGCGGCGATATCGGCCCTGGCCGTATGTTAGAGCCCAGCTTAATCGCAGAGCAGTGCGCTAATCTGTTCACCTCCGATTCATTATCCGGTTTGGATGTTGTGATTACCGCAGGACCGACTCGTGAGGCAATCGACCCTGTACGCTTCATCAGTAATCATAGTTCTGGCAAGATGGGTTACGCCCTTGCAGAAGCTGCACGCGATGCGGGTGCTCGCGTAACGATTATTAGCGGCCCGGTGCGCTTACCAGCACCAGACAAGGTGAACGTAATTGCGGTGAATAGCGCCAGTGAAATGCTTGAAGCGAGCCTAGAACAACAGAAGAATTGTGATATTTTTGTCGCGGCAGCGGCCGTTGCTGATTACCGTCCTTTGCAGGTTGCGCAACAAAAAATCAAAAAGTCGGGTGAGCAAATGCAGATTGCATTAGTCAAAAATCCAGACATAGTTGCTACTATTGCGAAGCTAGAAGAGAAACCTTTTGTTGTTGGTTTTGCCGCCGAGACACAAGATGTAGCCACCTATGCGCGCGGTAAGCTAGAGAAAAAGAATTTGGATATGATCATCGCCAATGATGTTTCTAATACCGACATCGGATTTAATAGTGATAGTAATGCCGTCACCGTTTTTTGGGGAGAGAATCAACAAGACTTCCCCCGCATGTCAAAGTCCGCTTTGGCCAATGAATTAGTGGATTTGATTGCTCATAAATATTCAGCTGAATAGTGCAACCGAATCACTTTTGTTAAACCAAGAATTACACTTAAGAAGAAATAGATTTAATGAAACAACTACAAGTTAAAGTACTCGACCCACGTATCGGTAATGAAATCCCTATGCCGGAGTATGCAACGACGGGCTCTGCGGGTTTAGACTTACGCGCGTGCTTAGATGCCCCTTTAACACTGCACCCAGGTGAAACTCAACTGATCCCAACAGGCCTTTCTATTTTCTTAGAAGACCCTAGCATTGCCGCTATGATTTTACCGCGTTCGGGCCTAGGTCATAAACATGGCATTGTATTAGGCAACCTTGTAGGGTTAATCGATTCTGATTACCAAGGCGAATTAATGGTTTCTTGCTGGAATCGTGGCCAACAAGCCTTTACAATCGAAATCGGCGAAAGGTTAGCCCAATTAATTATTGTTCCCGTGGTGCAAGCCGAGTTTGATATCGTTGAAGAATTTAACGCGACAGACCGTGGCGAAGGAGGGTTTGGCCATTCAGGTCGAGCCTAACTAAAAATAGCAGGAGATATAAAATAAGGGGCCAGAAGAGCACCAATATCACCGTCTCCTGCTAACCTATAATAAAAGAAGGAAACATGATGGCTGTGGAAATGAAAGCACCTAGGCGCACGCTCGCGTTTTATAACCGACTCGGAATTTGGGTAGCGTTATTATTTATTTCCCTTGGCCTATCCATGCAAAGCCTGCAAGTAAACATGTTTGCCCAGGCAACTCTTGATAAAGAATATGCTGAAGCGATGGCTCAGCAAATGGCTAACGGTTTACGAACTAAACTCGCCGAAACCCAGATGCAGCAAAAGAACGCTGCTCGCCATGCCAATACCATCGATTATTTATCCGAAGAAAATCTTAGCTGGAAACGTACGTTAAAATCATTAATTACGGGTTCAGAGCAAATATTCATCCTCGATAGTATTAGTGCCCTCGGCCTGCAAGATCAATTAGGCTATGCCGTACAAGAACTCGCAACCAGTACCTTAAAGGGCAAAGAGTTTCCTTTGGAAGCCGTTCAGCGCAATGGCAAAATTCATTTTTACCTCGCGACTCCAATCAAAGATTACAGCCAAACTATTAAAGGAATTTTGTTGATCGAATATGGCACCGATTGGCTTGACCAATTACGTTCCGGTGCGGCAGCAAAACACGGATTAATTTCAACGCGTCAAGTTTTACGCGATAACCCAGATAAAGGCTTACAAGTCTTTGAAGTGGGTGCTAGAACCGATAACCGTCTAACGGTAGTCACCGAATCCATTAACGATTATTGGTTCCTTACTTTTATACCTGCCGATACTCGTCCTCAGCTAGCCACTACCACCATCGTCACTCCGTGGATCGTCGCACTGCTCGGCACACTAATATCTTTATTCGTCATCACCTGGCTACAAAAACGCGAAATAGATCATAACCAATTGATCCTGTTTAATTATGTCCGCCACCTGTTTCGTAAAGGTGAAAATGAATGGCCTTCATTTAATATCAAGATCTTTCATGACTTAGGTAAAGCCATGGAACACTTAGCGAATTCAAAAAGCATAGCGACCGTTAAGCTTGATAAAGTTGAAGAAAACGTAGACCGCGAAAAACAGCAAATTGAATTGACTCAACCTGTGACTAAAGCGACACCAAGCAATAGTCCGCACAGCCATAGTAGTGCCCCTATTCCTCAGGTCATGGTAGAAGAAGTCGAGCATAATAAAGTTGAAGTCTCAAAAGATATCTTCCGAGCGTATGATATTCGCGGCACAATTGGCCTGGATATTAGCCCAGAAGTCGCTGAGCAAGTTGGCCTAGCGCTAGGTAGTGAACTACAAATCCGTGGTGAACAAAAAATAATACTCGGCTGGGATGGACGTTTATCCAGCCCTGAGTTCGCCAGCGCATTACAACGCGGTTTATTAGCCACGGGCACTGACGTGATTAGCATTGGCTCAGTCACCACGGGAGCCATGTATTACACCTGCCATGAGCTCGAAACAGAAAATGGTATTATCGTAACGGGAAGCCATAACCCCGCCGATTACAACGGTTTTAAGATTGTAATCAACCGCCAGACACTATCAAAAGAGCAGTTGATGGCACTCTACCATAGAATTCAGCGCCAAGACTTTCGCCATGGTCAAGGACAACTAGAAGAGAAAGCGATTAGCCATGATTACCTAGATCGCATTCAAGGCGATATTCAGTTAAGCCGTCCCTTAAAAGTTGTATTGGATGCCGGTAATGGTGTGGCTGGGCCAATAGGGGTTCAACTACTGAAAACCATGGGGTTAGACGTTATTCCTATCTTTTGTGATGTTGATGGTAATTTCCCCAATCATCACCCAGACCCTAGCAATCTAGAAAATCTAATCGCATTACAAAATGCCGTTAAAGAACACAAAGCTGATATTGGTATCGCCTATGATGGTGATGGTGACCGAATTGGCGTGGTTGATGAGCTAGGTAATATTATCTTACCTGACCGCTTATTAATGTTTTTAGCGAAAGATATCATTAGCCGCCAGCCAGGAGCTGATGTCATTTACGATATTAAATCTTCACGCCGCTTAAATCATTTTATCGCTCAATTTGGTGGTCGACCGACTATGTGGAAGACCGGCCATAGTTTGATGAAAGCTAAAATGACGGAATTGAATGCCGTATTAGGTGGGGAGCTCAGTGGCCACCTTTACTTCCGCGATCGCTGGTATGGTTTCGACGATAGTCTTTACGCCAGCGCTCGATTATTAGAGCTTCTCAGCCATCAGTTTGAAACCGTGTCTCAGATATTTGCTGAATTCCCTGATGACATTACAACCGCCGAAATAACCATTAATACGGATGAACATCGTAAGTTTGCCATCATTCAGCAGCTAGCAGCGGAGCCGAGCCTGCAACACGAAGCCCGAGTTTCTACAATTGATGGCATACGCTCTGACTTCAAGGATGGCTGGGGCTTAGTGAGAGCGTCCAATACAACGCCGAAATTGACTTTGCGCTTTGCCGGTGATGATCAGCAAGCTTTAGACCGCATCCAACACCTGTATAAAGAAGTATTACAACGCCATGCACCTGAGCTAGATTTACCTTTCTAGCTTAGGTCGCCGTATTTATTCCCCTTCATCATCATTCGATAGATGATTCTCATAGGCGGCCAAGCTATAATGCGCCGCCTAGTTTTTATTTTGTTACTTTTATTTAGGAAATTATTCTCATGCCGCTAACTCGCAAAGAAGCAGTGATCACGACCAAAGTACTTAGTGAAGCCCTGCCTTACCTGCAAAAGTTCAGTGGTAAGACCATCGTCGTTAAATACGGCGGTAATGCCATGACCGATGATACGCTGAAGAATAGTTTTGCTCGTGACATGGTTATGCTGAAGCTCATTGGTATTAATCCCATTGTGGTTCACGGTGGTGGCCCTCAGATTGGCGACCTATTAGATAAGCTCAACATTAAAAGTGAGTTTGTTAATGGCATGCGAGTTACAACAACCGAAGCCATGGACGTTGTAGAGATGGTTCTAGGTGGCTTAGTTAACAAAGACATCGTTAACCTAATTAACCAAAATGGCGGTAAAGCGATCGGCCTAACGGGTAAAGACGGCCAACTATTACATGCAAAGAAATTGCACGTCACGAAAAAATCTCCTGAAATGCAGCAGCCAGAAATTATCGACATTGGCCATGTGGGTGAAGTAACCCGAGTAAATACCCAAGTTTTAGACATGCTTTCTCAAAGTGATTTCATTCCTGTTATCGCACCGATTGGTGTTGATGCTGAAGGCGCATCTTACAATATCAACGCTGACCTAGTGGCCGGTAAAGTAGCTGAAGTACTGCGTGCCGAAAAACTCATTTTACTGACCAACATCTCTGGTTTACAGGATAAGAGTGGCGAAGTGCTAACGGGCCTAAGTACTCAGCAGGTTGATGAATTAATTGCCGACGAAACGATTTATGGTGGCATGCTACCTAAAATTCAGTGCGCTCTTGATGCCGTACATGCGGGTGTGACCAGCGCTCATATTATTGATGGTCGTGTACCCAACTCTACTTTATTAGAGCTATTCACCGATGAAGGTGTGGGCACCTTGATTACCAACAAGAAAGCCTAATCGGGGATAGATGATGAGCGATACGGAAGTTAAAATTTCTCGCCGCGAGCAGATACTGCAAGCGGTCGTACACATGCTAGAAAGCAACCCCGGCGGAAAAATTACGACAGCGAATATAGCCAAAACAGTGGGCGTATCGGAAGCGGCACTTTATCGCCACTTTCCAAGTAAAGCCAAGATGTTTGAAGGTCTGATTGAGTTCATCGAAGACGCTATTTTTTCTCGCACTAATCGAATCCTACAAGACTTCCCACAAGCAGATATTCGCTGTGAAAAGACGATGACGTTAGTACTGACGTTTGCTGAGAAAAACCCTGGGATGTGCCGTTTATTAGCGGGTGATGCTCTTGCGGGTGAAACTGACCGTTTACGTCAACGCATCCATCAGTTCTTTGAACGCTTAGAAACGCAATTCAAACAGATCCTACGGGAAGCGGAGTTGCGCGAACAAAAAGTTAGCAACATCCCACTCGTCGCTAGCGCAAATATGCTAACAGCATTAGTAGAAGGTCGAATTCGCCAATACGTCCGCACCGAATTCAGTATCAAACCGACTCAGCACTGGCAAGAGCAGTGGAGCTTAATCAGTGCCCAATTATTGCGAGCGGCTAACTAATTTAATCGAGCTAAGTCTAAGTCGATAAAATCAGAGCATAAAAAAAGGAGCCTAGGCTCCTATTTTTATGCTCTGTGATTCACACTAGCTTAACTATCGTTATCACTAATTTCTGAATCTTCCTGCTCTAAGGGAATATCACTTTCCAAAGTCCCGGGAGGGTATTTTAACAAGACCTGCATGCGTGCATACTCATCAGCAAAGATCTTAGTGCTTTCAATCTTCTCCGTTTTACGAACCTTAATATTAGCGTGGCTTTCACGAATCTGGTTTTGCAATTGAGCAATTTCCAAACGCATGTCCACCGGAATTTCCATTCCTGAACGTTCTTGATTTGCAGCACGCCCTTGGGCCCGCTCCAATTTCTCGGTTAAATCAACAATGCGACGTTGCTGCAAACTAATATAGCCATCAATGTTATCAACTTTACGCTGGCGAGCACGCTCAACATCCGCAGGCTTTGAATAGACTCTTAATAAAGCCTGATCTGCCTCGCGTCTAATACGTATGCGCTCGAGTCGGGCTTCTTTGATCGCCTTCTTTGCTGCAATATCGGCAAGTTCTTCCGCCGTTGGTGCTGGCTGGATATGCTTAACCATAAGACCTTGATCATTTAAAATATCATAGCCCATCTGTGCATATTCCGGTGGAATGTGATCTTTGATGATCAGCTGTCCATCCACCTTAAAACGATACAATTTAGCTGCAAAAGCCGCAGGGCTTAATAAAGCTAATATTAAAGCGCCCGTTACGAGCCTCATACCTATACTCCGTATTTTTCGCGATATGCTTCAATCGATGCAGCATATTGCTTTAATTCTGGCTGATCAGCAACATAGGCTAATACTTGCTCTAGCTTAACAATACTAATCACTGGAATGCCATAGTCACGTTCAACTTCTTGAATCGCAGATGCTTCTGCTTTGCCTTTTTCCTGACGATCAAGGGCAATCAATGTTGCCGCTGGCTTAGCATCCGGCGCGGCTTCTATCATAGACATCACTTCACGGATGGCAGTTCCCGCAGTAATCACATCATCAACAATCAAAACTCGGCCTTCTAACGCCGAACCCACCAATGTGCCGCCTTCACCGTGAGCTTTAGCTTCTTTACGGTTGAAAACATATGGAACATCTTTTCCATATTTATCAAACAAGGCTACGCTCAAGGTAGTTGCTAAAGGAATCCCTTTGTAAGCTGGGCCAAAGATAACATCATAATCAACCCCAGCATCTTCAAGGGCAGCAGCATAGAAACGGCCAATTTCTGCTAAGGCTTTACCGGTATTAAACAAACCCGCATTGAAGAAGTATGGGCTTACTCGACCCGATTTAAGAGTAAACTCACCAAACTTCAAAACGCCTTGTTTAATGGCAAATTCGATAAAGTCACGTTGATAATTTTGCATAATAAGCCTTAATAAATACTGCTGTTCTGGTTTCAGCAACAGAGAATCCTTACCAGAAGTTACCCTAGATCCCCTAGGATCAGGTATCATACACTCTTCAGTATGCAGGAACCATGTATGAGGATCATCAGCCTACACGTTGACGGCTTAAAAAAAGCCGCCGAACAAGGGCTCTTCGAATGGCTGAATGAAGAGCAAGCGGATGTTGTATGCATCCA
>CAJVZR010000119.1 GCA_913019965.1 uncultured Oleispira sp.
CAGCGGATACTTGAATATCAATGGCTTCGGTTAATGCTTGGGGGAAAAGGTAATGATGGTCAGCAACGGTGGTGCAGCCCGATAGCATGAGTTCAGCTAAGCCAAGCTCAGTGGCCGCATGCAGCATATCTGGCTGCAGTTTAGCCCAAACCGGATATAAGGTTTGTAACCAAGGAAATAAACGCTTATTCAATGCTGGAGGAAAAGCACGAGTTAAGGTCTGATATAGGTGGTGGTGAGTATTCACTAAGCCAGGCAGTAATACATGGCGGCTAGCATCAAAGACTTGATCAATAACAGATTGAGGTTTTGCGTCTTGGGCAACTAACTCAACAATAACTCCATTACGGATAACAATGCCGTTGCTGGCATCTTGTTGATTGGCGGTAAATACAGAGAGGGGGTTTTTTATCCACAGACTCTGTTCTGTTGACGTATTATTTATCGACGAAGAAAGCATGTTGTCACCTTTTAAATCGAGAATCGCTCAGCGATGAAAATTAAAAAAGAGTGCAAACGGAAACAGGGGGATAGCAGTAAAATTAGCAAATACTAATTCACAAATCGCCATGCACAGAATGCGTACATGGCAGTGACTTGCGTGTTAATCTGCCGATAGAGCTATTTTACAGTATATAAAAGCGAATTAAAGCTTATGTGTTGGGGTTAAGCCGCAACCGGTAAGAATCATATGGCACAAAAAACGACTGATGCGTTCAACATCGTCTGCTTCATATTCTAATTTATTAGTAATGGTCAAAATCTGAGTTTCAAAATCCGCATAATGCTGAGTCGTCGACCAAATCATAAAGAAAAGGTGCTCAGGATCGACCTTAGCCATCTTACCTTGTTCAATCCAAGTCTCGATGATTTTGGTTTTAGCTCTTAACCAAGTACGTAGGTCTGTACGTAGGTATTCGTTGACATTGGGGGCGCCCTGAATAATTTCAGTAGCAAAGATTTTTGACGAATTAGGATAGCGAATGGCCAGCTCAACCTTAGTACGAATATAAAATTCTAAAGTCTCTGTCGGGTCATCATGAACGGTAATATCGGTTAAAACTTCGTTCCAACGCTGAACAATATCTTCTAGTACGGCGTTATACAGCTTAGCTTTATTGGTAAAATAATAGTGCAAGTTGGCTTTTGGCAAGCCCGCAGCGTCAGAAATAGACTGCATGCTGGTGCCTTTGTAACCGTGCTTAACAAACTCAACTTCTGCTGCTTGCAGGATTTTTTGACTATTTTGTTCGCGGATTTTACCCGGTTTGTACTTCTTAGTATCGCTCACCAAAGGCCTCGTTATTAACAGTATAAGGTGACATCATCCGCTGAATAATACGGATGTTCATTGTAACAGAATGTCATGCTGAACGAAAAACTCATCGGCTTAGCAATAGATTTGTATCAAGCTAATGTGAACAATCTGTCCGTGATCAGTTCAATTCAGTCAGCTTCATCGGTAATAGTGTTGATGAGGCTGACTGAGATCTAGGCCTGAATAGGCCTAAGGGCTGATAAAGGCTTAGCTCTTAGGTAGCTGGCCTTCAACCCCTTTAACGTACCAGTTGAAGCCTTTCAAAGCGCCATCATCTAGTGTTTTTCCTGCGCCGATTATTTCTTTGCCAGACTGGTCGAAAACAGGGCCATCAAATACGCGCATAGAACCGTCTTTGATTGCTTGCTTCTTCTTCGCGACTAATGCTTTAACATCCGCAGGAATCGCATCGTTTAGAGGTGCAAGATCTGTAACGCCTTCAGCGATACCAGGCCAAAGGTCTTCAGATTTCCAAGTTCCATCCATAACCGCCTGAACTTTAGCTGCGTAAAGAGGACCCCAGTTATGCACAGTTGAAGTTAGATGAGCTTTAGCGCCATAAGCACTCATATCAGAGTGGTAACCGATAGCGAAGTTACCTTTAGATTCTGCCGCCTGAATGACCGCTGCTGAATCCGTATGCTGAGTTAGGATATCTGCGCCTTGTAACATTAATGTTTCAGCCGCTTCACGCTCTTTAGCTGGGTCATACCAGGTAGAAGCCCAAACTACTTTTACTTTAACGTTAGGGTTAACTTCTTGTGCACCTTTAGTGAAAGCGTTGATGCCGCGAATTACTTCAGGAATTGGGAAGGAAGCAACATAACCCAGGACATTAGATTTAGTCATCTTGCCGGCGACTAAACCGGTTAAGTAACGACCTTGATAAGCACGGGCAAAATACGTCCCCGTATTCTTACCACGCTTATAACCCGTTGCGTGTTCGAACTTAACTTTCTTGAACTTCTTCGCAACTTTTAACGTTGGGTTCATATAACCAAACGACGTGGTGAAAATTAAGTCATGGCCTTTAGACGCTAGCTGGCGAATAACACGTTCAGAGTCAGCACCTTCGGCAACACTTTCAACGTAGTTGGTTTCAACTTTATCGCCAAATTGCTCAACCACATATTTACGACCTTCATCGTGTCCGTAAGTCCAACCAGCATCACCGGTAGGGCCAACATAAACAAAGCCGACTTTTAATGGATCTTCGGCAGTGGCAGCATTAGCACCGAATGCCAATGCTGCTGTCATAGCAAGCTTAGTTAGATTCTTTGAATGCACATTACTCATAAGCATGGGTATGCTTCCTTTTAGTTCACTTCAGTTAAAGTTCAAATATAGTTCAGTTAGATATTAAAATGGTCCGCCACTATCTTGCGGCGATACCAAATACTTTACAGTTAATACTACACCTGCGGTCTATAGGGCCGACCTAGTGCAAGTGGTGTACTTAATTTTGCTTTAGCGGCATCGCTGGCGATGATGACCAAAACAATAATGGTGGCGCCATAAGGCAGCATAGCGAGAAGGTTCGGAGAAGCTTCAAAGCCAAGTCCTTGCAGAACCAAATGCATGATGCTCGCGGCACCAAATAAATAAGCCCCTAATAAAATGCGTTCAGCTTTCCAGCTGGCGAATACTACAAGGGCCAAAGCAATCCAACCGCGTCCTGCGGACATGCCTTCACTCCACATGGGGGTGTAAACAAGGGAGAGATAAGCACCGGCTAAACCGGCCATTGCACCGCCAAATAAAATGGCGCCATAACGAACTTTCATTACTGGAATGCCAATAGCATTCGCCGCTTCAGGGTTTTCACCCACAGCACGAATCGTTAAACCTAAGCGCGTACTGCGGAAGCACCAGAAAATAAGTGCAAACATAAACCAAGAGAAGTACACCAGTGGATCATGGGAAAATAAAACTTTACCGATTACTGGAATATCGCTTAAAAACGGTATTGGGAAAGGGGCAATGCCGTCAATGGCCATTCCCACATAACCCGCGCCTAAAAAGCCACTGAGTCCAGTACCAAAAATGGTGAGAGCAAGTCCTGTCGCTACTTGGTTAGAAACCAGTGTCACGGCTAAGAAAGCAAACAAAACCGACATCATCATGCCGGCTAAAACTGCAGCGATAATGCCTAAGCCCGCATGACCTGTGACGACGGCAGCAATAAAACCAAGCGCCGCCCCCATTAATACCATGCCTTCTTGCCCTAGGTTTAGAACCCCTGATTTCTCACACACCATTTCACCCAGCGCGATTAAAATAAGCGGCGTACCGGTACGTAAGGTCGCGAATAAAATATTAGTGAATAATTCAAAATCCATAGTACTAGCCTCTTACGCTTGTGCAGGGTTGGTAGAACTGCTGATAGCACGAGCAGCTGGCTTACGCACAATGCGATAGCTAATTAATAAATCACAAGCCAATAAATAAAATAACAACATGCCTTGGAATAAACCGGTTAACGATTTGGGTAGAGATAAATCCATCTGTGCCATTTCACCGCCCATATAAGTTAACGCTAATAACATACTGGCAAAAACGATACCGACCGGGTGCATGCGACCGAGGAAGGCGACAATGATTGCAGCGTAACCATAGCCGGGGGAAATATAGGGGTTAAGCTGACCTACCGAGCCTGTTACTTCACTGACACCGGCTAAACCCGCTAACGCTCCACAGGCTAATAAAACAAACCAGATTAACCGCTCTTCTTTAAAACCGGCAAAACGTGCGGCGGATTTATCTTCACCCAATACTGCAATTTGAAAGCCTAATAGCGTCTTCGACATCAAGGCCCAAATAGCAGCCACTGCAATCAATGCAAAGAAGATACTAATGTTTAATCGATAATCATCGGATAAAACTGGCAGGGTAGCGAAATCAGAAAATAAAGCTGACTCGGGGAAGTTAAAACCATCGGGATCTTTTAAGGGACCATGCACTCCATACAATAACCAGTTAAGTGCTATATAGTTGAGCATGATGGTGGTGAGAATTTCATTGGCACCAAAGCGGGTTTTTAACAGTGCGGTAAGGGCACCCCATAATAAACCGGACAGAGCGCCAAACAATAATACGAGTGGTAAAACCCAAGCACCTTCTGCTTCTAATAATTCTAGCGCGATATAACCGCCACCTAGACCACCAAGAATAAATTGCCCTTCTGCCCCAATGTTCCAAATTCTTGCTTTAAAGCACAGCATTAAACCCATCGCACATAATGTCAGAGGGGCCACTTTAACCCCTAATTCAGTCCAGCCATACACATCGGTCAACGGGGCAATGAAGAACGTATAGAGTGCATGAAAAGGATCTTGCCCTAAGGTAGCAAATAATAATCCACCGCTAATTAGGGTTAATAAAATCGCAAATAATGGCGATAGGTACGACATAGTCTTCGAATCAGACGGTCTTTTTTCTAAGGTAATATTTAGCATAATTATAGTGCTCCTTCTTGAGTCGGATCTTGAGCAGGAGCTTGCGAAGCGGAGCTAGGATTTACATCAGCGGTTATTTCGTGATTTTGAAAATCTCCCGCCATCCATAAACCTAATTGATTAATCGAAACGTCATGAGTCGGAGCAAGGGGAGAAAGTTCACCATCACAAATGGCACAAATGCGATCACTAATGGAATACAACTCATCAATATCCTCAGAAACCACCAATACAGCACAACCTTGATCACGCAGTTTAATTAATTCATGACGAATCAAAATAGCCGCGCCAATATCGACACCCCAAGTTGGATGAGAGCAAACTAATAGTTTTGGATTCTGTAGAATTTCACGACCGATAATGTACTTCTGTAAATTCCCTCCCGACAGGGATTTTGCTTGGGCATGTATACCAGCCGCTTTTACATTAAACTTTTCAATAATTTTCTGGGCGAATGCTTTCACTTTACTGGTATTGATCAAACCGTTTTTGGTTAGGTCACCCTGATAGCCGGTTAATAAACCATTATCTTGCAATGACATATCCGGTACTGCCCCGCGACCTAAGCGTTCTTCCGGAACAAAGCCTAAACCTAAAACTCGACGCTTTTCTGGAGTTAAGTTGCCCACTGCTTTCTCGGCAAAAAATACAGTCTCTTTTGCGCTGGTATCTTCACCACTGATTAAATTAAGCAGTTCTTCTTGGCCATTACCCGCGACACCGGCAATACCTAATATCTCTCCGGATTTAACCTCAAGAGAAATGTTTTTTAGCGTACAGGCAAAGGGATCATCAGATTGATGGCTTAAATCGACAATGGATAAGTAGGTCTCTGCCCCTTCAGCCTTTTTATAGTCTTCGGTAAGTGGAGTATCGTCACCGACCATTAAACGAGCAAGTTCTTCTGTGGTCGTTTCTTTTGGAATACAGTGACCACTGACCTGGCCGGCTTTTAGAATGGTCGCGTGATCACATAAAGCGCGTACTTCGTCGAGCTTGTGAGAAATAAATAAAATACTGCAGCCTTCATCGGATAATAAATGAAGGGTTTTAAATAGGGTCTCAACTTCTTGCGGGGTTAATACCGAAGTCGGCTCATCAAGAATCAGAAGTTTCACGTCTTGCAAAAGGCAGCGAACAATTTCAACGCGCTGTTGCTCACCAATCGAAAGGGTATGCACATAACGGTTAGGATCAAGCTTCATACCGTAATGTTCAGAGACTTCAATAATGCGCTGCTTTAATAGCTCAAGAGACTTGGCTTCCTCTTTTGGTAAACTCAGAGCAATATTCTCGGCCACGGTTAAGGTCTCGAATAACGAGAAGTGCTGGAAAACCATACCAATGCCGAGTTCACGAGCATGAGCCGGGCCTTTCACCACAATCTCCTGGCCTTGCCAACGCATGGTGCCCTCATCGGGTTTAACCACACCATAAATGATTTTCATCAGGGTGCTCTTACCCGCGCCATTCTCCCCAAGCAAGGCATGTATCTCACCCGGGGCAACCGTCAGTTCGACCGCTTGATTGGCGATACAGCCAGGGTAGCGCTTGGTTATATTGTTCAGTTCAATTTGATTCATGATTCAATTCTTGACCGGTTAGCCAGCTTTATTAAGCAATTTCTTTGCCAAAAGTCAGACTATAATGCGATAAAAATGAAAAAATCTCAAAAAATTGTTCAGAAGGTCAGCTTATATCTGACTTATAAAGGCAGCTTGTTAAAGATTAAATCCATATAAGGTTATAAATTAACCTAGCTATACTTATTTTATGGTCTACAAATGTGCGGTCATGCACTCGGCTGAGCATAATTGGTGCAAAAACTTAACCAATTAGTTATGTAAGTGGTCATATAGAGCCAGTTTGGGAATTGCTTTGTGATACTAATATTCTCTTTCCTGTCGAAGGGGATTAATGAACGGGTTGAAATAAGTGCTTGAAGGCCTCTACGCTAGATGTCATGCGGGGTTGACGAGATTGGTACTAATCTTGATATGAAGATACTAAATGATTAAAAGCTGTCTGATTGGTCAGAAATTTGATTAGTCGTAACATTCGCGTAATAATGCGCGCAATTATATGTGATGAATATGAGTAAACCCGTGATTAGATTTTGTTTAAATGGTAGCTGGATTGAAGAATCAGCTGTCTCAAGCGACATGACAGTATTGCGCTATTTGCGTACTCAGCAAGCCTTGTCTGGTACTAAAGAAGGTTGTGGCTCTGGTGACTGCGGTGCGTGTTCTGTATTGCTAGGGGAAAAGCAAGATGGCAAGTGGCAGTATCAAGCGATTAACGGCTGCATTAGCTTTGTTGCTCAGCTTGATGGTAAGAGCTTAATCACGGTAGATGCTTTAGCGACCAAAGGTTCTGCTAAAGAAAAGACTCCGGATCAATTGCACCCAGCACAGCAAGCTATGGTGGATTATCACGGTTCTCAGTGCGGATTCTGTACTCCTGGTATTGTTATGTCGCTAGCGGCATTGCATGAGAATCAGGGCGGCGAACCTGCGGATCATCACAAGATTATCGATGCACTATCTGGCAATCTATGTCGTTGCACTGGCTATCGTCCAATTATCGAAGCCGCAGAAAACATGAGCAAGTATCAGAACAACAGTGCTGATGCAGGCCAAGTCGGTATCTGGCAGCCAGAAGCCGAGACAAAATCGGAAGCGCCAGTTGATGTGGCAGCAGAAACTGAAGCGGGTCTTTTTCACGCCGCTTCAAATTCTGATATCGCAAGCCAAAGCTGGTCGCCAAAGACCGAAGACGAATTAAAAACCTTATTAGCTCAGCACCCTGAAGCACGTATGGTCGCCGGTGGTTCGGATATCGCCCTTGAAGTTACCCAGATGAATCGTCGTCTACCTGAGTTAATCGCAATCAATGACATTGCTAGCCTGAAAACCATCACAGTTGAAGATGATTCTATCTTGATCGGTGCCGGTGTGACTTATAGTCAGATGGAAGCAACGTTGAATGAGCACTTCCCAGAATTTGGCCAGCTATTACACCGTTTCGCTTCACGCCAGGTGCGTAATAACGGCACTATGGGTGGCAATGTTGCTAACGCATCACCGATTGGCGATACCCCTCCAGTATTGTTAGCCCTAGAAGCTTGCATTGAATTGGCTAGCGCTGAAGGTAATCGTTGGATGCCGTTGAAAGAGTTCTTCTTGGATTATAAAAAGACAGAACAAAAGCAGGGCGAATACCTACGTATGTTTCGTATCCCTCGCTTGCAAAAGAACCAAGCCTTAAAGGTCTACAAAATATCTAAGCGTCTTGAAGATGATATATCTGCAGTATTAGCAGCGTTTAAGTTCACCCTCTCTAATAAAGAGGTAGGTGAGCAAACCGTTATATCAGTATCTTCTGGTTTTGGTGGCATGGCAGGCATTCCAAAAGCCGCCACTAACCTAGAGCAAGCGTTAGTGAATAAAGCAGTTTCTATGGAAGCTTTTGAAGAAGCCGCTCAGGTGCTTAATCAAGACTTCGCGCCAATGACAGACGTACGCGCCACTTCCGAATACCGTATGCAGGTTGCACAAAACCTCATTCAGAAATGTGCTTTTGAACTTTCTAACCCTAATTTAGTCACAAGAATAGAGTCGCTTGATAAGAGTGAGCTATCGGCAGGTGAGGTAGCGAATCATGCGTAAATTAATCGACTTACCAACACAAGAGTCAGAAAATTCTTTAGACAAGAATGAACAAAAGAACCGTCCAATCAAAGTAAAAAGCAAAGGTCAGACGGGACAAAACATGAAGCACGAGAGTGCGGAAAAACATGTTACCGGTAAAGCTGTGTATGTTGATGACATGCCAGAATTACCCAACCAGTTGCACATCGCAGTGGGTGGCAGTCAGCATGCCCACGCGAAAATTAAGTCAATCGATCTCACTTCAGTTAGAGAAACCTTGGGGGTCGTCGATGTGATCACGGTACATGATGTACCGGGTCATGTTGACATTGGCCCCGTTTTTTCTGGAGACCCAGTGCTGGTAGAAGAGCTATGCGAATACATTGGTCAGCCAATTTTCGCCGTCGCTGCCGACACCATGGAAATTGCTAAAGCCGCCGT
>CAJVZR010000120.1 GCA_913019965.1 uncultured Oleispira sp.
ACTTCGCCGACTTGAAAGCCAAAGCCGAAGAAATTGGCGATAACCTTTCTTGCTTGATGATCACCTACCCATCGACCCACGGCGTATACGAAGAAGGGATCAAAGAAATTTGCGAACTTGTTCATAGCCTAGGTGGCCAGGTGTATATGGATGGCGCTAACTTAAACGCACAGGTGGGTATTACTCAACCTGCGTACTTAGGCGCTGACGTATCGCACATGAACTTGCACAAAACCTTCGCTATTCCACACGGTGGCGGTGGTCCAGGTATGGGTCCAATCGGCGTAGCAGCGCACCTTGCACCGTTTGTTGCGAACCACGCAGTGCGTCCGATTGATAACGAATCGAAAGGCCAAGGCGCGGTATCTTCTGCTCCTTACGGCTCTGCGAGTATCTTAACGATCTCTTGGATGTACATTACGCTAATGGGCGGCAAGGGCTTACGTAAAGCCACACAGAACGCACTATTAAAAGCGAACTACTTGGCCAAGCGTTTGGGCGAACAATACCCAATCTTGTACTCAGGAAATAAAGGCTTAGTCGCCCACGAATGTATTATTGATTTGCGTCCATTAAAAGAGCAAACCGGTATTACAGAAGTGGATATCGCTAAGCGCTTAATGGATTACGGCTTCCACGCACCGACTATGTCGTTCCCTGTAGCGGGCACCTTCATGATTGAGCCAACGGAATCTGAAAGCAAAGCTGAAATCGATCGCTTCGCGAATGCAATGATCTCGATTAAAGGCGAAATCATGGCGATTCATAACGGCGAACTAGACGCGGAAAACAACCCGCTGAAAAATGCACCGCATACCGCTGATGTGGTTACTGGTGATTGGGATCGTCCTTACTCACAGAAGTTAGCGGCATTCCCTACTAAGAACTTGGGCGCTCACAAATTCTGGCCATCTGTTGGCCGTATTGATGACGTGTACGGCGACCGTAACTTGATTTGTTCTTGTCCTGCGATTGAGAATTATGAGGACTAAGAAATAACGTTTTTCTTAAGTTAGACTATAAAAAGGCAACCTTAGAATAGGTTGCCTTTTTTATTGATTTTCAACACACACTCTCTATTTAATTTAATTTAACTTAAACAAGGACATTTTAAGTGACATATTTTTTGTTACAAACTTTAAGAAGCCTATCATGCTCATTCGCTATTTTATTTTCAATTACTGCACACTCTGCTGATTATTTTTTTGAGGTGGGATCTGCACTCAGCCCAGTATCTTTAGGTAATTCTAAAAATAAGCAAATTGAGCTAATAAAAGAAAAAATATCTCCCTGGTACCCGTCTTTCACCTCTCAATTCGAGCACTCCGATTTTAATAACCGCACTCCCAACAACATTTCTCTTGGTATAAAAAATAAACGTCTAGAATTTAAACTAACTTACTTCAATTTCGATAAAGCTAATTCAACACTAAAGACTAACTACACATTCGTATACTTTTCTGGCAATAATCAAGCCGAACAAGGAATTGATGAAAATTCGGTAGCCCGCGTTAACACATCACGTTCAGCTTCAGTACGCAGTTATGCAATCAACTATATAACTCCTATTACAAACAATCTCTCTTGGAAACCAACCTTTGGTATTCTAGATTGGAGTATAACAGACAAACATTCGACTCTGACTTCAGGTCAGTTTGGGTCATCAAAAAGTACTGTGTCAGATAAAAGTTCAAGCTTTAATTTCTTCTTTGGTTTGGAGCTTTCGTATTATATCAATGAAACTTTTAGCATAAATGCCAATTTTAATCGCTATAAATTCGGTTCTAAAATCATCCCATTTGAAGGCATCTCTCTTAGAACAAATTTTTAATAAAGTAATAGCTTTGGAAAATTAATCCTTAGAGGTTCTTTTTCCAAGTTTCAATTAAATTTAAAAATCATTAATGCGCAGAAAAACGATATGGTATTTTATCAATAATGATAACGAACCTGAGCAATCAAAACAGCCCCCTCTTCAACCTTATAAACTAAACGATGTTCGTCATTAATACGCCGCGACCAATAACCTGCAAGTCCATGCCTTAACGGCTCTGGTTTTCCAGTTCCTTCAAAAGGAGTTCGCTGAATTTCCTTGATCAGCGCATTAATACGTTTAAGAGTTTTCTTATCGGTTGATTGCCAATAGAGATATCCCTCCCAAGCCTTCGTTGAAAAGGTGAGTTTCATTCTTCAATCAAGGCATGCTCTGTGCCCTTACCCGCTTCTAATTCAGCAATTGATTCAAGTAAATTGCGTGCATTGGCCGGTGAACGAAGCAGATAGGTTGTTTCTTCCATCGCCTGATAGTCTTCAAGAGACATCATCACAACAGGGGCTTCACTCTTACGGGTAATGATAATGGGGGCATGGTCATTACAGACCTGCTCCATTGTGCTAGCGAGGTTCGCACGGGCCGATGTATAGCTAATTGCGTCCATATTCTCTCCAAATGGTTCTAAATAACGCCAAACTGCTCATGTACATATTTCTGTACATCATAGACTTTTAGACCAAATATATCAACACTTGGAGGAATTCAATGTAGTGACTTTGTTACCCACACTCAACAACCCATTAATCGAATTTCTATTCGAGATTAGACAGCGAAATGTTTCCGCTGAAACGTCTTCCGCTCTTTATTGATGTGTGACGAGGACAATTAACAATCACTATCAATCTAAGCTCCAAACCCTAAAAAGAGCATTATCGACCGATACCATTCCCGCAAATAGCGCATCCATATCAGTACCAGCGAAGTATTTCTCTAACACATCAAATAGATCCTTATTATTTTCAGCCCCCTGGGGGATTCCAATAGGCTCATCGACATCAGCTAAGTGAAACAACCACCAAACATCTTCTTCCCAAGGGCCTTTATCTGTGGTTAAAATTTCAACTTTGACAACCAACTGCCAAGGGATATATTGAATATTTTCACCATAGCGAATGCTACCCCTTTCAGTGTCATATTCAAAAACGGGTGTATACATTTCTGTTAGTTTTCTAAATATTATTTTATCCAATACAATTCTTACGAAAACTGTATGACAAATTAAAGATGTGAATATCAAAGCAATATAATTCCAAGGAAAGCCATAATCACTTTGAACAAGGTTTCCTGCTTTAAAGCCGAGATATATTGATATCAAGACTGAAACCAAAAATAATATTTTATATAAAGTTTCATATATTAAAATCATAACCAAGCCTCCAATTCCCACTGAATATTCTCGCGTGCTACCAGCTCCTTCTGCTCTCTAAACACATCACTAGAAAATATAAACTCCCTAGCCAACAAGCCATTCAAGAAGCGCTTACGACCAAAGCGATAGACAAAATCTGGCAATGAATACTCTTTACGGCATTTATAGGCGTACGACTTATACAAGGCTCGATCAGCCGCCAATATTGAAAGATCAATATCCACGAACAGCTGCATATCTGTATCGGGCTGATAGCCATGATGCTTTGTGGCCAGTATTAACTCAGCGCAGTATTCAATAATCTTTGCTGGCACTTTCAACTGGGCCAAGAACTCAACCGCGATCTCAGCGCTCATGCCTTCATTATCACCACTATTTTGCTGAATAAAGTCATGAAACCAAATAGCGAAGTAAAAGCTGTGCCAGTGCTGAATATCATTTTGATATTGCTCTGCTAGACCCATCATTTGCTCAATGTGGCTCAAGCCATGATAGTGGCGCCGATCATCACCATAAGTGGTTAGTAATAATCTGAATATACGTTCGATATCATCTTGCTCTGCTCCCCACTTACGGGCAGTGGATAGAAAATCGGCTCTTAATTTTTCCATCATGACGCTCCTTGCTTTTGATATATTCTCTTAATCGTTAATTGGTTGGTCAACCAACTTATTAACTAAGTTAGACATTTACTTCCCTTGAGTCAAGTAATTTGGTTGAATAACCAAAATTGATTAATGAGCACCATCATGGCCAGACCGTCTAATACCGAACACCGCCGCCAAGAGATTGTCTTAGGGCTTATGTCTGCAATGGCTGAAAGAGGCTATGAGAAGGCCTCTATTCAAAGCATCGCTAAAGCTGCTGGCTTATCTCCAGGTCTGATTCATTATCACTTCAAGACCAAGTTAGAGATCTTGATTGCGCTAATGACCGAGCTGAGTGATAAAGCGGATGAAAGATATGAGCTTCTTGCAACTAAAGCTGAGTCTGCTGAAGATAAGCTTATGGCCTATATTGATGCGGCATTAGCCTTAGGGGAAGGCAGTGATCAGCAGGCCGTTGCCGCTTGGGTAATTATTGGTGCTGAAGCTGTGAGGTTAGAAGATGTTCGGAACTTGTATCAAGACGTTATTGCTAAGCACTCTAATACCTTAGTAGAACTGTTAATTCAGGCATCCTCAGAAGTCGGGACAAAGTTAAATAAAAAGAAAGCCAAAGAGCTCGCGACTTTTATCATCGCTTCAATTCAAGGGTCTTATCAAATAGCGACTACGGTTCCTGATGCGAGTAAGGATTATGCTGCGAAAATTTTGAAGGAATCTGTATTAAATGCCATTTCTTAATCTATTGATTTTCTGCACTCCTGATCATTTTCCAGCTCTCCGATCGATTCAAATAAATCAAGAGCATTAGTTCGTGAACGTAATAAATAATTAGTTTCTTCCATTGCTTGATACTCCTCGAGCGACAGCATCACCGTAGAGGCTTTGCTCTTACGGGTGATAATAACTGGCGCTTGATCATTACAAACTTGATCCATCGCCTTCCCAAGATTTCTACGAGCAAATGTATAACTAATTGAGTCCATGCTTCCACCTCTTACCCACACTCAACAAACCATCAACCGCCATTTCCAAGTCCATATTCTCCCCTGTCCACTTAGTGACAGCCGTCTTTTCATCAATCGAATTATAAATCAGCCTAGGTAAAGTCTTACCCAAGTCAGAAGAATCACAACAAGCACAGGTAAATTTAGCGGGATTGGCTGCAATAACATAGTCTTCTGTTCGACTAAAAGGCGCATCAAAATAACGATCAACTTTAGAAAAACACAAGCGCTCGGCAAAGCGTACTGGCTTATCCGTTGCTAAATTTGCTGACACTGGCTTAAGTGAAAGAAAAAACGCCCCCTTATGCAATTCCCTATGGTGATAGCGACAGAGAGTCACCAAGTTATCCAACTTAGTTTCACCACCATCCGCCCAGTGTTTTATATGATGCCCTTCGGTATAACGTGTTTCACAACAACCCGGAAACTGACAACCACCATCTCGAATCGCTAATGCACGCGCCATGGCAGGGGGAATAATCCGTGTTTTACGGCCTATATCCAATACATTACCGACCTCATCTTCTTGCACCACCAGCAAGCTGGCATCACAGGCTAAGCGCCTTGCGGCATTAGGTAGCAACCAACGATCATTTAAGCTGGCATTAATAGAAGCTGTATTTTGAGAATCCACTCTGATATGCATAATCAACTGGCAACGTTCTGCACCTTTTAAGGAGGTTAGTTCCGCTGAGTCGCTGGCAAGGTAATGTTCGGCAATTGAAACTAAGGCATCGGCGCGACGTTGAGGAAAAGTAAGTCGCTCTTTATCTCCACCGTCTTCTTTATCGAGCAAAAACGTTTCCGCGGAAACGCTTTTTGCACTGTTATGAGGCAGGTCTGTTTCTGCTTCCTTCGTTTCTTCTGGTATTGTTGGCGTTTTCGATTCTGCAATTTGATCGCCCAGTGCTTGCAGCGCTTTTGCGACGAGAGCACCTTCTTCTGGTGGCAGTTTTGCTTTGATGATCCACATACCGTCATCATCTTGATAACAACTGACGCTACGATCTTCCTGCTGGTGTTTCTGCTGCCTTAATTCATGCTGTGTTTCACCCAATACACTTTGCTTGCATTCGTTGATTTCAACTGCATTGAAATCTTCTGGGGTATCCGCAATGCGACTCACGGTGCGATAGGCTTTAACCAATATTTCCATATGCTGGGCTGTGCCGTATTCTGCGATGTTTAATAAATAGTCTTCGTTTTCCGTCGTGGCGACTCGAGTCATCGCCCGTACTTTAGAAAAACTGAGTTCGCCTTTTTGAAAGGCTGTATTGATAGCAGGTAAGCCTTCTAATGCCCGAGCAGCCCTTACCTTTTCTCGAGCAGCACTCATAGCAATGCCGCATTTCCAATTTAACCAATGGGCACAAGAACGGATACCGTAGCCTGCCCAAGCTTTGCGACGATCAAACTCGGCAATGAGTTTTAATAATCGATAAGTAGCCGCATTAATTTGCCCAGCAAGCGTGGTAATTTGATCGCCGAGCTGATCATTTGTTTCGGCTAGGTCGTTTAGAAGTAATTGATCACTCTCGTGAATCCCACGATTAATGGAATCAGCTATTATTTCTTCTGCTTTTAGAGCATACATAAAGCCACCAGCACATTTTAAATCACTACTATAATTTTAGTTCATGCTGGTCTTACAACCATAGAAATAGTCTATTTTTATAGACTATTTCTATCTAAAAATAAGAGTAATAATTTTTATTAATCTATAAAATTCATGCCTTTAAAAGTCCTCACCGAATTACCTCTTTCAAGGGTTTGGTGTGAACCCCAAGCTTCTTTATTTCCCATCTGGTTTTTCTCTTCTTCCTCCTGTTTTAATTTATATTCTAATAATTTGATAGCGATGCGTTTATTACCATGCTGGCTGCGCTCACTTTCGACACGCACTTGAATACCTGATGGTTTGTGCACGGCTCGTACGGCTGAGTCCGTTTTATTCACGTGCTGACCACCTGCACCCGAAGCTCTGCAGTAACTGAAACTAATATCACTCAGTTTCAAACTAGTACTTACGTTAGCCGATTCGCTGCCGATAAGCTGGCCCGAGAAAAACCAATTTTTTCGTTTATGGTTTTTTCTAAATGGACTTTGACATACCCAAAGCATTGAGCCTAGCCAGCGCTGGACGAGTTCATTTTCATGATCTCCTTTCAATGCGACAATCACATGGTGCAATACACTAGAGTGATCTCCTTGCTTCAGTTCAACAATAGAACATTGAACTGAAAACTTCTGGCACTCTTGCTGTAACTGTTTTAAGGCCAAACCAACGGCAAAAGCGCATTCTTGCGGCCCTTTACCCGCCGACAGTAATAACATGTTCATTTGTCACACCTCCCTTGAGTTTTAAACGTTAAAACTGGGCGTAAACGAGCGACGACCTCTATCAGGCCTTCATCAATTAACGACTGAATAATATCGTCGCAACGCTTGTAAGCTTCTGGGGCTTCGTCATAAAGTAACTCTTTGTCCCCACAGATCACTCGACTGCCTAATTTAGTTCGCAGTAAATCTTCACTACTAAAGCGTTTATCCAATCGTGCTTTGCAATCTCCTCTTGCCCACTTTCTTCCTGCACCATGGGCCAAAGAAAATAAACTGCGATGAGCTGTTTCTTCAACTGGCTTAACAAGATAGCTGTAATCTCCACGAGAACCCGGAATAATCACTAAACCATTATCAGAAGGCGTTGCCCCTTTTCGATGCAGCCAGCCGGTGCTGCCAGAGACTTCTACCGGTGATACTAGATTATGATTAACATCTAATATCGGCCGACCTTCACAGCGCACAGCTTGCATAAATCGACGAGCGATCAACTCTCGGTTTAATTCCGCCCAACGCACTGCCTCATCGTGCTTAGCCATATAAGCGCTGAAATCATCACAACTCTCCTGTAAACCGTTATGGTTATGTTGAGTTACGTGTTCACTGAGTATGCTTTGGCCTAATCCACGCGACCCCGAATGAACTAAGAGATAAGTGAAATTTTTATTTAGCTCGGCTTCCTCAAATAATGCCTGATTTTCGATACGGTCAATGGCTTGAAATTCAGCAAAATGATTGCCGCCGCCAATGGTGCCTAACGAACGATCAAATTCATCATTGAGAATATTTTTACCAATTTTTCCATCTCTTACTTCCTCGTCCCAATCTTCCGATAAAGGCTGTTCAATATCGCTGAGTGATTTTGCCAACTTATCGAGTTTCAGTTTTGATAGCTTTAATGTGGTTTGCCAAAACGACATACCACAGCCAATATCATTTCCCACTAGCGCTGGATAAATTTTACCGACAGAGAAAAATGCGGCACCGATAGGGTAACCACGCCCTGGGTGTAAATCTGGCATACCCGCTACTGCGCGCATTCCGTTAAGTTCAGCGGTTTTTTGTAACTGCTGAATAGCCGCGCCTTCGATCCAGTTTGATTCCGATGAAATTAATCGGATATCGACGGTATCGTTAGGCGCAGGCAGTTGATCATGAGAGTTGCCCATAAACCAATCCTGTATAATTTTAAATTGTAAAAACAGAGTAATTGGCAGGTCGTTAGACCGGGCAGACGTTGCTGTTAAGCGGTCAGACCTGCGTTAAGAGTTTTGGTTGTGTTTTTAATATTGACCATCATGTAAACCTCCTAAGCAGTAATAGAGTTGAAATTGAATGCGGCAAGATTAACGCCATAATTTTTTAAGTCAACAAATTTTAGTTTTATTGAAAATAAACTAAAACTCTTGATGCGCTTCTATGTCACTATTTAAATTATACCAACAAGCCTTTTCAGATAACCAAATGTGCTTACTTTCTCGATAATCGGTATTCATCATAGTACTGTCATTTAGCGTCCCTAAGCGTAAGATTATAAAATC
>CAJVZR010000121.1 GCA_913019965.1 uncultured Oleispira sp.
AAACCCGCCCTAGAGGCGGGTTTTTTGTTTCTGCCTCTTGGGATTATTTTAATTAATGGAGGCAGTATGAAAAAAATCGCAGTTTTTGGAAAACCTGGCAGTGGTAAATCCACTATGAGTAAACGCTTAGCAGCAGTGACGGGAATACCCTTGTATCCACTGGATTCAATTGTCTATAAAAAGAATGGTGACTTGGTCGATAGGCAGGCATATGACAAAGAGCACGAAGATATATTGAGCCAGGATCAGTGGATCATCGATGGCTTCGGCCCTATAGCATCCTTTCATCAACGCTTAGATGCGGCGGATACCTTAATCTATATCGACTTGCCTTATTGGGTGAGTTATTGGTTGGTTAGTATACGCTTGCTTAAGAGCTTGTTTGTTAACCCTGAAGGTTGGCCTAAGGGCAGCTCTGTTTTAAAGGGCTCTTTGGCAAGTTATAAAACCTTGAAGCTTTGTCCGCAGTTTTGGAACGATGATTTCCGCCGGAAATTAGATCAGCGCTCTGAAAATCAATCTGTCTATGTGATACGGTCGTTGTCTGAGTTGAATGGTTTGAGCACAATTATTACGGAAAATTAAATGCAGGAATTAATCATGCCGAAAGTGTTTGAAAGTGAATTACCGAGCAATGCTTTATCTGCGACTTATAAAACACAAGGCGCTTTTGTTGATTGTTATTATAGCGAGGTCGCAAAAGATATTAGCTTGGATGAATATATTCAGGCTTTTTATACTACGCCCTTGTTCAAGCTAGAACGCTCCCTCTTATCGCTAGCAACGTTCAAACGTGCTAGCGATCATGACGCGCTGGCGCTGTCTTTGGGGAAATCAGATCGTTACTCTATTTGGACGGTTGAGGGGCGAGAAGCGAATCAGATTTTGATGCGAGATTTTACCGGTAATACACGCTCATGGCTTATGGTGCAAAAGGCCAGTGATAGTGAAGCGGGTACTCGTCTGTATTTTGGCTCAGTGGTTGTTCCTAAGGAAAAAACAGAGAGTGGACAAGCCTCATTCGGGGGCCTATTTCATCTGTTGGGTAAATTCCATCAAATTTATAGCAAGGCATTATTAACATCTGCTTATAAAAGATTACTAAATAGTTAGTCGATTTTATTGATTGCAGATTTAACAAAAATACATGCTGTAGAAATGAGCAAAATAGGGTTAAATGTTCGCATTGTCTTTAATCGATGGACCGCGACATATTATGAAACCTTGGTATCGCCTAATTACGGCACTACTTATTCCTGTCTTGGGCTTTATCGGCCTACACCTTACCAATTCCGGATTCAGTGATATTGAAGACTTCCGCAAGCTAGAGCGCATTCCGCTGACGAGTATTGTCGGTTCTGTTGATGGGGAAGTGCAGCTCAGTGGTATTGCCAATAAGTATCAGAAGAATTTAAAAACTCCCCATACCCAAACTCCATCCCTATATTACCGTTATCTGCTGGAAGAAGAATATGAAGATTCTGATGGTGATACCCAATGGCGCACTTTACGCGACGAAACCCGTTCGGTGGATTTCATCTTGCGTGATAATCAAGGTATGGCCTTGTTAAGAACGACAGGTTTGAGTCATGCTGATATTGACTGGAATACTAAGCAGTCTTCACGAAACTATAGTGGTGATCTGCGCCATACCGAATGGACAATTACTCAGGGCGATTCGATTAATGTTATTGGTTGGATGAAAAATGACTCTGGTAAGAATCAAGTGCCCCAAGTTTTATTTAATGTAGACGGAGACTACGTTCCGATTATTTCTGAATTCAGTATCGACTCAGCACAATCATCCATGGGGTCGAATGCTATCTTAAGTATTTGGGCCGGTATTACCGCATCGATTTTGATGTGTTTTATGTTGATGTTTACTCTGCGCCGTCACAAGGTTGTCACCTTTTTAACATTAATGACGATTGTTACCAGCGTACTATTGCTACAGCTGGGTTTTCAGAGCTTGAAGTTGAATGTCGCTGGTGGCGCCGAGCGAGTTAAATCTCATTTAGTGAACACGCAGAAAGCCATTGAGGACGTATTCACTGCTAATGGCTTGCAATACTCAGGGTTAAGCGACGTATTTGATATTCATCAGCCTCAATTCAGTCAATTAACAGCCAATGAGAAAAGTCGACTCGATAATTGGCGCTTAACTGCTTATGAAGTTCAACAGCGTTATCTCGCTCAAGTAGCTCACTTCCCCGAGGCGCAATATGCCGCGACTATCGGTGCCGACAAGATCATTAGCATTGCCCTAACACCGGTTTTACAAAAGGTCGCCGATGCCCGCTTGGCGGATTTACAGTTAACCCGTACTGACCACAACCAGTTTATGATCCTGATCGGACTACTGGTGATGGTGATTTTTTCTTGGTTAGGTTTCCGTACGATTCGTTTTAAGCGCATGCAAGAAAATGTCATCGCAACTAAGGTGGGTGGTGTAGCTTACGGATTAGCAGAAACCAATGGCAAGCTATTACCCCTGACAACTGAAAATGATAGTCGATTAACATTAACAGGGCCTTTAAGTGGTAAACAATGTTGCTGGTATCACTATCAAGTGAAAGAGAAAAGAGGGTCAGGAAAAGATGCTTCTTGGGTGACGGTAACCGATGAAAAAGAATCCGTTGATTTCCGCTGTGAAGATCATACTGGCAATATTTATGTGGATGCTGATGACGCTGAATTTATTACTCGTCATAAAGAAAGTAGCAGTATTGGTAATCGACGCTATTATGAAGAATCTATTCGCCCGAAAGATCAGCTGTATGTATTTGGTGAAGCTCAAATAACCGCCGAAAATAAAGGGGATGAATTGTGTTTTGGCAAACCCGAGAAAGCGCCTTTTATCGTTTCGAACTATAGCGAAGAAGAAGTGAAGTTTGTTAAAGGCGCAAAAGGGCTGTTACTGCTGAGCCTGGGTATTAGCTTAATGTTTTTATGCAGTATCTGGATGGCCGGTAATCAAGGCAACTTCTCGACCGTTGATTTTTTATTAGCCTCCTTATCCGCACCGGCTTTGTCGCTTATGATGATGATTATGTTTATGTATAACGATTTGATCTTTCTTAAGCAGCGTTGTGAGCGTAACTTTGCCAATATACAAGTAGCGCTAAAGAAACGCTTTGATCTGACGCCTCAATTAGTGACCGTGATAAAGAAGTACTTACAGCACGAGAGTGACCTACAAGAGAAGCTAGCAGCTATTCGCGGTTATCAACAGACGGATAATAACGATGAAGGCATTCAAGCTGCTGGGAGTTATTTAAAGCAGAATTCAGGTGTATTGTCTGAGGCCACTGGTCTTATTTCTGTCGAAGGGCATCCAGAGCTGAAAGGTAATGAGGCACTTTCTGACTTACATAAACGCCTAATTCATCTTGAAAATGAAGTTGAGCTGATTCGTGAAGGATTTAATCATTCTGTCACAGAATACAATACACGCATTGAGATCTTTCCTGATGTGCTGATTGCCAAGTTATTTAAATTTGATAGAAAACGTTTGATCCAACTGGATTAATTTTACTTATTAGGAAGAAATTAATGAACCATTTAATAAGCATGGCACAGCGCCATGCTACGGGAAAGCTAGTTACCATCTTATTTGCAATGACTATGGTTGTGTATATCACAATGCTGTCGTACTCGATCCCATTGGTATCGGCATTTGCTCCTGGATTACCACTTTTTGATTTGTCACCCGCAGGATATTCTTTTGCCTATGCGAATGAATTACTTACGGCTCTTGGTGCTGAAGGTCGTGATACCTACTTAAACACCCAGCTGCCATTGGATTTTATTTATCCAGGTTTATTTTCTATTGCCTATTCCCTGATGCTCATTTGGCTTTTAGGCAAGCTCACCAATGCAAGCTCTAAACTTCACTATCTAGCCGTTTTCCCCTTTTTGGCCGGGCTATTTGATTACGCCGAAAATATACTTATTATAAAAATGATTAATTCGTTTCCAGAAGTACAGGCTTCAATTGTAGAATTGGCGAGTATATTCACCTTGCTTAAGAGCAGTTTTACAATGGTTTTCTTTGTTGTATTAACGGTTGGATTTTTAGTGCTGTTGAAACAAAAAATTTCTAAGAATAGCTAATAGGACGAACTACCCGAGTACTGCAATGAAAAGGATTTTAAAACTGAAAAAATGGGCACTGACATTTTCATTATTAATATCGATGAATGCGAATTCTGATGGTTATTATCATGTTGGTAGTGGTGTCAGCTATATGCAGCATGATAGAAGCTATAATGATTACCTATTATTAGATCTAAAAGCTGGTCTAGGTTATGAACTAACGAAATCCATATCGTTTGAATTGGATGTTGTTTTATCTTCTGATGGAATAAGTGAAGGTAAGGTTGTTTGTGATCAGCAAAATTATTCAGGCCAAAGTTGTGACTTTGCTGAGCAGATTGATCGGAATATATTGGCAGCCTCTGTTTTGTATCACCATAATTTTCGTTCTCATCGTTTCTTTGTGAAACCGGCGGTGGGTATCGCAAAAAGCTCCTACCAAATAGTCATTACCAATGATCAGATGATTGATAACAAAATAGTGGATGAAGAAAGCAAATCTTTTATTACACTGATTAATGCCGGGTATATTGCTAAAGATAAGCACCGTATTAGTGGGGTTGTTTCTCGTTTATTCGGTAAGTCTGATACAGGGTACTTTGATTATGTTGGAATTGAATATAATTATCTGTTTGATACTCGTTGGGATTTTTAACTAGACTTAACGAATGATTTATCACTAAGTCTAGTTTTTACGCTAATTAATAACGAATCTCTCCTGACTCAATCTTCTGCTGCAAATCAGAGCATAAAGGCACGTACTTTTCTGCTTTTGGTAGACGTACATAAATAGGACTATCGGCTTTCTCTAAATCAAAACCCATATTCTTTAACGGTGTTTTCATATGTTTAAACGTCCCCGTTACCGTGACATCTTGGTTAATACGCAAGAAAACGGGAATAGCATATTCAGGTGTATTTTCCTGAATTTTGCTGACTAGATTCGTAAAACAGAAATCATTCAAACCTCCCTTCAACTTTAAGCTGGCCATGCCGGCACGACCATTGGTATTGGGGATTTCTACACCATAAACAATCGCTTCGGTGATTTCGTTAACATCTTCTAATAATGATTCGACTTCTGTGGTTGAAACATTTTCACCTTTCCAGCGGAAGGTATCCCCGGTGCGGTCAACAAACTGAGTATGACGAAAGCCCATATTCAGCATAATGTCACCAGTATTAAACCAGCGATCGCCTTTTTTAAATACCGATTCAAAAATTGCGGCTTGGGTTTTTTTCGGATCGGTATAGCCGTGGAAAGGGCTTTTAGGGGTAATTTTGCCGATTAATAATCCCGATTCCCCTTTTTTCACCTTGATCATGCGGCCTTTTTTATCCCGCAGTGGTTGGTCGGTATCGCGGTCGTATTTTACGATGGCGAAAGGTAGCGGGCTGATGCCACAGGTTTCGTCAAAGTTTAATAGGTTACTGAAGGCAACATTGCCTTCACTGGAGGCGTAAAACTCCATAATCTTAGGGATTTTAAAACGTTGCTTAAAAGCTTTCCAAATCGCAGGGCGAATACCGTTACCGACTATGATACGTACATCATGGTCACCATCATTCGCTTTCTCTGGCTGATCTAACAAATAGCGACACACTTCCCCGACGTAACCGAACGAGGTGGCTTTGAATTTACGAATATCATCCCAGAAGTTCGAGGCACTGAATTTTCTGCCCATAACAATTGCTGCACCATTAGGAATGGCCGATGACCAGCAAACTCCGAGTGCGGTAGCGTGATAAAACGGTAAGGGTACGTATAAGCGGTCTTCGGCTTGTAAGCGCACGGCGACCAAACCAAAGTTAGCGATGAGTTTCATAAAGCGGCCGTGATTAAAAATAACCGCTTTCGGTAAACCTGTGGTGCCTGACGTGTAAATGTAAAAACAAGGGTCTTCTGGTTTGATGCTCAGGGTCAAACCTGGATTGTCGCTGTCTTGACTGGTTATCAACTCAGCTAGGTTTTCCCATTCAGCTGGGGTATTCATCGCTGATTTATTATTGAGGGTATCGCAATCGTGAAAATATAAATGATGTTGCAGTTGGCATTGGTCGCGAATGTTATCAAAAGCGCTATGGCATTCTTCCCCGGCGATGATGCATTTGGGTTCTACTATGTTAATGCTATGGGCTAGCACCTTACCTTTTTGCGCGGTATTAAGCATGGCACTGACAGCGCCAATTTTTGAGCAGGCTAATACGCTGGCTAATAATTCTGGTCGATTCTCTAATAAGATGGCAACGCTGTCGCCTTTTGTCACGCCACGGCTTAATAACAAGTGGGCTAAGCGATTGGCCCAGCGATCCATTTCGCTATAGCTGATTGAGCGCCCCTCACTGATGACCGCTGGCCCATTGGGATTTTTATCCACGGCCTGTTCGAAACACAGGGCTAAGCCGACAGACTTGGTCAGGTCGGTATTCGTAGCCATGCGTATGCCTTTTATTAGGCTCGGCAAGGAAGAGAGTAGGCTGGGCAATTGCTTAACTAATTGTCCGGCTGAGATCAGGTTGGTTTGAGTCATGGGCCAAGATCCGGTGTTCTTATTATTTTGGTTGTATATTAACTATACGATGTAAAGTTACGCTGAAAAAGACGTTGCTGTCAATACTCGAAATGTATCGACTTGTATCAGGTAAAGACTACTGACACGGTCTGTCAATTAAGGCTGGAATACTGAAAATCATCAATATTAAAAGGAGATTCTTATGATTCAAGGTAGTTGCTGTTGTGGTTCGGTTAAATTTACCTTGGCGAAAGATCCCAGTTTTTTGGGGATCTGTCATTGCAGTCGTTGTCGCAAGTTAGGTACGTCGGAGTTCTTTATGGTGGAGCGCGAGGCTTTTACTTGGCTATCGGGTAAAGAGTTCGTCGCTGAATATTTACCGGAACAAGGATTTAAATATAAGCGCTGTTTTTGCCAACACTGTGGCTCTAGTTTGGGAGAAATTTTATCCACTGAAGATAAGTTTCCTATCGCAGCGAACAGTTTGGATAGCGATCCAGAGCTCAAGGTTTGGTTCCATGAGCACTTAGCGACGCGCCCTTCATGGCAGCTAGTGCATGAAGGGGCGAAGTTGTTTGATGGTGATCCTTATCAGTAGCGCTAATGCGCTAGCTGCTGATTAATAAAATCCACACAATGCTTTATCTTAGGGATTTTATATTTCGCTTTTTGATAGAGCAGATAGATGCCCATAGTGTGATTAGGAATGTTGGAGACTGGGTATTCGATAGGTACTTCAATCAGTTCTTTGGTTTCTAGATATTGCTCTACCCACCAAGCAGGAAATAGAGATAAGCCTTGATGGGCGAGTGTGGATGCTAATAAGGCGTCGCCACTATTACACATCATTACTGGGTTTATCTCGATTTTTTGCCACTGTTCATCTTGCAAATACCACCAAGAAAAGATTTCAAATTTGGCACTGAACTGCAGTATGGGACAGGTATTAAGATCCTCAATGGCGAAAATAGATTTGCCTAACTTGGTTTGTAATTCGGATAAAAGTTTTGGGCTAGCGACCAGTTTAAATTCAGCGTTCGATAGCTGCTTAGCCATGATTCTTTCGTCGGGAACTTTACCGGCTCTTACTGCAATGTCGACACCGCCTTTTCCTAAAATGGTTAAATCATCGCTGAAGTCGAGTTCTAAAATGATCTTGGGGTAGAGGCGTCTGAACTCTTGCAGTATGGGGTTTAATACTTTTTCGCCATAGCTGGGCATGGCGCTGATGCGTATTTTCCCTTCCATGGCATCTAGGCGTTGAGATAGCAGGTTGTCGGCATCATCGAGGTTGCGTAGCACTTCTTCTATCATCTCATAGTAGAGACTGCCTAGCTCTGTGGTACTGACATTGCGGGTAGTGCGTTGCAGTAGCTCTACCCCTAATTCAGCTTCTAGGTCCTTGATCCTGCGGGAAATGGAGGAGGCGGGTACGTCGAATTCTCTTGCCGCTAGGCTAAAGCTGTTCAGTTCTGCGGTGCGTTTGAAGTAGCGTAATGCTCTTAATTTATCCATAATAGCCTGAATAACTCGAATATATTCGCCAATATACTAACAATTATTGTCAAAAAGACAAAATTGATTTGTTTTCTCTCCTGTTTTTCTCTTCATAGTGAACTCGTATTATGACCTTATTCCAAGCAATACAGCTTATTGGAAAGACTATCTAACGAAACAAGAGGAAATGATTATGTCTGCTTTTATTATGGCGTTTGTTCGCACCCACGACCTAGAAGGCTACAACAATGAATACGCTCCAGCAGCTTTCCCACTAGTGATGAAGCATGGTGGCCAGCCATTGATCATGACGGAGAATGTGGAAGTGATTGAAGGTTCTATGCCTGAAGGTCGTTTGGTAATTGTAGAATTCCCATCGGTAGAAAATGCGAAGGCGTTTTACGCGGACCCTGAATACCAGCCACTGATTAAGATTCGTCAAAAATATACGGATAGCGATTCCGCAATCTTTGATCGTGGTTTTGATCCGGCGGCTATGTAAT
>CAJVZR010000122.1 GCA_913019965.1 uncultured Oleispira sp.
TGTGCCATTAGCAGCGATCGCTGTTTTTCGAAACAGCTCTTCAGTCAAATCCATCAAATCATTAAAGTCAGCGTAGGCCCAATAAAACTCCAGCATGGTGAATTCAGGACTATGTTTGGTCGACATACCTTCATTTCGAAAGTTTCTGTTAATCTCAAAAACCCGCTCGAAACCACCTACCACAAGCCGTTTTAAATTCAACTCGGGCGCTACACGCAAAAACATATCGGTATCAAGCGCGTTGTAATGCGTGATGAAAGGCGCCGCGGTCGCGCCGCCCGGTGTCGATTGCATCATTGGCGTTTCGACTTCCATAAACTCGCGCGCATTAAAGTAGTCGCGAATAGTGCTAACGATCTTAGTCCGTTTTTGAAAAACATCGCGAGTCTCGTCATTCACCATCAGGTCAAGGTAGCGTTGACGATACCGCGTTTCCGTGTCCGTAAGACCGGCGTGCTTTTCGGGAAGCGGACGCAGAGATTTCGTCAAAAGTCTCAGTGCCGTCGCATGCACCGACAACTCGCCCTTATTAGTTTTCATCATATAGCCAGTTATCCCGACAATATCTCCTATATCCCAAGTACTAAAATCCGCATAAACTTCCTCACCCACATCGTTTTGACGGATATAAGCCTGAATTTTACCCGTTCTATCCTGCAGCGTAACAAAGCTTGCTTTGCCCATTGCCCTTCGCAGCATGACCCGACCGGCTATCACGGTCTCAAACTTCTCTTCAGCCAATCCTTCTTTGGTATTTTCTCCGTGTTGATCGTGCAACTCGATGGCAGTATGTTTTCGTCGAAAATCATTTGGAAAGGCATTACCCTGCTGTCTGAGGGTAGCCAGTTTTGCTTTACGCTGGGCGACAATGTCGCTCTCTTCCAGAACCTGATTTTCGTCGGTCATTTGCTTCTCTTCAGTTGCCATTTATGGGTTATTGTATTTATACCTAAAGACCCTGCTTTAAACTTGCCTCGATAAACTGGTCGAGGTCTCCGTCAAGCACAGCCTGTGTATTTGATGTTTCAACATTGGTTCTAAGATCTTTGATTCGTGCAGAATCGAGTACATAGGAGCGGATTTGACTGCCCCAGCTGATATCAGACTTGTTTGCCTCTACCTCATCCATTTCAGATCGTCGCTTCTGATCTTCAAGTTCATAGAGCTTTGCTTTTAGTTGCTTCAGGGCCTGATCCTTATTTTTGTGCTGAGACCGCTGGTTTTGGCATTGCACGACAACGCCAGTGGGGATATGGGTCAACCGAATCGCCGAGTCAGTTTTGTTCACGTGTTGCCCGCCAGCGCCACTGGCTCGATAGGTGTCGACTCGGACTTCAGACATATCAAGATCTATCTCAATATCATCATCGAGCTCCGGCGAGGCAAAGACAGAGGCAAAAGAAGTATGCCTGCGACTGCCTGAATCGAAAGGAGACTTTCTGACCAGACGATGAACGCCTGTCTCCGTACGCAACCAACCAAAGGCATATTCACCCTGAAAGTGAATGGTCGCGCCTTTAATACCCGCAACATCACCCGTCGTGAGTTCAAGCAATTCGACTTTAAAGCCTTTTGCTTCACCCCAGCGTAGATACATACGCAAAATCATTTCCGCCCAATCTTGGGCTTCGGTGCCCCCGGAACCGGATTGGATATCCAGATAAGCGTTATTCGGATCCATCTCATTGGAGAACATTCGGCGAAATTCAAGCTTCGCTAACTGAGCTTCTAAAGCATCCAGTTCAGCAATAATATCGTCAACCGCACCTTCGTCGTCTTCTTCAACCGCCATATCAAGAAGGTCTTGCGCATCACCGCAACCCGCCTCAAGATCATCAATAGTCTTCACAACCAGCTCTAAACTAGAACGTTCACGCCCTAATTCTTGTGCTTTTTCAGGGGTATCCCAAATCGCGGATTCCCCTAAAATCAGTTCAACTTCTTCTAAGCGCTCTTTTTTATGAGCGTAGTCAAAGATACCCCCTAAGCATGTCGGTACGTGCGCTTAGGTCTTTGATGGTTTCGACGATCGGATTGATTTCCAAGGTACGGCCTACTTTATATCTGGTGTGGCGTATGCAATAACACCAAGTTAAAGATACACATAAAAAGAGAGCGGCATTTTAAACAAAAGCCGCTCTTCAATCCAGTGCATTAGCCGATTAACAATCGCTATGCCAACTAATTTCCCAATACCTGCCAAGTATCATCAATATATCGCACTACATAAACACCATCACGCTCCTCTCGAATACTACCAGTAACTAACCCCCGATAAGTAAGGTAAGCAATTGCGTCACACTCGATACCTTCATCAGTGCGCTGCCCTCTACTGAGAAACCCGCATTTTTCTTCTGATTCGGCCGCACTGCTATTCGCTTGTTTATAAAAAACGTTCGAACCAATTTCAACCGCTATATCTTCTTTCAATTTTTCATCGGTTGTTTTTTGCATCATTAAAGAATTTTCGATCGGACCATCAACATAAGTCACTCCAGACCAATAAAAAGTAAATTGTCCCTCTTCACTACCGTCAAGGTTAGTTCGATAAGCAATTGAGTAGCTTTCAGAGTTATCGCCAATGGCAATATACGGAAGGCCACTTCCGTTAGGGTTCGCATATCTTGATTCCGCATCAAAAGCAAAAAACATATTGACATCAATTATCTCATGAGTACGCCATACCAGACTCACATCCAAAACCGTTTCTGGTAGATATGCACTTTTTGCTTCATTCACTAATTCAGGCTGATACTGCAAGCGCATACTGTCAACGCCAAGTACAATAGATTGCTCTACCACACCATAATACTCCGTTTCTTTTTGTGGGAAGGGGGCTAACCCTCCCTCACCATCCTCTGCCTTAGGATAAGAAATACGATAAACTCCCTGACCATTGATCTCGCGCAAATTGACTTGTGATTCATTAATACCATAAATTGTGTTAACTAGAGCATCTGGAGTCGCCTCTCCCTCATACAATGCACCAAACTCACACGTTAACAGTGATTGTATTTCATCATTGCCTTCGGCATCTTTCACTGTTCTGGTATATCCTAAATCACCAGCTGCAACCAACGCATCTAAATCTTCTTCTCCTCCTGCTATATTCGTACACATTAAGCCCCAATATTTATCACTACCTTCTTGTTTTGGATAGACTACATAACGCTCCAAGCCACCTATTTCATAGTCCACCTCTAAATATTGCACTAACACAACATTTTCTGAATCCTCACTAAATCCTTCACTGGTCAAGTCAGGAAATTCCATCATACCACGACGACTAATCGCCAAGGGAGCGGAACTCACCGTCCCCACCTCGAACCCCTGCCTTGGCTTAAAAAAGCTATCTAAACTCGGATAAATGCTATCAGGAAAATATACAGCTGTATTATTACTAGAGTAGATCGCTTCACTGGCGACCGCATTTAAAGATATTACTGCATTATCTCTAAGCTCAATCGAATTATCAGTTTCAGCATCTAGCTCTCCTTGCTTATGACCAATAACTTTAACCGTCATAGATACATTGGATAAATTGTAACGCTTACCTAATTTATCTGTATCTTCAGTACCCTCTAATAAATCCCTAGGATCAACACTTGCGGCCATCAAGGCGCTAAATACCCCCGAGACGATCAACTCATCATCAGTCCCAACTGACGCGGGCTCATATAACTTAAAGTCAGGTAATACCCATTCAATCCCATCAGGAACTAATTCATCGTCAACCGTAGCACCTTTACCGCCTTCTATTAAAGCAGGGGCTAAAGGTAACTCAGCCAATGCCTTGGCAAAAGAAAAACGAACACTGCTATAAATAACGTCAGATTGCTCATTATCAATAGCAGAAAGTTCGAACCTTAAACCCTGATACTCAATTGACCCTCGTATAAACAGGTCGTGTACGTTAGTACTCTCTGAACCTTCGGGATTAATGCTATCAAATACCAAACCCTGAGAAATTTCTAAGCGAGTATGCTCAGATTGAGTGATGGTTAATACCTTACTATCTTCATCATACTGACTAATCGAATTCCACTCACTCTCGCTACTACACGCGGCATGAACACAAGTCAGATAAAAATCATAAATACCTAAAATCTGACTTAACATCACATCTAATTTAGGTACCATCCGATCAATTTCTGCGCGTATTTCTGAAGATGTTTCACTATAACTTGTTCTATATTCTGCAGTGGCAAAATTATTAGTTAGATCACTAACATATTCAACCATAGCCTTGGTTTTAGTCACCGCATCAAGATAACCATCAGTCAAATCATCTGGCACTGTTGGCTTTGCAGCTGTCAGCAAATCATCACTAAAACTTTGAATTTCATTCTCAAAGCGGGCAATAACCAATTCAACTTCAGCAGGTACCGATCGAGCCAGTGCTTTATGATAGTTACGAGCCGCAATCAGGTTGGCCCTCGCAGCTAGATACCATTCTTTCATTGACAAAACATCTCCGTTAGACGGAGCTGCTTGAAATAATTGCCCTTGATTGGAAATATATTGAGATACTACTTCCCTTTGAAAAGAAGCCCCCCCCGATACAAGTGAGCTATTGTATTCCTGCTCCAGCTGCTGCCACGCAGCAATGAGTGCTCCATAACGAATACTTTCTTGCATTGTTGCTGAAGCTTTTTTTACAAGATCATGCAGTCTAAATAAATTAACCGGCTCTACCGATAAAATATCTTTCAGGCCCAATAGATTTGCCGTTTGAGTATTGCCTTTAATTATACCCAAATTGCTATAATAATTAGGTACTGCTTGACTCCCAACGGTCTCTGTTTCACTTGCATAATCATCAATATATTCTGTATATCCCAGCACACTCGCCATTTCAGTCACTGGATTGATTACAACAAACTGCCCCTCAAAAACAGACTCAATCGCAGCTGATAACACCAAGCCCGAAGGCAGTAAAAATTGCTCTCCAAAAGCCTTGTTGCCTCCCCCTACCACCAAGCAACCAAATACGACCTGACAACTTACCTTAGCAGTTAACTCTGCTGTATTATCTTCGATTTCTTTTTCGCTTGGAGTTGTCACCACAAGAACATAAGGAAAGGCATTAGCCTCACCAACAGACATTGAATAGCGGCCCTCCTCATTAGTTTCTTTAACTATCGAATCTACATCACCATCAGAATTTAAACGATACTGACCATGACTACTGACTGGGATAGCTGCCACGGAAACGCCATACATAGAGGAATTATTAACTACTCCAGCAAAGCGTTTTACACCAACACTTGGGGTAATTTTTGTACTTTCACTATTACCACTACAACCCGACAAGCATAAAGAAACAATAAGACTTAACAAACTCACTTTTTTTAACATAGTGCCACCGCGCCTAGCTTATTTTTTGATAGTTTAACTCAACTATTCTTAAGATTCGCATTTCAATACTCTTTTACTCAAGCTTTACTAAAAAGCAGATTCTTAAATTTTGATGATTTCTATACCACCTACCTTTCTTATCCGTAAATGTTGATTTACATTAACATCCAATATTGTTCTTTCCGTGCCATCAGGCCAGCGAATGTAAATCGAATCTATTTTTGTATTTCTCCCCACTCCAAAGTAAGCTATAACAGGGTTATTCGATAAATAATTGGAACCTAAGCGAAGCTCTCTAAACTGGGAGCTTTCACCAACAGTAATAGTGATCTTTGCTCCTACAGCTTCCCAATTCCCCTCCCCTCCAAGCAAGGATATCTGCAGATAATTATTTCCATCTATAGAATTATTACGATAAAGATTCGGGGCAGCTCCGTTATTGGCAATTAATATATCCACATCTCCATCATGATCATAATCAAAACAACTGATTCCACGCCCCTGCCCAACATGATTTATCCCATACTCTTCCGAGCGCTCAATAAAACCTCCTTCTTTATTATTAATAAATAGGCGGCTCGGATCTTTGGAGAACTGCTTTAATACATCTTCGATTAATTCCAAACCGACAGTCATTCCGTTAGTATGAAATATATCCAACCAGCCATCATTATTAAAGTCAGCGAAACAAGCCCCCCAACCCCAATAACCTTCACGAACGCCAGCTACTTCAGTTACATCAGAGAAAATACCGGAACCATTATTATTATAAAGTCGATTACCACTTTCCCCACCAACATACCCTTTCCCCTCTACAGGATTCCAAATAGAGGTTACAAACCAATCCAAATCCCCATCATTATCATAGTCACCTATTGCTGCTCCCATTCCATTCTCATCAGTAATAGCACTCGTAGTGACGTCACTAAACACGCCAGCTTGATTATTCAAAACTTGACTGGTATCGAAATCAGAAGCTATCAATATATCTAAATCATTATCACCATCAATATCTGTGAAATTTGGGGTGAAACTTAACTCTTGACCACCAAAATGGCCTTCACTGCGACGAGGGGCTAATCGATTTGTATCATCAATGAAATGCCCTAAACCATCATTTCTCCATAAATACTTTCCACTTTTTTCTAACAGCCTAAGAACCCAATGAGCACTCAACAAATCTAAATCACCATCAGCATCGTAATCTCCCGCAGAAAATGATGAAGTAAATCGTGAAAACTTAATTCCTGAATCTATATTACGTGTAAATGTTCCATCACCATCATTAGCTAAAACTCTAACAAAATTATTTTCGACTTTTGTTTCCGACAATAAGAGATCTTTATCCCCGTCAGCATCCATATCAAAAAATAGACCACCTAATTGAATTGAATTAAGTATACCAATGCCCTCTAATGTTTGATCTACAAAGGTACCATCTCGATTGTTTCTAAATAATTTCCCCGGTTGCATTGCATGACTTACGAAAAAGTCATCCCAGCCATCATTATCATAATCTGCGACCGTAACCCCTCCAGCGACATAGTATATTTGGCTGGTATTATCTGATACTGCCAATTCATAATTTAGACCTGCTGCGTCACTAACATCGCTAAAATACTTTCCTAGATTATCCCCTACTCCCAGATCCCCCTCACCTAAATCTGGAGTATGAGTATTAATTTGATTATCAAAAGTCGAAAATATAGCAAATAATCTATTATTATCCGGCCCTTTATCAGCAATACTCGGGATCCACTTATCCATACAAGCTTTACTTTTAACACAAGGATCTGTCAGACTCTTTAAAAATTCAGCCAGCTGATTCACATGATCACTATTGATCTCATCATGAGATAACAGATTCCATTCTTCAGACGTTTTCAACACTAAAAGTGCCCTATCAACTAGATGTTTAATTCGATCACTATTTACAGGGACATACTGATACTGACTTAAACTGGCCAAAGTATAATCATATTGCGAAAGTGATGTGTCCACATTTAAATGATGGCGAATAACATCCTTTAGCTCAACAAAAGCACCAGCATGCCCCCAAGGCCCCGTCACCTCAGTATTTAATAATGAAGGGGTACGAAAGCGATATTTATCCGCACCATTTCCTGAAACTGACAAACGTCCGGTATCAAAATTATTACTGTTTTTTCCACGACCAAGCTGTGGAGTAGCTAAATTATAATATTTCTCGTCACTCAATTTATTGCCTACATGACACACTACACAGCCGTACCCCCCGCCACCAAGAGGCTTATAAAAAAGCAATGCTCCACTCTTCGCATCATCACTAATTGCCGCCAAGTCTCCTTTTAAATAAGAAAACCACTGATTATCAACCAATAACTGTGTTTGCTGATAAAATGAAAGGGCTTCCGTAATTCTTGCAAGAGTTACAACTTTCTCCACATTATTTGAATCATCCGAATAGGCTTCCTGAAACAATGGAAGCCAACCGTTAACCGGTAAATCACCAGACTGCAGTCCTGATCCTTGCATGCGATTTTCAATAATTAAGCGTCGAAGTTGATTCACTAATGAAATAGCGATTCCATGGCCAAACATTTCATTAATAGAAGTAATTGGGAACCGTGCCTGAGCCTGAGTCAGATTATCTCCTGCGAAGCGATCTCGGAAACCAAACAAACTATCCGGCGTTTTCATTCTTTGCCCTTTACCATGAGATTTGACTTCCTCGTCTATCACCTCAATTCTCCCATCCCAAAATATGGAGCGATCATACAAAGCTATATTGAAAGTTGTTGGTGAATTCCGCGCCACATTAGGACCACCATCCGCAAGAGGATCTACAAGTCTATTACCATTATGTACTCGCCCTGGACCTAATAACGATGAATCAACAGCACCAACACCAACTGGTAAAGATAAAGCATCACCTCCTCCTAAATAGGGATGGTGACAACTTACACAAGCAGTTTCAAAATCCTTACTCAAGGATTTACTAAAAAATAGTTGCTTCCCTAATTCAAATAAAGCCCCTTCTGGCTGGGGGAAATTAGCACGATCAATAGGTAGTATCTTTAAACCTAAAACCCCAATAGCTTCATCCAGCTCACTTGTAGGCTCCGGATTGGTAGGCTCCGGATTGGTAGGCTCCGGATTGGTAGGCTCCGGATTGGTAGGCTCCGGATTGGT
>CAJVZR010000123.1 GCA_913019965.1 uncultured Oleispira sp.
TTCATTAGGCCATCATCGTTCTTGTCATAGCGCATGCCGTGACGTGGACGCCATTCGTTAATCTGCTTCCACCAGCTTGCTAATGCTTCTGCATCAACTTGCTCGTCACTGGCTCTGATCAAGGCCAACATATCGTCTAATACTGATCCTACTGGACCAACAATCGGCACATCAGCAGTAATGGTCTTGGAGATAGACGATGGATCGATATCAATGTGGATGATTTTCGCATCAGGACAGAACTTGCCCGTCGCGTTCGTTACGCGATCATCAAAACGTGCACCAATAGCAATGATCAAATCCGCATGGTGCATGGTAACGTTTGCTTCGTAGGTACCGTGCATACCTAGCATGCCTAAGAAACGCTCATCTGTACCCGGGAAAGCACCTAAGCCCATTAGCGTATTAGTAACAGGGAAACCTAACTCATCAACCAATTCACGTAGCTTGTCTGAACTCTTATCCAGAACAACACCACCACCGGAATAGATGATTGGTCGCTTAGCTTCCATAATCATATCCACAGCTTTCTTAATCTGGCCCGAGTGGCCACGCTGTGGTGGAGAGTAAGAACGGATCTTAACTTTCTTCGGATAGTTATATTCGAAACGCTCGTTCGGCATGGTCATATCTTTTGGTAAATCGATTACCACAGGACCCGGACGACCGGATTCAGCAATATGAAACGCTTTAGCAATGATATCTGGAATATCCGCAGGGTTAGTCACACGGAAGCTGTGCTTAACGATTGGTCGAGCGATACCCAGCATGTCAGTTTCTTGGAAAGCATCATCACCAATAAGATGAGATGGAACCTGACCGCAAATAACAACCATGGGGATAGAGTCAGTCTGAGCAGTAGCGATACCAGTAACCGTATTCGTTGCCCCTGGACCCGAAGTCACCATGACCACGCCTGCTTTACCCGTTGCACGAGCAAAACCGTCAGCCATGTGAGCAGCTGCTTGCTCGTGACGGACGAGTACGTGTTTAATATGGCTTTGTTTATAAACTGCATCGTATACGTGCAATAAAGAGCCACCTGGGTAGCCATATACATACTCAACACCAGCATCGTGTAAAGCACGTACTAGTATGTCACCGCCGGAAAGTAATTCCACCGAACTATCCTCACTATAAATCGATCATCGAATAACGCATTGGGCTTATTTGGCGATACTCTTGTTTGTTAAGTATCACTTGTCGCTAAGACTCATAGAGCCCCAATGTATAATTTATTTTTACGTAGAACGTCGCCGCTAAGATCACATCTTTGTGAACTAACCACGAGTTATAAAGACTGGATGATCGATTCTTGGTCAATCACCGTATTGATTCAAGCCTTGGTCTTAAGGTCGAGAACCTGAGGTGAATTCAGGGGATAACCTATTCACACTCTTAACTATCTTTTCTCAATAACACGTCGGTGATCTGCCCGATATCTAGCATGTCGAAAAGCCGCGTAATTCTGCCATTTTATGGGAAATTGTCAAGACTCAAGTTGGATAATCCCTTGACAAAATCAATGCTATAATCGAATGTGAATTGAAATAGTTTCTAAACAAGAGATTTTTGTATGTTTTCCCGTTTTATCACTTCTGTCCTAATGATTTCATTAGTCTTTCTAGCAAGCGTAACAAACAGCCATGGGGCTAAAATTTATCATTGGGTCGATGAGAAAGGACAGCCTCATTATAGTGAGAATCCTCCCCGTGAAATCAAAGCAAAAGCGTTAAATGTTCGTGCCGCAGGAACAGGCTCAGCTGGCAGTGCAGCATATTCAAGCTCTTCAACCGCGAGTACAAAAGCAAAAAGTAGCGTGAAAGAGCCAGAAGCTGAGTCTCTGACGTCAGAACATAGCAGTGAAGATAAAGCGAAATATTGCCAGCAATCCCGAGAATTATTACAACAGATGAGTGCGAATACCCAACGCCGCTTTGAGCAGCCTGATGGTAGTTATCGTAAACTACAAGAATCTGAAATTGCAGATTACCGCGCTCAAGCGCAGGCAGGGATTGAGAACTACTGCAACTAGCGAATATTCGTCATCCAAATTAGGCTGGCCTGACGGCCAGTGATTGCTTCACGGCGATAGCTAAAAAAGCGTGATTCGCCGTTTTCATCGAGATCATTATAAGTACAGCCGCTACTTTCTCCGCCGTACACCCCATCAATTCCCAACTTTTCTAGCTGAAGCCGAGCTAATTGGTATATGTTCGCTTGCCAGCGATCCCCGATACCGACAGAAAAACACTGACGATCAGCCCAAGGCGAACCATCAGGATGCACAGAGAAGGCCGCCTTCATTTCCGGCCCGACTTCAAAAGCCTTTTGTGAAATAGCAGGGCCTAGCCAAGCAATAACCTGATTTGCAGGAATGCCGTTATCGCTAAAGGTTTTTAAGGTTTTGCTAAGCACACCTTGTGCGAGCCCTTTCCAGCCCGCGTGCGCGGCGGCCACTTGACGACCCTGAAGATCACAAAATAACACGGGCAGGCAATCAGCGGTCATCACCGCACAGGCTAAGCCTGCATGTTGAGTGACGCTGGCATCGGCAATTTGGCCATTACTGATTGAAGCGACTTCGGGGCAGTCGATGCCATGAACTTGCTGTAGCCAACGAATTTCATCGCAGCCTTGAGCATTATTCAATAATTTCTGGCGGTTTGATTCGACATGTAAAGGATCATCATTAACGTGATCCCCTAAATTAAAAGATTGGTAAGGTGACTGACTGACTCCCCTAAGTGGAGAGCCAGCTAGTTCACGTTCAGTTGCTAGCGCTTTGACATTATCTGGAGCTGGCCACTGAGGTATAATCATCGACTACTGGTCAATATCATCATAGGTTTCTGTTTGCTCGTCGCTTAAAGCTTGTAGCAAATTTTGGAAGTCTTGCGGTAAATCCACTTCCCAAGTCATATATTCATCGCTGGTTGGATGCCATAAACTCAATTCACGAGCATGCAAGGCTTGGCGCTGAAAAGCTTGTAGTTCATGGCGCAAATGCAATGAAATGCCTTTCGGTAAACGAAAGCGACCAAAATAGGTTTGATCCCCAACGAGTGGGTAACCGATGTGCGACATGTGCACACGAATTTGGTGCGTTCGCCCGGTTTCTAACTTACAGCGAATATGAGTATGGGCATTAAACTTCTTCAGCACACGATAGTGGGTGATCGCTTCTTTACCCATATCTTCTGGGGCAACCGCCATTTTTGTACGTTGCGTAGGATGGCGAGCAATCGGCGCTTCAACAATACCGCCCCCTGTCATTACGCCCATAGTGATCGCTTCATACTCACGACCCATAGAGCGATCTTGTAATTGGTTCACCAGCTGGGTTTGCGCTTGCAATGTTTTAGCAACGACCATCAAACCCGTGGTATCTTTATCCAAGCGGTGCACAATACCGGCGCGAGGCACATTTTCGATACCTGGGTAAAGGTACAACAAAGCGTTCAACAAAGTACCAGTATGATTACCCGCCGCTGGGTGAACAACTAAACCCGCAGGCTTGTTGATCACAACGATATCGTCATCTTCGTAGACGATATCGAGAGGAATATCTTCAGCTTCCCAATTGCCTTCAGCCTCTAAGACAACATCCAGCTCGAGATTTTCACCACCAATCATCTTGTCGCGTCCACGGCGTGTTTCACCGTCTACGGTCAACTTCCCGTCTGTGATCCACTGCTGTAGGCGCGAACGTGAATAATCGGGGAACAATTCCGCGGCGATCTTGTCTAGGCGTTTATTACCTAGATGGATAGGAACTAAAACACTGGCTTGAATAGAATTTGACATGAATGAGCTTTAAATGATCTTTAGTGAAGATTAAGACTATGATTTAATGTCGCTTATTAAATAGCGCCATATTGACCACCTAGTATACAGTTAAACGGAATATTCCTCCATGAGAAGCTTTGCTCAATCGTTTTTGATTTTATCCTGCCTTGTATTGGCGGCTTGTTCTGCGTCAGAAAAGCGTCCTGAAGAACTGACAGAAAAAGAATATTATGAGCAAGCTCGTGAGGCGATGGAAGATAATAACTTCTTGATCGCCAGTGAGCGCTTGCAGCAGCTAGAGTCGCGCTACCCATTTGGCCAATATGCCGAGCAAGCTCAGCTCGAGTTGATTTATACCCAGCACATGATGGCGGATATGGAGAGCTCCTTAGCCTCAGCCGAGCGCTTCATCCGCTTACACCCGTTACACAAACAAGTGGATTACGCCTATTACATGCGTGGTCTATCGGTATACGAATTAGGCTTTAGCTTTGTTGAGCGCTACACCCCTTCCGAGCAAGCACGTCGTGATCCAACTCCGTTCCGAGATGCGTTTAACCATTTCGATGAGTTAATTCGCCGTTATCCTGATAGCCAATATAATGAAGATGCACAGAAGCGTATGATCTTTTTACGCGATCGTTTAGCTCAATATGAAATCGGTGTCGGCCAATTTTATATGAAACGCCATGCCTATTTAGCGGCGGCACTACGCGGTGAACGTGTAATGCTGAGCTACCAAGGAACCAGTGCGGTAGGTGATGCGCTAGCGCTACAGGTTGAAGCGTACGAATTATTGGGTCAAGAATTCGAATCTAAGCAAGCATTAGCATTATTAAAATTGAATTATCCACAACATGAACAACTAGATGAAGAAGGCCGCTTTATTGAAAGTGGTTTAACGAAAGAAGATCGCCGCACCTTAATTGGGGTGATGAGCTTTGGTTTGATTGAGTAATTTTCAGTAAATAATGAGTTAGCCCGCTATATCTATAATCACTTCAGTGCAAAACCATCATCTGGCTTTGCACTGAATGAGTCTCCGCTAGCTTCCCGCCTTCCAACCATTGGTAATTGGATAACGGCGATCACGACCAAATCCTCGTGCAGTCATGCGTACACCAACCGGTGCTTGACGACGCTTATACTCAGATAGATCAACTAAACGCGTTACACGCTTAACATCATCACTAGCAAAGCCTTTAGCAATAATTGCATCAACGCTTAAATCCCCTTCAATATAAAACTCTAAAATCTGATCAAGATCATCGTAAGGCGGTAAGCTATCCTCATCAATTTGATCTGGGGCTAACTCAGCGGAAGGTGGACGAGTAATGACGCGCTCAGGAATAATCTCAGCCTCTCCCTGACTAGTCGCCAACTCATTACGATAACGCGACAGCTGAAAGACGATGGTTTTATACACATCTTTAAGCGCACTATAACCGCCGACCATATCGCCATAAAGCGTGGCATAACCTACCGCCATTTCACTCTTATTACCCGTGGTTAATACCATGTAGCCTTTCTTATTTGAAATGGCCATCAACATCACCCCACGACAACGGGCTTGTAGGTTTTCTTCCGTAGTATCTCGGGCTAACCCGGCAAACTCATCTTCTAGAGTGAGCATAAAAGCATCGTACATAGGTTCAATTGGCAGCACTTTATAGCTAACACCCAATGCATCGGCTTCTAGCTTGGCATCTTCCATGCTCATCGATGAGGTATATTTAAACGGCATCATCACCGCTTCAACTCGATCTTTACCAATGGCATCGACGGCAATAGCCAAAGTAAGGGCTGAATCGATTCCCCCAGACAAACCCAAAACAATGCCTTTAAAGCCATTCTTCTCGATGTAATCACGCACACCTAGAACTAAGGTATCGTAGATGCTGGCTAGTTCAGACTTAGCCAGTACCGTCTGTTTAACTTGTACATTCAATGAACTATCAAAATCCACCAGCGACACAGTACTCTCATGCTCTGGCGCACTCATTACAAGCTCTCCAGCGCTATCAACAACAAACGACGCGCCATCGAAGACTAATTCATCCTGACCGCCCACTTGATTTACATAAACAATGGGGAGCTGATGACGCTGTGCATGATTGCTTAATAGCTCACGGCGCTGCTGTAATTTGCCGAGATGAAAAGGTGAAGCGTTGATATTGATAATTAACTCGGCCTCTGCAGCTTTTGATTCTGCGATAGGCTGTTCATGCCAAATATCTTCGCAAACCGTTAAGCCTAATTTATGCCCTTGCCAGTCAAATACACAGGTATCCGCGCCCGCAGTGAAATAACGCTGCTCATCAAAGACCTGGTAATTGGGTAAGAAGCGCTTGGCATATCGTGCAATCTGCTCACCCTGGCTCCAGACCCCAGCCATATTGAACAACTTGCCATCTTGGTGCCATGGATAACCCAATACAATCGCTACATCTGCACTCAATTTGGCAACTTCTTGCAGACTGGCTTCAACCCTATGCTGTAGACTTGGGCGTAATAATAAATCTTCCGGTGGATAGCCGGTAATAGCCAGTTCAGAGAAAACTACCATCAAGGGTCTATCGCTGTCATGGTGCTGAGCTTTAGCATCGGCGACAGCCATAGAAATACGTTCAAGGTTGCCATCAATATCACCCACTTTAAAATTAACTTGGGCGAGAGCAATTGACACTTGTTGTATAGAATGTTGCATAGCGATTATCTTTGACCACGGGATATTTGCCGCGTATTGTCGAAAAATTGTGAACAGGTTGCAAATGGAACTTTTAAAATGTTGTTAAAACCAGCGGACGTTCTAGTCCAAGGGCAGCGATTATTACGCTATTACAGCTGCTATACCCTGCTTTTAGCCCTAATGTTAATCATTCTAGACAGTCTCGATACCAGTAATAATATTGTTGCTGCGGCCGATCCACGTAGTTTTTTATTCGCCAATACCGCTTATGTGTTCTGGTCGGTGATCATGCTGGTATTTTCCAGCTCACGCTTAAGTACCCACCCACAATACGCGGTAAGCTTTTTTTTTGGTGATATCACCTTACTCATCATTATGATGCAAGCCAGTGGAGGCCTAGATAGTGGCTTTAGTAATCTGATTCTCGTGCCTATATTGATATCCAATCTATTGGTGACGCAAAGTTTAGGCTATGCAGTGGCTGCATGGACCACGATTGCAGTGATTTATACTCAGCATTTTGTGCCTTGGCAGTTCGAAGAGAAAGAAGTCTTTACCTCAGGATTGTACGGGTTTTTCTGCTTCACCCTCGCTTTCCTAACTCAAACGCTTTCTGGCAAGTTGAATAGCACTCTAGATTTAACACACCGACAAGCCGCTAATATTTCTAGACTTAGAAAGATTAACAAACATGTCTTATTAGCATTACCCAATGGTATTATCGCTTGCGATAAAGACGACCGTATTTTATTAAGCAATGCCACGGCCTACCAGTGGTTTAATTGCTTAGAGGGCGATACCTTGCCTTCAGACTTAATCTGCTTTGTTAAAAGTGGTGACTGCCAGAATATTCGCTTTGAACATCATGGCTTACAACTGATATTGAATAAATCTCCTCTCAATAATTCAATAGAAGGTGACTACGTTTTAGTAATGGAAGATAGCAGCCACATTGCTGCAGAAGCACAACAAATAAAGCTCGCATCATTAGGGCGTTTAACCGCCAGTATTGCTCATGAAATTCGCAACCCTTTAAGCGCGTTACGCCATGCGGCACAACTTTTGGCAGAAGCTCCCGAGTTATCAAAAGGCGATATTAAGCTGACGCAAATAATTGAACAGCACTGCATGCGTATTAACCGTATTGTTGAAGACATATTGCAAATTAGTCGACGTAATCACGCGAGTGCGGAAGTGATTAAGTTAAAGCCCTGGCTAGAGCATTTCTCAGAGTCTTTTCAACAGGCCCATGATGATAAATTCTCCCTTAGCATTATCTGCAGCCCAGACTATTTAATTAAGTTCGATCCCGACCAATTACAACAGGTGCTACACAACATTTGTGGTAATGGTTTACGCTATGCCTTATTAAAACACCCCGACGATGCACAGATAAAAATCAGTACTCGCCAACACACTGATGGTTCAGTTCGGCTCTATTTAATGGATAATGGCGCTGGAATAAGCGAAGAGAACCAGAAGAATTTATTTGAACCTTTTTTTACCACAGAACATACCGGCACAGGTTTAGGGCTATATTTATGCCGCGAAATTTGTGAGGCCAATAAAGCCAGCATTAAACATATCGCCAGTGACCATTTAGACGAAAACTTAGGCACTTGTTTCTGCCTCAGTTTTGCCAAAGTGAATTAGGAATTAGTATGACGTACAAAGCATTAATTATTGATGATGAACCTGATATTCGTGACCTGATTCAAATTACCCTAGAGCGGATGGATATCGACTGCTCTTGTGCCGCAGATTTCAGCCAAGCCATTACTTTATTGGAGCAACAGGAATTTCATTTCTGTTTAACGGACATGAAATTACCCGATGGTAATGGTATGGACTTAATTGCGTTAGCGCAGAAAAAATACAAAAAAATGCCCATCGCCATGATTACTGCCTTTGGTAATATGGAAACGGCGGTAGCCGCGTTAAAATCAGGGGCTTTTGATTTTATTGCCAAACCCATCGACCTCTCACGTCTACGAGAAGTTGTTACCGCCGCGCTGAAGTTAACCGAAGTGCCCCTAGCCTCTCATGC
>CAJVZR010000124.1 GCA_913019965.1 uncultured Oleispira sp.
TTGGTAATCGGAATATTTAAGCTGCTGCCTAAAATACTCGATTTCAAATGCGCCGGCATGTCGTCTGAGCCTTCGTAGGTGTGGGTATAGTAGGGTTCATTTTCGCGCACGTTATGATTGAAATGGGCTTCGAAATCGTCCCGTACTGAGGGGTCGGCATTTTCATTAATGGTGAGGGAGGCTGAGGTATGTTGAATGAAGATGTTCATCATGCCGATATTGATGGTGTTCAATTCAGGCAACTGATCGAGTAGCTCATCAGTGATCAAATGGAAACCACGCTTATGGGCTTTTATATTGAGTTGTTTTTGAATCCACATAATCTTCTACTCTAGAGTTAATTCTCGACTTAAGAATCAACTGTCTGTTTGCTGCGAAAAAAGCTGAATAATAACCACCCCTAAGATTATCAATGCGATGCCCATCACGGAAGGCCAGTTGGGTATTTGCTGATAAAAAATGGCGGTCACAACAGCAACAGAGACGATTCCTAAACCCGACCATAGTGCATACGCAATACCGACAGGCATGGTTTTTATGCATAAGGAAAAAAAGTAAAAAGCGACGCAATAACCGATAATAACAATGAGGGAGGGCATTAAACGAGTAAAGTCTTCGGTGGACTTGAGTGCCGTCGTTGCAATCACTTCGGCGAGTATTGTAATCGCAAGATAGTGGTAGTTCATAAGGTAATCCCTGACCATTGAAACCAATATATTCACGCTAGCATTAATTAGATTCAGTAGTAGGATTGTCTAATAAATAATCTCCATAATTAATACTATATAATGAGATCCAACTAATTATGATTAATAACTACACAAACCTCATACTCTATTTCAGTCTCAATGAGCTGTACTTTCCAGCCTAATTGCTCAGCAGCTCTCTTCGCAATAATCAGCCCTATGCCGGCGCCCGCAACTAAAGGGTCTACTTTCCGCTGGCTTTTAGTATTACAAATAATGATCTTATCAGGATTTAACGATACCTGAATCTCTCCCTCGGAGTGTACGATGGCATTTTTACATAAGTTATTTAGTAACAGTTTTACTTGAGCCTTAGATGCGCTCACTTCTAGTGTCTCGCTACTGCCTTTAGGGTAATTTATACTAAACCTTTGCTGGCAATGAAAGACTTGATCAAGCTCCATTACGACTTGTTGAAATTCATGCTCTAAATTTAAATTTTGCTGCTTTTCTTTAAGAGCTTGTTCTTTGTCGGTATCAGACCAAAGATAAAGTAAATCCTGCGCTAAGTTTTGCATTTGCTGATTACTGGTAAAAATAATTGTTAATTTTTCTCGAACATTATCTTCAAACTCTTTACGTTCCAGCAGTTCAAGCGCAACCTGAACTGTGGCCATAGGAGTGCGAAGCTCATGACTGAGTGTTTGTATAAATAAACGCTCTTGCTGGCTTTTATCATTTAACTCAATGAGAGCTTGGTTTAATGACTTTATGATATTATCTATTTCAATAAATTCGTTCTTCGTACTATCCATTCGTGAATTCATTTGAGTATTAACCTGAGTATTCGAATTCGCGGTGGGCTGAGCAAACTTCACGGCTTGTTGTAATGCTTGCATCGACCGTGAAATTCTTTGATATATGAACCAAGCCCCATACAACATCATAAGTATTAATACAGCGGATAAAATTATTGAAACTTCAATTAGACTAATCCCTTCAGCATTATCATTTATTGGAAACTGATGGACGACAACCAATGCTCTTTCATCATCTATGATCTGAAAGAGACCATAATGATAAGAATGGTTATCTTGTAAAAAAAAGAAAGCATTCGGCGAGGTTTCCTCCAGTAAGCCAGAGTAAATAGCAGGCAAGCTATTAACGGAATGGTTAGGTATTAAATAAAATTGCTTAAACTGAGTTGAGTTTGGCAATGATTGATTATTGTTAATTAATTCCTGAGCCCACTGACTATCTTGTTGCAGATAATACTCGGTTGAATCATCCAAGCCCCATTGGTAAAGAATATAAACGATATAAAAAATACCCGCTGAAATTAATAATGCCAATAGCAATAATCGCTGACTCAAATACTGTAATAAACTCATAACGGCACCTCTAGCTTCAACCCTATGCTACGAAGTGTTCTGATCTGTATTACGTCCTTATTCATTTGATGTTTTTCTAAGGTAGCGCTCAAGGATTTTCGCAATCTAAAAACCAACATTTTTAAGCCGTCATCACTGCCATTACCATCGGGCCATAGTTGGTCAAATATTTTCTGTCGGCTGACAGTCTGATTCTCACGGGTTAATAGCAACAATAAACGCCACTCATCTGGTGATAACTCTATTACATGGCCAGCGATTGTCGCTTGGTGTTGACTGACCGCTAGCGCTAGTTCTCCTAATTGAATTTTATCGCTACGATTACCTCTTTGCTCTAATGCTTTCAGGCGCATTACCAGCTCTTGCATAGCAAACGGTTTAACCAGATAGTCGTCGGTACCGGCAAGGAAGCCTTGTTCTTTATCTGCAAGAGTATGGCGGGCGGTAAGCATAATGGTAGGGATATTAATGCCATGCTCTCGCAGCTGTTGGCAAAAATCGAAGCCCGACATATCCGGTAAGTTAATATCCAGAATTAAGACATCAAAATCATGCTTGTCTATTAGTTGCTGAGCGTGATGCGCGGTTATTGCATGATCTGTTTCAATACCTTCTTCTGCTAAGTATTCACAGACTAACTTTGCTAATGGCACTTCATCTTCGACTAATAATACAAGCATGTCGTATCTCAACGGTTAATTATTGATAAACAATCTCACCGGCCAGTATGGTTTTCAAGACTTTTATCTCGCTGATTTTATCCACCGGTATTTTAAATGGATTTTGATCAATGACGATAAAGTCGGCCTCTTTGCCTTTTTCTAACGAGCCTGTTATGTGTTCTTGATCCATCACATAGGCACCATTAATGGTATAGGCTTCAATCACAGCGGCTAAATCCGGTAAGCTTTGCGCGCCTCGGGTTAATGCGTTTTGCATGCCAACAAAAGGCGATAGACTGCTCACATCCCAATCACTGCTCAAGGTTACGACGGCGCCCGTATCATAGATATCCCTTACCGGCAGCTGGGCATGAGCTCGAGCACCGATCAAGGGTTCCATTTCAACGAAATTTTCCGGATGCGTAAATTCTCCGGCTAACTGAAAGTCGGCGATCACATTTAATTCCGAAAAACGTTTCTTATCACTTTCGGCAATCATTTCTACATGAGTTAAACGATGGCGACCTGGGACTTTATTCGCAACAGTATTATTTTCAAGCTGCGCAGCTTCTATCGCGTTTAAAGATTCTCGCACTGCACGATCACCAATAGCATGAATGTGCATATTAAACCCAACCTTATCTAACTCGGTAACATAGTGAGTTAAGCGTTGCTGATCGAAATAGCTGAGTCCCATTGATCCGACTTCTTCATAATAAGCATTTGCCTTATAAGGGGCTAATAAGGCCGATGTGGCATTATGAGTAATGCCATCGCTGTAGAATTTTATTTGATTTATGCGTAATAAACTTTCTACGTCGTTTTCAAACAATGAGGTCAGATGTTTTATCTGCTGTTCATCATCGATGTTGGGGTAAGCCCATAAACTCAAAACACTGCGTGCGGTTAAGGTATTTTCTGTACGCGCTCTTTGCCATGCTTTTAAATAACCACGCTGCCAATAGATGCGAGCATCAACAATGGAAGTGATGCCATTTTTAGCCACTGCATCTAAGCCGGCTAATAAGCTTTGATAATTACGCTCTAAGCGTTCAGGGGTTTCGGCCATGGCGAGATCAAACGCTAGATCTCCTGCCCCATCTAATAAGATCCCGGTTGATTTCCCTTGCGCATTTAAAAGTACTGCACCCCCTTCGATATTCTGCTCGGCAATCACCCCATCCAGTTCGAGTAGCTCAAGTGCCTTACTGTTCACCCATACGCTATGGCTGGTTTCCTCCATAATGGCGATCGGCCGAGATTCATTCAAAGCATCAAGTAATAAACGTGGATCGGTATTGCTTTCCACTAGGGTCAGAATCGAATGTCCCCAACCTAATAGCCATTCGTCATCAGCCGCTTGCGGGTTCTGCTGCCCACACACTTTAATATTATTGACCCATGCGCTAATACTCTTGGATGAATCAAGCACACATTGAATTTCTTCACTGGCAGCTTCTAACGGGTGGAGGTGAACATCGTGCAAGCCTGGTAATACCGTTTTACCTTGCAGGTTATGAATTTGAGTACTGGCATTGACCCAAGCTTTAGCTTCGACTTCAGAGCCCACAAATAGCAGCTGGCCGTTTTCAATAACCATAGCTTCAGCCCATGGCTGGGCTTTATTAACCGTGTAAATTTCACCATTAAGCCAAAGCTGGCGGCTATCTTGATTTGCGCTATTATTTGTGTCGCTGGTTTGTGCTTGAGCACCACCACAACCTTGCAGCAGGCTAGTCGTAGCTAAGGTAAGGGTTAGCGCTAATATTGTGGGTCTCATCATAGTCTCTACTCACTTTGTCATCTCGTATCGATACGATAACAAGGTCAAGGTAACGATTAGGTAACAGCATTTTCAAAGACCATGAATAGGCTCTTTACGACTGTATCTCAAATGTCGCAACCAACTCTTTAAATAGCTCATGTTCCACTAAGGGCTGTAATGCGGCATCATCTTTAATATCGATTAAGTAACTATCACGACGGTTTAACGCTTCTTTTAGATAACGAATAGCATCCTCAATCTGGTTCATCGCAGTATAGGCGCACGCTAGCTGATAAAACGCATGGCTATTATCTTTATCTATCTTCAGGGCCTGGTGGCATAGGTTCACTGCCCACTGCGGTTCATTGAGTTCAAGCACGGCATCGGCTTTATAGGTTAGTGCTTCGCAGTCTGTTGGTTTTAATTTCAGGATATCGTCATAAATGGATATTTTATTCGCTGGGGAAGGCTCTTGCTGAGCTCGTAACCAGTGTGATTGCAGCTCTTGGGTAAGCTCAATTTCTTCTCGGTTTTCTTCAATGTGACGCGTTTTCTGCCTCATCATCGATTCCATTGTTTCAAGACGCGCTTCGTATTCGGTAATCAACCTAGAAATTTCTTCATCCGCTAATGAATGAACCCGCTCTTTAATATCTCGAATGGAGGTCCAACCGACTAAAACGAGTAGTGAGGAAGCGGCTGCAATGATGTAAAAGAAGTAGGTAACGGTACTGGTGGCATACTCGACTCCTCTATCCACCGAGTTATGCTCTCTGTCCACTATTTGCTGCATCAGTTCATTCTTGGTGGCGGCCTGATCTATCCTCAATTGCTTCAATTCATCAAGCATATAGCGTTCAATAAATGGGGTATAAAGAGGCGCCTCTAGCTTGTCTAATTCAGCAGCGGTATTTGATGGCTCTGCTGCCAAGAATGCAGAGAACAGGGATAATGTCATTAGAATGAAGAGACTAGGCATAATACGCATCCGTAAGTGTTTTTTTCTAGCTTCTAAAGAGTGTAGCTGTTATTTGATGACGCTTACGATTCATGCACCAAAGCAGGTAGTCAATAGAATCAAGTCTCTACTTAGCTAAGCAAGTAAGCCACCAGTAAGCTCAGGCAGCCTAAAGCACAGGCAATTGTTGAATTTCTTTTAAGCTTTGGCATCGCTAATGCCACGATGGCACCACTGACGATGCTGAATAATAGGCTGATACCGAATAGAATCCCCAATACCTTGAAGATGTTACTGGCAATGCCCTTGTGTATATACATCAGCTGACGCATTAGATCATTTTTCTCAATCACGACTTTTGCGCCATGATCTTCATCCTCGGCAACTAAGCTGATTTCTTGATGAATATCGTACCAGCCTTGCCAGACAGGCGAGACAAAATAGTTTTTTGGGATAGGAAGGTGGCTTAGCGCATTTTCGTTTTCAAGAAAAATAACCAGTGCTTGTTTAGCATCTTGCTCATTATCAGGCCAGCTCGCACTGGAATATGGAATTTCAAAGGTTTCAGACGCTCCGCCTTCAACCTCTAATAAATGTAATAATCCTGTTAATGCATAAATAAGCGCCAGTGGTAAAAAGAAACAAGATAAATAGGCGTGCCATTTAATCCATAAGATACGAGCTTTTGACGTGAGCATAAGAAATTTTCTATATGATTTTATTGAGTTTAATATTGTTGAAAAACATCAACCATGAGCTTTACATTTTTTACTCAACAGGCAAGTCAATCACAAAACGTAAACCACAAGGCTGATTATGTTCTGCTCGAATATAACCCCCGATGGTTTCAATTTGTCGCTTGGTTAGTGCTAAACCTAAGCCGTAACCTTCTGACTTATTGCTTTCTTCAGTAACATCTTTAGCCCTAGCACCATCGATACGAAAGAAGGGCTGAAATATTTCTTCTAAATATCTACCGTCTATTCCTCTACCATGATCTGAAATCTCAATTCGCACCCAATCTAAAGCATTATCATCGTTCTCATCTCTCATGATACGACTGAGTTTTACTTCGATCTGAGTGCCGACCTCACTATACTTCATAGCATTACGAATAATATTTTCAATGCCTTGGCCTATTGCCCTGTGGTTTGAGTTTTTAATTACAAAACTATTGGGGATTAATAATATCAATTCGTGATGAGGAAATTCAAAACTGGCATCGTCGGCAATGGCTTCGATTAATGCCGTTAAGTCCACATCTTCGATCTTAAGATCCTTATAATGATTAGAATCTTGGTTATTAAGCCAAGACAAAGTTAAGGTATCTTCCAATAAAGATTGCATGCCATTCACTTCCTGTTCGACTCTTTTAAACTGAGGGTTTTCTTCACTGTCATTTAAAACCAGTTTTATCCGAGTAATGGGCGTGCGTAATTCGTGAGAAATATCTTGAATCAGTTGTTTCTGCCGTTGTATTAAAATATTAATGCGTTCTGCCATCTGATCAAAGCTCTTGCCTAGATCAGAAAATTCATCTCTGCGGTGGCCTAGATCCGACTCTAGGCGAACATTGAAATCTCCGCGGGTCATTTGCTTCGTTGCACGCTGCATTACTCGTAAGGGTGAGATTATATTGCGATAGATAACTAGGCAGGTTAATGCCACCAGAAAAATAGGGAAACCTAATTGAATACCGGTATTAATAAACTGCCAATAAACACCCGGGCGCATTCTCTGAGGAAGCTGTATCATCAAATTATACTGTGAATCCGGTATCGGCACCTTCATTATAGGGTTGTAGTTAAGGTATAGGTGTATCGGATAATCTAGATGACGCCCAATGGTAAGGTCGACCACACCATCAAACATTTCTTTTTCTACCTCTGCCGCCAACCAGTGTGAGGTTGTTTTTAAAACAGCGACCAAGGTATTTTCTTTTTTTCTTAACGCATCAGCCCAGCTCTCTAATTCGGCTATATCATTATTTTCTAACAGCTCTGAAGCTTGCAGAGCATACCCCCTCAGAGTTTCCCTATGCTCTGGAGCGATCATACTCTGTTTAGCTTCTATAAAATTTGTCACTTGGGTTACTAGCCAAATTAATAGAATGGTCGTAAAAGCTAATATTAAGTACAGCTTAGCGAATAAACCTAAACGAATAGCGCTTTTACTCTTCAAAACAGTAACCTAGCCCACGTACAGTTTTAATCGTATTAACAGCCATACCCGCAAGCGTTATTTTCTTTCGTATTTTACTAATATGCATATCCAAGGTTCGATCGTAGCGACTGAATTCTCGCAGAAGCACTCGTTGATATAACTGTGCCTTACTGAGCACTTCCCCTTGATCTTCTACGAGGGCGTACAGCAAATCAAATTCTAGCGGGGTAAAAATAACATTTTGTTGTTTAACATTTACTAAGCCATCCTTTTTATTAAACTGAATATTTTTACTAGAGGCTTCATTGTTATTTGATGACGTTTGAAGATCCGCTCTAGCCATCACTTGGGTTCGGCGCAGAATTGCTTGAATACGTAATTCTAATTCGGCCATGCTAAACGGTTTGCTCAGATAATCATCAGCACCTGTTTTAAAGCCACAGATACGATCTTGCTCTCCCCCCTTGGCCGTTAACATCAGTACCGGGGTTGATTTCTTAGAGCGTAACGTTTCTAAAACCTGGAACCCGTCTAATTTAGGAATCATTATATCCAGTAATATAATTTGATAATCGTTATCTAATGCTAGACGCAATCCTTCTTCACCATCGAACGCTGAATCAACTTCATATCCAAGTTTCATTAGGTTTGAATATAACAATGTATTAACGGACTGATCATCTTCAATAATCAGTATGCTTCCATTCTGTTCCAGGATCGATTCCATTATATACCCTCTAGAATTCAATCACTGTTTTAAAATTGAAAGCTCGACCTGGTCGCTGAACGCCATAATGGTCGTAGAGTTTTTGATCGGTTAGATTCTGGACTTCAGCAGTTACTGAAACTATCGATGAATAAATATCTTTGGTGTAGGTTGCCGCTA
>CAJVZR010000125.1 GCA_913019965.1 uncultured Oleispira sp.
GCTGGAGTTTCGTAACAACCGCGAGCTTTCATGCCCACATAACGGTTTTCTACGATATCAACACGGCCTACACCGTTTTCGCCAGCAATCTTGTTCAGCTCTTCCATTACGGTCGCAGGGGTCTTATCAACACCGTCGATCGCAACCACATCACCGTTCTTGAAAGTAAGCGTCAGATAAGTCGGCTCATCTGGAGCGTCTTCAGGAGACTTGGTCCACAACCACATGTCTTCTTCTGGCTCATTCCAAGGATCTTCTAGAATGTCGCCTTCATAAGAGATGTGCAGCAAGTTAGCATCCATAGAGTAAGGAGACTTCTTGCCTTTTTTCTTTTCAACTTCAATGCCGTGCTTATCGCAGTACGCCATTAAAGATTCGCGAGACGATAAGTCCCACTCACGCCAAGGAGCAATTACCTGAACGCCTGGCTTAAGGGCATAAGCACCTAGCTCGAAACGTACTTGGTCGTTACCTTTACCGGTCGCGCCGTGAGAAATAGCATCAGCACCGGTTTCGTTAGCGATTTCAATCAAACGCTTAGCGATTAATGGGCGAGCAATCGACGTACCTAGAAGGTACTCACCTTCATAGATAGTATTCGCGCGGAACATTGGGAATACGAAGTCACGAGCATATTCTTCACGTAAATCATCGATGTAGATCTCTTTGATACCTAACGCTTCGGCTTTCGCGCGCGCTGGCTCAACTTCTTCGCCCTGACCAAGGTCAGCAGTGAAGGTTACAACTTCGCAGTTATATTCTTCTTGAAGCCATTTAACAATTACAGACGTATCCAGACCACCGGAGTACGCCAACACCACTTTTTTGATGTCAGACATATACATGCTCTCGCTATTTCAGCCCGATTTGAGCTGGAGATTGAATTAGAAAGTATGAAAAATAAAAATTTTAGGGCGCGAATTCTACTATAAATAGAGCACAGGCGCTAGATGTAGCGCGAAATGTAGCCAACAGTGCTGTATAATTCTGATCAATGGTTATAATGGCGCAAATATTCAACCATATAGTCAACTATCTAGTAAAAGCAGTGAGATCTCTTATGTCTGATTCATCCCTACCAAAAGCCGTTGTTATCTACTCTGGCGGCATGGATTCTTATACCATTTTGAACAAGGCTAAAGCTGAAGGTTACGACCTATATGCTCTAACCTTTGATTATGGGCAGAAGCACGATAAAGAAATCAAGTTTGCTAGCGATGCCTGCGAAGAACTCGGTATCAAGCATAAGATCATTGATATCACCGCCATTAACCAATTATTGCAAAGTTCGTCACTGACCTCAGACATTGAGATTCCAGAGGGCCATTATGAATCGGCCAATATGAAATCGACGGTAGTGCCAAACCGCAACATGATCTTGCTGTCTCTAGCCATCGGTTACGCGGTGGATATCGGTGCTAACAAGGTATTCTACGGAGCGCACTCCGGCGATCATGCTATCTACCCAGATTGCCGACCTGACTTTGTGCATGCGATGAACAAGGTGGCGAAGCTTGCCAACTATGAGCCGGTTGACATTGTTACCCCCTATTTGAACAGTGATAAGACTGAAATTCTGGCCGACGGCCTGAAAATGGGATTAGACTACGGAAAATCGTGGACCTGTTATAATGGCCGCGAAAAGGCCTGTGGTAAGTGCGGTTCTTGTGTTGAGCGTCTAGAAGCGTTCGAATTAAACAAGGCAACCGACCCACTGTCGTATGAAGTTTAACTCACACAGTAAGTTATTAAGCAGTAATGAATAAAACGTATCGCGTAAAAGAGATTTTTTATACCTTGCAAGGTGAAGGCGCCCAAGCGGGTCGCCCTTCTGTCTTTTGCCGCTTCAGCAAATGCAATTTGTGGAATGGTAAAGAAGAATCTCGCGCGCAGTCAGTGTGTGATTTTTGCGATACGGATTTTGTCGGTACTGACGGTGAGAATGGTGGTATTTATTCCTCCGAAGAGTTGGTGCAGCTAATTTCTTCTTTATGGCCTGGTAATCCTAACCCCAGATCATTAGGCAAAAATCAAGGCAGCCCTTATATTGTCTGCACAGGTGGCGAACCTCTTCTTCAACTTGATGAACCCTTAATCGATGTTATGCACGATTATGGATTTGAAGTCGCCGTAGAAACCAATGGCACATTACCTGCTCCAGAAGGCCTTGATTGGATTTGCTTAAGCCCAAAAGCCGATACAGAACTTTCATTAATTGAGTGTGACGAATTAAAGCTGGTTTACCCACAGCCATTGGCCATGCCTGAAACCTTTGACCATGTACAAGCCACCCACCGCTACCTACAGCCTATGGCCGATGCATCCCTTGATTATATCGTTTCCGATGCTCATGAAGGGCTCTCTCAGAGCAATACTCAAAAAGCGACCAACTATTGTTTAAAACATCCACAGTGGAAGTTAAGTCTACAAACCCATAAGATGCTGGGCATAGAATAATTTCCTCGAAGGAAGTGACATGTCCGCAATCAATACAAACATTTTAAAGTCCAATGTGCTTAAGTTCAGTGTAGAAAACCACATTGCAACCATCACATTAAACCAACCAGAAACTCGTAACTCGATTTCAGAACATGAAATGATTGATGCCATCGTCGCTGCCTGTGATGAGATTAATCAAAATCTAGATATTCGCGTCGCCATTTTAACCGGGGCGGGTAGCGCTTTTTGCTCCGGTGGTAATGTCAAAGATATGCGAGATAAAACAGGTATGTTCGCGGGCTCTGGAGATGAGCTAGCCGATAATTACCGCAACGGCATTCAGCGCATTCCCAAAGCTTTCGCAGCTCTTGAAGTACCGGTGATTGCGGCTATTAATGGCCCCGCGGTAGGCGCTGGCTGTGACCTAACCTGTATGTGTGATATTCGTATCGCATCAAGTCGAGCCAAGTTTGCCGAAAGTTTTATTAAAGTCGGCATAATTCCTGGCGATGGTGGTGCTTGGTTTTTACCTCGTATTATTGGCATAAGCCGCGCCTCGCAAATGGCATTAACCGGGCAAATGATCGATGCAGATACGGCTTTAGAATGGCACCTTATATCTGAAATTGTTAAGCACGATGCACTATTAATTAGAGCGCACGAACTGGCAAGCCAAATTGCCGAACATTCGCCAAGAGTATTACGGGAAACTAAACGCTTATTAAAACTCGGCCAGGTTATGGACTTGCCAGAATTGCTCGATGAATCAGCCAAGATACAAGCACAACTGCACGCTACCGATGATCACATGGAAGCGGTGACGGCATTTTTAGAAAAACGCGATCCCGTATTCACAGGCAAATAAAATATGAAATTTGCAGTTCGAAGCCTGTTATTATTGGCTTTAATTTCCAACGCAGAGGCTGAAGAATCTCTTCAGCTTATAGAAGAAGCCCCTTCTCATCATATAAATGGCAAGTTCAGAAACCCCTACTTACCGGCAGATTTTCAGCCGAGTGCCATCGCTTTTTTAAAGGCCCGCTTATTCGATGAGATGACCTGGCCAGACGAACCCGATAATTATCGCGAAAACTGGCAAGCCGCTGATCTAGAAAAAATTCACAACCCAGATTTCAATACTCCACAAGCAACCTTGATAGGTCATTCGACGGTTTTATTGCAATATCGTGGTATAAACATCCTCACCGATCCGATGTTTTCTCAGCGCCCATCGTTTTCCCAAAGCATAGGACCAAAGCGCTATACACCACCAGCCCTTGAGGTTGATCAGCTACCGAATATTGATGTCATCGTAATTTCCCATAATCATTATGATCACCTCGATGTTGATTCAGTTGAAGCTTTGACGAGTTCCGACTTCATCAAAAAAGTGAATGGCTCCCAACCTCTTTGGTTAGTCCCTCTAGGGCTAAAACAATGGTTTGCTCAATTTGATGTTACTAACGTAGAAGAATTAGATTGGTGGCAGAAAGTTCAAATAGAAGAGCTTACGATACAAGCTCAACCGAGCCAACACTGGTCACGACGCAGCATATTCGATACCAATAAAAGCTTGTGGGCTTCATGGGCATTTGTCTGGCCGAAAATAGAAAGCCACGCCCCATTCACCGCCTGGTTTGGTGGTGATACCGCCTATAACCCTTACCAGTTTAAAGAGATAGGAGAAGTATTAGGACAAGTGGATTTAGCCATGATCCCCATCGGCGCATATGAGCCAAGATGGTTTATGAAAACCCAGCACGTCAATCCGTTAGATGCGGTAGAGATTTTTAAAGACATTAACGCAAAATCTGCCTTTGGTATTCATTGGAATACCTTTGTACTGACGGCTGAAGCGGTGGATGAACCACCCAAAGCACTCGAGAGAGCTCTGCACAAAAACGGTCTTAATACAGAGCTATTTAATGCGATGGATATAGGCGAGACTTGGCTCCAATCCAACTGATTCTATATTAGTTGGCCCGCATTGGCTGACGGCGTAGTAACAATATAATAACGACTAGAAGTAGAAGGCCAATTAGGCTCAATAAACCAATAATCAGTAAGTTATTGTCAGCAGCTTTGTTCCCATTAGATGTAATACTCGGTGCTTGCTGACCTAGCTTTCCCTCTACCGGCTTGAAGCCAGTTGAGATGGCGTTATCTGCAACCGATAAAGCAGGCTCAACTATAATTTGGGATGGATGTGATACTTCTATAATTTTCCCCGACTGAGTACCAAATTTAATATTAGCCAGCTCAATATTAAGGGCCTTATTAGTTTTAGTAAAAAAACCAATACGAGCAAGGTGACCATCACCTGTTACAGGCTCTGCAGGTTTCAATAAACTAATCGCGTAACGAATTCGCCCAGTTCGAACATCAACATTATTAGATATTTCATAAGCAGAGTCAGAAAAGAAGTCCCCCCTTTCAATTTGTGGTCCAGACTGTTTCGGATTTAGATCAACAACAGATAGAGCCTTATTAGAATAAAAGATTTCTAATTCCATACCATACGTTGCAGGTATATCTTCTCCGTGTATATCTAACCAGCGAATACCGCCTTGATCCTCTGTTGAAATTTGAATTCGTCCGTCACCTAGAGCAAGATTTGATAATAAAAATAGAGAGAGTGATAAAGATAGAGATAAAAGATACTTCATAGTTCTTCCTTAAAATATGATCCCGAAAAATTGTTCGGGATCATATTATCTATCAAGTTAGCTAATTACTGCAATGGATTACATTGCGTAGAACCAAAATGGCTACCCAGGATGGCTAAATCCTGAATATTAATCGTATCGTCTTTGTTTAAATCGGCTTTTTCATCATAATCAGCATCACCTCTATTTAAACGGTAGCGCGCTGCTATGAAGGTGAAGTCAGCAATATCGATATTACCATCTGCATTAATATCACCGGCCAATAGTTCAATTGAACCAAGTTCAATCGCACCACCTTCAGTAACATTTGCAGCCTGACAGCTTTGAACATAATTCACTGAAGCTAAACTAATGGTAAATTCACCATCTCGTAAACCATCAAACTCAAAGCGTCCTGACTCATCAGTAGTCACTGTAACTTGACGACCATCAATTGATAGTACTACTTCAACACCTGATAGATCGGTAACACCAGGAATTTCAATAACGCCTGATACAGAACCAGTACCACCATGAACCCCATCATCAATTCGAATAGTTGCTGGAGCTAGAGCAACTTGTAATAATTGTCCACTTTCATCAGATACTTCAGCAGCACAAGTAATCTCTACATCTTCAGTAGTAAACTCAGCAATCACATCTGCCATTACAAAGCTGCCTGAACTTGTCAAAGGTAACTCAGGAGCGACCAAGGTTTCTGTGCCTGTTATTGAAGAGGCATCAAATATTAAAGGTAACGTCATTGTATTTTGGGCACCAAATAAATCATCATAATTGGCATGAGTTACCGATAATGCAGTATTTGAAAGATTACAGCTTACGTCTAACCCGTAGATATCAGCCCCTGAAACATCGATTGAGAACTTCGATGCCTGATCAGCGTACGGATCTATAGTTAAGTTATCAGGAGTAATTTTCACTTCGATTTCTACTTTAGAATTCAAAGCTAACCAACTCAGGCTGGTCTCAAATGTAATATCACTTCCAACTTTTTTCATGATTAAATCATAAACAGTAGCAACATCACCTTCTTCAGAAATTTGATCGATTATTTTCGTTTGAAATTCCGTTGTATTTGGATCTTCAGGAAAAGTAGCTCTACGATCGACGACTAGACCTGATTCAAAATCGTATAAATAAAATTCAGTTCCTCCAGTCTCTTCAGCAGTCCCATTATCACTACGTACATATTGAACAAGGCCGCTATTTGTTAATAACCTAGGCATAAGACCGCCATAACCGTACACATCAAAAGGAACTTTATGCTCAACAACTTCTGAGGTTATTGTGTTTATAAGTAAGATAACCAATTCACTCGCACTATTTCTTGCAGGAAGAGTGATGTATTGGCCATTATTCGAGACTAAGGCTGAATGCTGAATGCCCTTAGTAATATTAATATCATATATTAAGGGAATCATATCTCTAATCGATACTAAGTTACCAGTCACTATATTATATTGGTAAAAACGACTAGCCCCCTCAAGAGTTTTGGATTCATAATCGGCCTGCAATATCATATCCCCTTGGTTATTAATATCTAAACCATGGGTCCCAGATAACTTTTCAAAATTAACAACATTACCATTTGGTAAAGTATGAGAGATTGGAACTAGAATTTCTACGTTGCTCTCTTTATTGAAAGTAAATGTACCGCCACTTTTATCATATTTTAAAAACTGACCATTAGGAGATACCGACCATAACGTTTCTACTTCAGGATTATAGGTTACGACCTCCTGACTAATAAAAGAATATCGATAAGCAATACTAGAAGTTACACTGCTATTAACTTGAATTTCATGAGTAAACAAGACGCTATCAGCAGCCTCATCTTCAAAAAATATAAGTGAAAATGACGCGCCATCTTTTTTAGAGCTTTTCATAACTCGAGCCGAAGATTGGGTTGTATTTGAGATTCGATTATACCGATGAATAATATAATCAACCGTCAAGGGATCCTCTAAATTTTCATGCTCAGTAACATAGACTAGATAATTTCCATCAGAGCTAATATCTGTACCTGTTCCTCGTAAAAACAATAAAGACATCATGGGTTTATTTCCCTGATCTCCTAGACTTATCCCATCTTGATTGGGATTTATAGGAAAGCTATCAGGAATAACTGCAGAAGAAATCTGAACTATAAATAGTAAAATTAACGCGGTGAGTGATCGCATATTAAATCTCATTTTTGTTTTGAGACGCGACTTTAAAAGAAGAAAATATAAAAAAGAATATCTGACTTTACAATAGACTGACATATACTAATTAAGTATTAGTATCTATTAATTGTACTATCCAATCAATAAAGAAAATGTAATTTTTAACGCGAATTAGTCGGCCCCAAAACAACATGAGACCGACGTACTTATTATTTATAAATTACATTGAGTTGAACCAAAGTGACTACCCAAAATTGCTAAATCCTGAATATTAATGGTGCCATCTCTATTCAAATCGGCTTTAGCATCATAATCTGCATCACCTTGATTAGAACGATAGCGCGCTGCCATAAAAGTGAAATCTGCAATATCAATATTACCATCAGCATTAATGTCACCGGCCAATAGTTCAATTGAACCAAGGTCATTCGCACCACCTTCAGTAACATTTGCAGCTTGACAGCTTTGAACATAATTATCTGAAGCTAGGCTGATGGTGAATTCACCATCACGTAAGCCATCGAATTCAAAACGCCCTGTTTCATCGGTAGTCACGGTAACTTGACGACCATCAATCGTTAAAACAACTTCTACACCGGAAAGATCAGTAACACCTGGAATTACAATTGCACCAGATACTGAACCCGAACCACCATGGACACCATCATCAATACGAATAGTTGCAGGAGTTAAGGTAACTTGTAATAACTGACCATTCTCATCAGATACTTCAGCTGCACAAGTTACGTGAACATCTTCCGTGGTAAATTCTGCGATAACATCCGC
>CAJVZR010000126.1 GCA_913019965.1 uncultured Oleispira sp.
TGAGCATCAGCGCAATTGGCAGCAAAAGCGGCATTTTCTTCAGGCAGCGTGAAGTTATCGTATTCCCCGGTCGCGACCAGTGTTGGGCAAGTTGGGAACTTGTTGAAGCCATCAAAGCGTAATAGGCGTTGAGTATTTTGCGCATAACGCAGCTGCTCATTTTCATTTAGGCGAGCAACTTGGCGATATAGAAGACGACGATACGTTTTTCCGACTTCAGTTTCTTGCATACGGTTATGATTTATTAGATTTGAAACAGCGGTTGCAGCAAAGGCTTTTAATTCACCTTGGGCAAGTAAGTTCAATGAATCTTCTAATAATAAAACAAGCGTATCGCGACGGAAGCAAGTAATGCCTGAAGCGAGTAAGCGTTGTACAAATTTGGGGTGTTCAGAAGCAAACAAGGTCGCCATGGCGGAGCCATAGCTGATGCCTACCATGATGACTTCTTCGATACCTTGGGCTTCAAAAAAGCCTTTTAGTAATGATGAGAAATCCTTCAAATCCAATTCTGGGGCAAGTTGATCATTACTTCCTTGAGAGGGCAGATCAAGCAGAATTACCGGATGAGTTTGATAGACGAGCTCAACTTCCGATTTAAACGAAGTAAAACTCTGAAACGCGCCACCTAAAAAGACGACGGGTGTTTTATCCCTATTTTCTGGCTGAGAGAAAAATTGGAATTCAAGCTTGTAGCGTCCAATCATTTGGATGCATGGGGCTTGCTTTAGACTGTTTGGTTCGAATGTAGAAAACTGCATGGGCAATTCCAACTTCATTTTTTCTTATTGTTGGATGATTATGCGCCATTTATAGACAGATATCTACAGGTGTAGCATATCTTTACGAAATTAATAGGAAAGTTGAAATTTTTGTAAGTTGTTGAAATTAAAGAGGAAAACGATAAAGTGTTGTGTTAGGCCAATCCATTGGCCGATTTTGATGCATTAAAAATTGATTGGTAGCTCTTATTTTGGCAGGTTTATGGTGTATTGAATTTGCGAAGGGGTAACGTTTACCTCAATTTCCCCATTTGGGCTTTGAATCTGCTGAGAGTTGAAATTACCTAGGTTAGGAATGTTTATAGTGAAGGAGTTCTCTGTAATATGGTAATCGTCAGTTGGTACTGATATATCAGACGGTCTTAGATTAGTTAAAAATGGGAGGCTCGTTAAATCAATAGGTTTACCCTCTATAACTCCTTGAGCTTCGCCATAACTGTTTCTGATTGCTTGAATAGCATCTTCAGAGGCGGGGGCTTTTAAAAATTCAGTAGTGGAGACCGGCAATGGGGCTAGAATGTCATTGTCCAGAGCAAGTAAATTATTCAGATCGTCATATGTGCTTAATTCATTGCTGATGGAAGATACTTTATGGGTCTGATCTTGAGGAAGAACCTGAGTCGCTTGCTCTAGAGGAGTGACTTTCAGCTTTACTGGAATTGCAGTGTTCTGTGCTTCTTGTTTTTGTTGGCGAACAATAACAGTTGTATCCTTTATATAGGTATCGGTTAGTTCTTCGGAAGTCAGAGAGCTAATTTCAGCCCAAGTTAAAGAACTGGCGAGCAATAATAAGATTGTGCTGATTCTCATAATATTTCCATACCTAGAAGGCGTTTAGTCATTATTTTTATCCTAGCCAAGAGGAGGTAAGAAGCAAGGCAGTTTACGTCAACTTGACACCTGTACAGTGAAATAACAGGGTTCTATTTATAGGATCAATTTTTTTATAACAAAAATCAAGAAAATCCGTGGTTAACTGCGATAGCGCTTCTAAAGTAGCTGTGTTTTAATCCGCCCATGAAAAAATCATTACCCCTATTAATCGGCTTCCGCTATTTAGCAGCGAAACGTCGAAATCATTTTATTTCCTTTATTTCAGCTTCTTCTATGGTCGGTATGACCTTAGGTGTCGCAGTACTCATTTTAGTCTTGTCGGTAATGAACGGTTTTGACCGTGAATTACGTGAGCGCATTCTAGGTATGATTCCTCACGGTATTATCTATGAGCGCGGTGGTGTTCAAGATTGGCGCTCATTGGCAAAAGAAGTTGAACAATACCCAGGTGTTGTTGCGGCCGCGCCGTTGACTCGATTGCAGGGCATGATGGCTTATCAAGGGCGTGTTCAGGGCGCGATGGTGACGGGCATAGACCCGATTGCTGAAGAGCGAGTTTCGATCTTGCCCAATCACCTAGTTGATGGTGAGTTATCCTCTTTAACCTCGGGTGGCTTTAATGTTGTTATGGGGGAAATTCTGGCTCGTAGAATGAATTTGGTCATCGGCGATAAGGTCACCTTGATGTTACCGGAAGCGACGTTATCACCAGCAGGTATCTTGCCCAGAATTAAGCGTCTAACCGTTACGGGGGTATTCTCCGTGGGGGCAGAGTTGGATGCGAACCTTGCCGTTATTCATATCGAGGATGCTCGTAAGCTGGCTCGATTGGCGGGGGAAGCACAATCTTTAAGAATTAAGACAGAAGATTTATTTACAGCGCCTAAATTGGTTTGGAAATTGGTAAGTCAGGTAGAGGGTGTTTATTCAGGCAGTGATTGGACGCGCACTCATGGCAATTTATTCCAAGCGATTAAAATGGAAAAAACAATGATAGGTCTGTTGTTATTAATCATTGTTGCTGTGGCGGCTTTTAATATTATTTCGACTCTCGTAATGGTCGTGACGGATAAGCAAGCGGATATCGCAATTTTAAGAACGATGGGAGCGACGCCGCAAACAATATTGCAAATCTTCATGGTGCAAGGTCTGGCTATTGGTGTTGTCGGGGTTGCATTAGGAACTGTGCTAGGGATTATTTCTGCGTTAACCATCTCGGATATTATTGCTTGGATAGAAAAAATATCTGGCATGCAGTTTCTTAGTGGCGATGTGTACTTTATTAGTTATTTACCTTCCCAGCTTTTGTGGTCGGATGTTGCTGTGATTACTTCAAGTGCATTATTATTAAGCTTTTTAGCGACGATTTACCCCGCCGTACGGGCATCTAGAATTCAACCCGCGGAGGCATTACGTTATGAATGATGTAATTTTAAATGCTGAGAATTTAAGTAAAACGTATCGTACTGGGCCTGATGAAGTTGTTGTTTGGGCCAATGTGAATTTACAGGTTATGAGTGGCGAAACCATTTCTATTATTGGTGCTTCGGGCTCAGGTAAAAGTACTTTGCTCAACGCTCTAGGTGGTCTTGATGCCATTGATTCGGGGGAGGTTAATCTTGCAGGGCACCTTATTCATGGCTTGCCAGAGATAGAGCGTACTCAGCTACGAAATCGTGATTTGGGTTTTGTTTACCAGTTTCATCATTTGCTTCCTGAGTTCAGTGCTCTAGAAAATGTGATGATGCCGTTATTGATTCGTGGTGAAAAGTCTAAGTTAGCAAGGCAATCGGCTTTGGCTTGTTTAACTCAGGTAGGTTTAAAGGATCGCGCTGAGCATAAGCCCGCAGAGTTATCGGGTGGTGAGCGTCAGCGAGTAGCAATTGCTCGAGCTTTAGTTGGTAAACCGAAGGTTGTATTACTGGATGAGCCTACGGGGAATTTAGATCAGCAAACTGCACAGCAGGTTGAAGACGTGTTATTGGATTTGGCGGATACCGTAGGCATGGCCTTTGTTATTGTGACCCATGATGAAGCATTGGCGGGCAGGGCTAATCGCCGTTATAAGTTATCGGATCGAACCTTGATTGAGCTTGATTGAGAAGAAAATGAAATAAAAAAGGGAGCTATACGCTCTCTTTTTTATTGCCGCTTATTAATGTATTAGCGATCTTTCTGGCGAGCAAGGCGCTCTGCTTTACGTTTCTGCCAGTGGGAAATCACGTGCATGCGCCACAAAATTCTCATGCCAACATAGCCTAAGCAAGCAAAAATTAAACCCGCAAGTAATGATCCTAGGTATAGAGGAAGCCATATTTCGTTTAATTGAGCGAATAAAGAATCTAAGCTCATATCACTATTAAATTCTCTGGCAGGTATGTCCAGAATATAAGCACCAAAGCTGTATGTCGCATAGAACATAGGCGGCATGGTGATCGGGTTGCTTAACCAAACGAGCCCTACGGATATAGGTAAGTTTGAATTGAAGTAAAAAGCGAGAATAGCAGCTAATGCCATTTGAAAAGGCATGGGTATAAAGGCGCAGAATATACCGATAAAAAAGGCTTGAGCAACAGAGCGGCGGTTTAGATGCCAGAGGTTTGGTTTGCCCATCAGTGGTGCTAGGAACGCAAGGGATTTGTTCTGGCGTACTTGCTCCGGTGTCGGAAATAGTTTTTGTAGCTTTTTCTTTGGCATTTTATCGATTCTTTTGTGGTTTCAGCCATATCTGCCATGCTGATTATGGGCTGGATTATGCCTATTTACCGCAGAGGTAGCAATGAGGCTGTGCTTAGTTAGTTCAATTATAGCGCTTATCGTATCCATTCACTTCCAATCTCAACCTGAGATATTGGTTGTATGGCCAGTGCTGCATTGGATTTTTCAACAAGGTTTTAAATCATGGTTAATCATAGTCACCACAACTTTATTTGTGCATGTTTTTGTACTGGTAGGGTTAGAGTCGCGATTACAGAGTCGTTTGCCTGCGCAATATAGTGGGGTCTTTGTCGAGGGGGTAGGAGTCACTCTAGCCTGTGATGCCTCCAGCTCAGAAGTCGAAAAGTTGAGGGTGAAAGTAATCTCCATCGACTCCGCACAGGTTAAAAATAAGCCATCAAATCTGGCGCAATTAAAGTCTGTTCAATTAAATGAAGTACCTGCATTAGAAAATTTGGAATTAAGTCATTACCTCAATGATAGGAAAGCAAAGACAATAAATAAGCCGATTGGCTGTGGTCAGGAAATTAAATTCAAGGCAAAGCTACGGGCACCTTATACTTTTTTAAATCCTCATGGTTTTGATTATGAGGCCTGGCAGCTTAGTCGGGGGCTGGATGCGACAGGTTATTTATTGTCTTATCAGGTAATTAGCAATGACAACTCTCTTACGACAAATATAGCGGCATTTAGGCAGTTAGGAATTGAGCGTGCAGTTCAACTGTCGGGACTGGCGGGGCAAATAGTTCCGGCGCTGCTCTTTGGAGAGGCCAATTATTTAGATCGATCTGTTTGGCGAGATCTTCAAATGACCGGCACGATTCATTTATTGGTTGTTAGTGGTCTGCATGTTGGCTTTATTGTGATGATTATATCACTAGCGCTGAGACTATTAGTGCGAATTGAGATGTTTGCACATACTCCTGTACTTTCTTATGTTTTACGTTTAACCCCCGTGATCTTACTGTCGGCCTGTCTAATGTATAGTTTTATGGCGGGAGTCGGCCTTGCTGTTCAGCGGGCGAGCTTAATGTTTATGGTGGCTGTATTGGTGAGCTACTACAAAGCGCACTGGTCATTATTTGATACTTGGTTATGGGTAGCTTGTCTTATACTGCTAATTAATCCGCTGTCTTCTTTATTTGTTGGCTTTTGGTTTTCCTTTGTCGCAGTGGGTGCTTTATTGCTAGGATTTTCAGGTCAGGCGAAACAAAATAAAAATGCACTAGGCTCTCGGTTTGAATTGCTAATAAAGCCTCAGTGGATTGTATTTATTGCTTTAATGCCTCTACTTTGGATATTTCAGCAGTCAACCTCGCTGCTTTCTTTGCTCGCCAATATAATTGCAATTCCGTTGTTGGGATTGCTCATTCTGCCATTGTCGATTCTCAGTTTAATATTTCCTCTTGGTTGGCCTGTTGAAGTTTTGAATCTTTTGCTTGAGTGGGGGTTGTTGTTCATTCAGCAAATGGCCCAGCAATCATCGTTAATGGTCCATAAACCCAGTGGAATGTGGTTGATATGTTTACTGCCTTTGGTATTGGTTAGTTTGTTATTTAAGGGTTTTCCGTTTCGTCGATTGAGTCTTATTGTGCTGGTCGTTGTGTTTTTCCTTCCAACTGAAAATAATCAAAGCCGATTATTGATATTGGATGTGGGTCAAGGTCTCTCGGTGCTGGGAGTGCAACAGAATAAAGAGGAGGGTGATTTTTCTTGGCTATACGATACGGGTGCTAAATATCGTTCAGGATTTAGTCTAGGTGAGGCGGTTGTCTCTAAGAATATTTTAGCGCTTACGAATAACACATTGGATCTTTTATTTGTGAGCCATTCTGATAATGACCATGCTGGCGGAGAAGAAGGCTTGAGACGGAAGGTTGACGTTGTGACTGCTTATGCTGGGCAGCCAGAGATAGCCAAGCATAAAGATTGTCATGGATTAGATAATCAGTGGGTAGGTGAGGCGGGCATGCGTTGGCGAGTATTTGATGCCGCGCTGTTAAAGGCGACTGATAATAATTTATCTTGCGTAGTTCAAATAGAAATGGAGGGTAAGCTTATATTAATTCCTGGAGATATAGAGAAGCGAGTGGAGAGAAGGCTAGTTGATCTATTTGGCAGTGAATTAAAATCCGATATTTTGATAGTTCCCCATCATGGCAGTAGTACTAGTTCGACAGAGGCTTTTATAACCCAAGTTGACCCTAGTGTGGCAGTAGTTTCAAGTGGCTTCAAAAATCGATTTAATCACCCACATCCGGATGTTGTTGCTAGATATCAACGCTTAGGGATACCGATATTCAATTCAGCGAGCTCAGGAGCAATAGAGGTTCGGTGGAGTAATCAAGCTTCTATTATAGAGTGGCGTAAAGAAAATCCACCAATCTGGCGGCAAATGTGATTGGGTCTACGTATTGAATTACATCTGAGTATGGAGCTGTAGTTGTTGCATGTGCTAAAGTAGCGGCCATAAATCATAAAAAGTTCAAGTTGTTAGGAGATTTGCCTGTGTTTGAGATCATCCAGAGTGGCGGTTGGATGATGATTCCGATCATCATTTGTTCAGTATTGGCGGCGGCAATTGCCGGTGAGCGTTTTTGGACATTGCGTACCAGTCAAATTGCTCCTGCGAACCTTTTAGGTCAGGTTTGGGGTTGGATGAAAAACAACCAGCTTGATGCGGCTCGTATTAAAGAGTTGCGTGAAAATTCACCTTTGGGTCGTGTACTGGCTTCTGGATTAATGAATTCAAAGCATGGCCGTGAAATTATGAAAGAAAGTATTCAAGAAGTCGCCAGCCATGAAATTCATGAGATGGAGCGATACCTGAATGCATTGGGCACCATTGCGGCCGTTGCGCCTTTGATGGGCTTATTAGGCACCGTTATTGGCATGATTAAAGTTTTTTCTGAGATCATGCTGGCCGGGACTGGCCAAGCAGGCATGTTAGCGGGCGGTATCTCCGAAGCGCTTGTGACGACTGCGGGTGGTCTTGCAATTGCAATTCCAGCATTGATTTGTCATCGCATGCTACAGCGTCGCGTTGATGAAGTCGTTGTTTTCATGGAACAGGAATCACTAAAGTTAGTGGATGTGCTGCACGGTGAACGTGAAGTTGCCGATGCTCCTGAGAGCAAGCAGCCGGTTGGAGTTTAATCGTGAATTTTAAACGTCAAAATAAAGAAATGGTGGAAGTAAACCTAACTCCTTTGATTGACGTCGTATTCTTGCTTTTGATTTTCTTTATGGTCTCAACAACCTTCACTAAAGAGAATCATTTAAGTATTGATCTACCGGAAGCTAGCGCAGAGCAGCAACCGGTAGCGACTAATCGATTAGAGATTATTATTACCGCTGCAGGCAGTTATTCAATTAATGATAAAAGCTTGGTAAATAATCAGTTAGACACTTTAAAGCGTGGGTTGGTCAAAGCGGCAAACGGCGAGAAAGGTTTACCGGTAACGATTACGGCAGACGCCAATACACCTCATCAAGCGGTTGTGCGTGCGATGGATGCGGCCGGACAATCTGGTTTTGTAAATCTAAGTATCACTACTCGTCAAGTAAACGCGGAATAAAAGCATGTCTGAGAAAGTATCAGTAAGGCGCCTGTATGGGCGCTTACTGACCTATGTTAAACCCTTCATCGGTTCATTTTTACTAGCCATTCTTGGTTTTATTATCTTTGCATCTGC
>CAJVZR010000127.1 GCA_913019965.1 uncultured Oleispira sp.
GATCCCTTGGCTGATCATTAACAGGGGGAGAGCGAGGCTAGGTAAAAAGATAAATACTATGAGTAAAGTAAAAATAATCGGAATGAGATAGCGTCTGATTATTTGGGGAAAGCTGGGCGCTACGTGAAACATTGGGATTACTTGGAAGCTAACGGCAATAATTAATAGTCCGGCCCAACCGATTAACCCCCAAAGCCCATGGATATTAGTAAGCACCTCCCCCGTCGGAATTAAGGGCATATCTAAGGAGAGGTCTAAGGGTAAGTCTAAGCTGAGCAGATAAGTATTTATTCCTAGGTTGCGGCTGATTAATGCAAAGCCAAGCAACAAGGCGATGAACAAGGAAATAACCGCCAAGCGAAAGCCGATAATCGAATCCCCCTGACTCAGCTTCTTTTTTAAAATCCAGGCTAATGCTGCAAGGTAGACTCCGATACTCAATACTAAAGCGATTAAGGCGATAGCAAATATCCAGTCTTTATTAAGGATAAATCCAAGCATTAAAAACACGGTGCCGATGATTAAAAAAGCATGGCTGAAGCTGGCAACTTGGCGAGCAAATGGCAAACCAATGCCGCCGATGACTGGCAGAAGCTGCAGCAACGCTCCCATCATAACCATGGTCAAAAAACCTAGGGTGAAGCCATGAGTTAAGGCCAGCATATGAGGATGCCAACGACTTACCCAGAGTATGTCACCAGAGTAAAATACCAAGGCCGCGCAGGCGAACATAAACACCGGTGCGGTGATGAAATAACGAAAAGGTAAATCAATCGAGGGTAATGCATTAAATGATAAGCCTGCTAAATTCATTCACTCAGGCCCTGTTGTCGAAGGTGATCAAACGCTTCCTGTAAGTGCGGGCGGAAAATAGTGAGCTGTATTTCACCCTTGCTATTGGTCTCACAATGATAGCGCCAGTCAGAGGCCAGAAGCTTTTCATACAGTGGGAATGGCTCGCGACTATGATGCACAAGCAAGCATTGATTGGCCGAGAGTGAAGCCAAAGCGTGCAAAATAGCCGTCATCGGTTCTGGTGGGGCTAGCTCCCGAACATCGATCTGAATTAATTGCATGGGTATTATGCTGAGACACTGGCCGCTTTAAAATCTTCAACCAACTGCTCACCTTGGCTCAGATTCTGTTCAATCATTGGGTAGAGCATCATCTCTTCTTTCATATTATGTTGCTGCATCATCACCATTAAAGTTTCTGATAGGCCCAGATAAGTGTCTTTATCTTGCTGACTCATGGCGTGATTCAAATCCTGAACGAGAGCGCGCATTTGTTGATGCTCCATGCGCATCACTTGAGTTGGGCCACCAGTTATGCCGGTTGCTTGTTCGAACTGGGGAAAGAGGACTTCTTCCTCTTGTTCAAAATGGGTCGCGAGCTCTAGGCTGAAGCCTTGCCAATGGGTTAGTGCAAGAGGCCAGTTGTTATCAGCGACGGCTGACTCCGCCTCGGTAAAGAGGTCATCGCACTCTCTATGTTTGGCAGTCATATACACAGGAATTGAAGTCATTACACATCCTACTCAAGTCGATTAATAGAATGATTTTAGGCGAGCGGGTCTTGGGGGGGGTTGACCTATATTAAGAAAAGACGTTTTCCTTAAGCTTTATTGCTTTAGCTGTATTCATTTAGCTTTATCCCAGCTGAACTTGATTACGGCCTTTATCTTTTGCTTGGTAAAGCGCTTTATCGGCACGTTGGAATACGTCCTCTAAGCTTTCGCCTTTTGCAAATTGAGTAATGCCAAACGAAATCGTGATTTGCACTGGCTCTTTTTTAAAATTAAACGGACTCTCTTCGACTTTTCTGCGCAGCTTTTCCGCGACGACTTTAGCTTCTTTGGCCGCGGTTTCAGGCATCAAGGCCACAAACTCTTCACCACCGAAGCGGGCGATAAAATCACTGTCCCTCAAATTCCTTTGCAGCGACTTAGCAATGATTTTCAGTACTTTATCTCCAGCGAGATGACCGTAGGTATCGTTAATGCGTTTGAAAAAATCAATATCGCAAACCATCAGAGATAATGAACCACCATAACGCTCTATGCGTTTAATCTCTTGCTCAAAGCGCTGTTGGTACGACTCACGGTTAGGTAGCCCTGTTAGCGCATCGTGCATGGCCTTCTTGCGCTGTTCTTCAATAGCATGTTGAGCAACTTCCGCTAACTTTTCCATTTCATCCAGCTTGGACTGCATATCGGATAGTTGTTGAGTGAGTTGAGCTTCACGGCCATTCTCTTCAGAGCTAAAAGCATGCATGGCCTGAACAATTAGCCCTAGATGCTGGCTAATGCTTTGGCCTAACTCTCCTAAATCATTTTGACTGTTAACCACAGAGCGAATCTCATCAACCTGCCCTTCAAGCATACCTTCAAATACCGCTCGGGCTTGGCTACGGTCGACTTGCCCTTGGCTAGCGCCATTGACCAATTGTTGAATGGTTTCTAAGCGTTGATCCAGCCCTTGTAAAAACTGTTCGAATTCTTCTTGGCCATCACCCAGAGCATCAATCACCAAGTTCGCCACTTGCTCTAAAAGAGGCACAAGCTCGTACCAGTTGAGTTTAGTCGTTAGCTTCTTTTTAAGAGTATCTAATCTGTGATGGTAACGGTGAGGAATAACCAATTGGCGTAATAAGCGCGTTAACATGGTACTTATTTCTTGTTCTATATGGTCGTAACCAGGCTTTGAGTCCTCAATGACTTCAATCGGTTCTATGGTCTCTAGCGCTGAAACCGTTTCAGTGTTTTGTGGTGGAATTTGTTCAGCACTTACTTCAGGCTTGCGTTGAAATAAGCGGCTGAAAAAACTAGGGCTCTCTTCTTCGGTACTCACTTCTACTTCTTGTTCTACCGTGATATCTGAGATTAATTCAGCCCAAGCTTTTAATTGCTTACTGTACCCAGACCATTGCTTTAGATGTTCTTCTGATTTGTTGATGATTTTTTTAATACGGCCCTTTTCATCACTAGAGCAAGGCAGGCGTAGTAAATTTTGCGCGGCTTTTTCTAAACTCAATAAAATTTCATTGGCTTGTAGCTGCCATTTTTGCTCAAAACGGTTCACTTCGACTTGTAACGTTTGCAGGCTGGCTTCTAAACCACGACCTCCTGCTTGAGGTTTAATCGTTTCTCTTAGCTTGGCTAATGGCGCATCAATGCTTTTAGACTGACCTTCGGCCAATAGCGATACCATAACCAACGCACGGCGAAGCTGATCTTGCTTTTGTTCACTGCCCTGCTCTAGTTGCTCATGTTTCTCGATGAGGTCTAGGTATTTATTGCGCCACTTATTAATGCTTTTTTCTGAATTATCGCCATCTTGCGACATAGGATTCATACCGAGCTAAAAGTTAATACCTTTGAGTATAGAAAAATATAAGCAAAGCGCTGCTTAGATATAAGAAATCGTGACGAAATTAATCAGGAAGCAGGATGCCACTGGGTAATTCAATCTGCATGGCAATGGGTAAGTGATCTGAAATGGGGGTATCTAAAACGGCTACCTTGTTAATGGCTAGGCTATCGCTGACCAGAATATGGTCGAGTCCACGCTGTGGTTGCCAGCTCGGGAAAGTATGCAATAAGGGGTCTACAGAATGAAAGTTAATATGCGCAAGCGGTGTATTGGTCAGCAGGTGGTCGGCGTGATTGTTAAGGTCGCCCATAATCACCACATGCTTGGCATCGTGGGTGAGGTTTTGAATGTAGCCCAATTGAGCAGCCTGAGTTTTCGTACCGAGCGCTAGGTGTAAAACAATGACGAAAAGCGGCTCTTGCAAACCGATCTTCATCACCATGGCCCCACGGCCGGGTAATAAACCTGGCAGCTTGTGATATTCAACCTGACTAGGTGCGACCCGGCTTAATAAACCATTGCTGTGTTTCGCGATGGGTTTTATATCGCGGTTGGTCTGTTGGTACCAGTGAGGAAATTGAGCCTTGGTAGCCAAGTGCTCGACTTGATTGATAAAACCACTGCGCCAGCTGCCGCCATCGGCTTCTTGCAATGCGGCAATATCGAAATGCTGCAGAATATCGGCGATTCTATCTAAGGTGGGGGTGCGCTGCTTGTGCGGCCATAAATGCTGCCAACTACGGGTTAGGTAATGGTGATAACCGGCGGTTTGGATACCGACTTGGATGTTGAAACTAATGAGGTTGAGCTGGTTCGCAGCCTTGCCATAAGGCGGCAAGGCTTTGAGAAATTCGGATAAGCTCAGTCTATGATTGACCATGCTGACATCCTAAAGAGGCACCTTAAAATTGGCGCCTCTAACAAGACTACTTGTGACGTTCTTGTTCAATTAGGTAGTTAACTACCTTGAACATATTCTTCTGGCCGCCGGCTGAAGACGCGTCTACAAGGTATTTACCGTTAACAACGATCGCTGGAACACCACTTACGCGATAAGCACGAATACGCTTGTCACCTTGCTGAAGGCGGCTTTTAACCGTGAAAGAGCTATATGCTTTATTGAAGTCTTCTTCACTCACACCATAAGCGGCGAAAAATTCTTGCTGCTCAGACTTACGCTGCAGGCGCTTGCCGTTGATATGAATAGCATTGAAGATATCACCGTGTGATTTCTCTGTGATGCCCAAGACTTCACCCACATAATACATCTGTGCATGAACAACCCAAGACTTACCAAACATGGCAGGAACACGGCTAAATTCAACATCGCTTGGCAGTTTAGCTGACCAGCTATTTACATGTTCTTCTAGAGAAAAACAGTGACCACAGCCATACCAAAATAACTCTTCAACATGAATCTTGCCATTAGCTGGAACCGCCTGAGGCTGTTCAATCAGCTTATACGCTTTGCTCATGTCAGCAATTGGGGCTTCTTGATGATTGTGACCATCTCCAGCAAGACTGCTAAAGCTGGCGAAAAGAATGGCCGCGCTGGCGACAATACGTCCTAACATGGGGTAACTCCAAAACAGTTTTAAATTTATTATTAACCTTTATTGATAGCGATTGTGGCATAAAGGTTCCACCTTAGGTAGGAATACAGATCAAAAAAAAGCGGCCGAAGCCGCTTTTTTACACTCTATGACATTCAAGACATCATAAGCGCTTTAGGTTATTTCAAACCTTGGATGTAGCTAGAAACTGCTTTGATTTCATCCATGTGCATGCGAGAAGCAATATCACGCATAACACTGCTAGCATCGTTAGAACGCTTAGCATTGTAGAAATCTTTCAACTGCTTCTCAGTATAGGCAGCATGTTGACCCGCAACACGAGGGAAGCCAGCAGCTCCCATGCCTTTACCACCTGCACCGTGACAAGCGATACAAGCAGGAACGCCTGTTGCTTCATTACCACCTAAGAAAATGCGCTTACCGGCTTCAACAAGCGCAGGATCAGCAGCACCGCTAGCAGTACTTTGGCTTGCGTAGAAAGCCGCAATGTCAGCAATATCAGTTTCAGTTAAAGCAGAAACAAAACCAGTCATCTCTGGAACCTGACGGACACCATTTTTAATATCGGTGATTTGCTTCACTAAATAACGCTCACCTTGAGCCGCGATTTTAGGGAAGTTAGGGGCTAAGCTATTACCGTCAGCGCCGTGGCAGGCACCACAAGTGGCCGCTTTGGCTTTTCCTGCAACCGCATCGCCTGCTTGAGCAGCAGACATAAGGGCAACGGAAGCAATTAAGCTAATCAGTAGTTTTTTCATCGTCAGGTCCAGTTATTATAAAAATTTAATTATTTGCTTGCAGCCATGTGCTCGATTAATGCTTTGTACTGATCAGGAGTACAGTCATTACACAAGCCTTTTGGTGGCATAGCGCCTTTACCATTAGTTGCAGAAGCAACCATAGCGTCCATACCGGTTGCCATACGAGGAGCCCAGGCGGCTTTATCAAAAGCTTTAGGAGCACCAGCAACACCCATGCCGTGGCATATGCTACAAGTTTGTTTATATTTTGCGTCAACATCAAAAGCGTTGGCATTAAAGCTAGTCGCTGCAACTAAAGTTGCAAGAAACGCGATTTTTTTCATAAGAGAATCCTCTTTGGGAGCTAATTAAAAATGCACGGCGTTGAAACACCCGACTATGATACAATTCATTGCCGGATTACAAAAGCCGCTGATTATATACCATTAATTTCCTAACGGTCATTACGTTTACCTTATGTTAAATGCACAAACATTGATTTATACCAAGACTCGGTTCATGCAAAGCGCCGCAAAGTTCACTCAGTGCCCCCAATGGGACGGTGTCGAGATCGCCTTTGCAGGCCGCTCAAACGCTGGTAAATCGAGTGCTCTGAACGCTTTAACTGAGCAAACTAAACTAGCTCGAACCAGTAAAACACCGGGTCGAACGCAGCTAATTAATTTTTTCCAAGTCGATGATACACCGTATCGCCTAGTGGATTTGCCTGGTTATGGCTTCGCGAAAGTACCTAAAGCGATCAAAATCGAGTGGCAAAAGCAGTTAGGCGCGTATTTAGACAAGCGAGATTGTCTACGCGGCTTGGTTTTAGTGATGGATATTCGTCACCCAATGACCGAATTTGACCAAACAATGGTCGATTGGGCGCATGAATCAAATATGCCATTGCATATTTTACTGACCAAAGCCGACAAGCTAAAGCGCGGCCCAGCGTCTGCGACCATGCTGCAAGTGCGTAAAGCCGTTGCCAATATGGGCGATTTAGCCACCGTTCAGATGTTTTCATCACTGAAAGGTGATGGCGTTAAAGAATTGCGTAAGCATCTGACCAAATGGTTTATGGACAATACTGAGTTTGAAGAGGGCGATGATGACGGCGAGCAGTTTATTGAAGGTAATGAACCGCCTGCTTAATATTTGACCCAACTCGTTGAAAATTAGCCTTTACTGCTTTGCGTAGTAAGGGCTTTTTTTTGTCTAAAGCAGGTGGCTACGGATTTGAGGCGCTTTTTCCCGTTATTTATAATTATATGTTTTAGCGATATGTCATCGCTCTGAAATATATGTATTATGGCGGCGACATATATTAAGGGAATAATTTGTATGAACAATGGATGTTTAATATCTGTATTAACTGCTTGCTTAATCGCTTGTGGTGGGGAGTCTGGTGACGAACCCCCTACTGTAATTACCGACTTTTCATCAGGCTTAAAAGGCATCGAAGATCAGCCAATCCTCACTAATTCTGAAATTTCTGAAGGTGATAGCGCTAATTTAAATACAAATTATGTCGGTAATATTCTAGAGCACAGTAGTGTTCAATTCAGCTTTACTTTAGATGAAAATAAGCAAGTTGCTTTCGTTTTATCTTCTGAGACTCAAAACTTAGATTTATCAATTTACGGTAATAATAAAAGTTTAAATAGCGAGCTTGAAGGCTCGAGTGAGCTTATTGTTGTCGATACAACAATCGGAGAAACTTATACTGTAGAGGTGGCATCAAAGGAAGGTAGTGGAGAATTCCAGTTGGAAATCGTTGAAGCAAATCGCTCTTCAGTTGGCTTATCTACGGGTGAATACTTAATTAGTTTTGACACTATTGATGCACATAAATGTACGGAGAATGGTTATATAAAAAGTGATCGAATTTACAACTACTCAAGTTTTGACATCATAAACTGGTCGGAAGCTTATATCGATGACATCGCACGCGAAGATAGAAGGTCATTAAATTCTGTAGATAATCATTCACACTCTTTAATTATCAAGCAGTTAGTATCAGAAGTGGGTATGAATCTTTCAGGGCAGGCGGGGTTATCTGTATTAACTGACTTTGTAACAGGTGAAGTCACAATGGCGGTTAATGGAAGCTATGAATACGCTCAAGGTTATAGAGAAGGATCTTGTACATATACGAGTATCGCTACAGGTATCGTAATTTTATAACGTTTTCCTATTTCAACAAATTATTAAATTCCAGACAAAAAAGAGCCCGATTGATAATTGGGGGATCAATCGGGCTAGGCTTCGGATCTTTGGGGAATCACCGAAGAAAAAG
>CAJVZR010000128.1 GCA_913019965.1 uncultured Oleispira sp.
AACGCTTCCAACGCACGTTGGGGTTCTTTGTACGATGCTCTTTATGGTACTAAAGCGATCTCTGAAGAAGATGGCGCGACTAAAGGCCCAGGTTATAACCAGGTTCGTGGCGATAAAGTTATTGCTTATGCTCGCAACTTCTTAAACGATTCTGCACCTTTGGCATCTGGCGATCACGCGGACAGCACAAAGTACGCAATTGTTGATGGTGCACTTGCGGTAACATTAAAAGACGGTTCTACAGTAGGTCTTAAAGACGCTGATAAGCTTCAAGGTTTTGTAGGCGATGCAGCCGCTCCTACTGGTATTCTTTTGAAGAACAACGGCCTTCGTTTTGAGCTTCAATTTGATGCTTCTAGCCCAATCGGCTCTACCGATGCCGCTGGCATGAAAGACATCGCGATGGAATCAGCGCTTACAACCATTATGGATTGTGAAGACTCGGTTGCCTGTGTTGATGGTGAAGATAAAGTGGTTGCTTATGGCAACTGGTTAGGCCTTATGAAAGGTGATCTTGCTGTTGAAGTGAAGAAGGGCGCTAGCTCTTTCACTCGTAAGATGAACCCAGATCGCGAATACACTGGCTTGAATGGCGAGACTTTCTCTGTGAAAGGCCGTTCTATGTTGTTCGTACGTAACGTAGGTCACTTGATGACTAACCCAGCGATCCTATTGGCTGACGGTGCTGAAGTACCTGAAGGCATCATGGACGCTATGATGACAGTGATGATTGCGATGCACGACCTTAAGGGTAATGCACCGTTCCAGAACTCGACTACAGGTTCTGTAAACATTGTTAAGCCTAAAATGCACGGCCCAGAAGAAGTGGCGTTTGCAAATGACATCTTTGCAGCGGTTGAAGATGCATTAGGTCTTCCTCGTTTTACCGTTAAAATGGGTATTATGGATGAAGAACGTCGTACTACGGTTAACTTGAAAGAATGTATCCGCGCTGCCGCGGATCGTGTTGTATTCATCAATACAGGTTTCTTAGACCGTACTGGTGATGAGCTGCACACGTCTATGTTAGCCGGTGCTTTTGTACCTAAGACTGTGATGAAGCAGCAAACTTGGATTGGCGCTTACGAAGATTGGAACGTAGACACTGGTCTAGAAACTAGCCTGTCTGGTCGCGCTCAAATCGGTAAAGGCATGTGGCCTATCCCGGATGAAATGGGTCAGATGATGGAGCAGAAAATCGCTCATCCTAAGTCTGGCGCAAACACCGCATGGGTTCCATCACCAACAGCAGCAACTTTGCACGCTATGCACTACCATCAGGTAGATGTATTTGCGGTTCAAGAAGGTCTTAAGTCTCGTACTCACGCATCTGTAGACGATATCTTAACCATTCCTCTAATGGACGATGCGCAGAAAGCCGCTTTGACTGCTGAGCAGATTCAGACAGAAGTTGATAACAACTGTCAGGGCCTATTGGGTTATGTTGTACGCTGGGTTGATGCGGGTGTGGGTTGTTCTAAAGTGCCAGACATCAATAACGTTGGTTTGATGGAAGATCGCGCGACCTTGCGTATCTCTTCTCAGCACCTAACGAACTGGTGGGAGCACGGTATTTGTACGAAAGAGCAGATCGAAGAAAGCTTGAAGCGCATGGCCGCAGTAGTTGATGGTCAAAATGCTAATGATCCAACTTACACAGCTATGGCACCAGGTTTTGACGGTATCGCTTTCCAAGCAGCTACCGATCTTATCTTTGAAGGTAAGGCTCAGCCAAGTGGCTATACTGAACCACTACTTCACGCTTACCGCTTGAAGTATAAAGCTCAGTAATAAGAGCGTAGAATCCTCAAGCTTTGAGTGATTTTAAAAGAAACCCGGCACTTGTCGGGTTTTTTTATGCTTTCAATTAATTCTTTGAACACTTTTCACAATAGTTTTTGTTATTTGGTCGAATTGATAAGTTATAGTGCGTTGAAAGTTTGTGGATGATTATAAGAATGGTTAGGTATTTAATATTTCTATTAGTAGTTGCTAGTTCATCTGAAGCCCAGCAATCAATATATTCCTGGGTAGATCTCGTCGCGACTTCAGAATCTGTTCCTATTAATGATATGGTTTCGGGCTGGGATGGATCTTATCAAACTGGTGAAGTCGTTTTTGCTAATGCCGAGTGGTCAATGGGTTACGGTATTGATCTTCAATTGAATGAGCAGTTGATTGGCGGCATGCAGTTAGAGCGCGAATATCGACACTATTATTACCTGAATTTTGACAAGGATACGTCTGATTATTATCGCGCTTTAGAGTTAGGAGCTGAACTTGAGAGTGATAAAAAACTCGATCTAGTGATTAAGCAGTTTGAGGCTCCTGGTATCTCTGTAGCTTTTAATTCCACAGATTATAATCTGTCAGGCATTGGCTTGGAGGGTATAAGGGTCGCTTCGGGATTGAAGTTAGCGCTCTATCAGCCGGGTCACTTTCAATTTGCTCGTATCGATGGGATTGCAGAGAAAGGCGATGCGACTGCCGCTTCAGCGTTGATTAATTACCGTTATGACGATGATAAGATCCTCGATCATCAAGCGGACGTTGATAAGGGGTTAGGTTTTAGTTTGAGTATGAATATCGCTTTGTCCTATGATCAGTGGCGGGGATCTTTAAGGCTTAAAGATATGGTTAACCGCTTTGAGTGGAAAAATGGAGCCTATACTCAGGGCTGTATTAATATTGGAGGAGGGAGTCAAGTACGGTGTGAAGCTGCCGGAGCCGCCTCGGGGGAATCTGGGCAAGGTAAAATCACAGAGTCGATACCCTATACGCTTACGACTCAGCTCACACATTCAGGGCTAGATCTTAGTCTGCATGGGATGCGTCACGATGCCTATTATCGCCTAGGGTTGGAAAAAGGAGTGCAGACAAGTCTAGGGCGTTTGGCATTTTTCTTGTATTATCCACGTCTAATCGGAGCTTCTTGGCAAACTGAGTATTTTAATTTTCAACTTGGTGCGGATGCTCTCAAATTTTCTCAAGCGCGTAATATTCAACTCAATATGGGCGTTAATTGGCACTGGTAATTCAAGTGCAGTGGTAACTCATGTATTTAGATTACTTTGGCTTAAATCGCTTACCGTTTTCTATCGCCCCAGATCCAGAACTTCTCTATTTAAGCCCCGCACATCATGAAGCGTTGGCTCATCTTAATTATGCGTTAACGGGCCATGGCGGCTTAATTTGTTTGACGGGTGAGGTGGGTATGGGAAAGACCACATTGTGTCGAGCCTTTATTGATCAAGCTCCTGCGAGTGTTGATATTGCCTACATATTTAATCCTGTCTTATCTGCCACAGAGTTGCTACAAGCTATTTGCCAAGAATTGGAAGTTCCTTGTTCATTGGAAAATGGTCAATTGATGCAAAGTAATAAGCAGTTAATTGATGCTTTGTATCAGGCATTAATTGAACGTTATGCCTCTGGCCGCAAAGTTATTTGTATCATTGATGAAGCTCAAAGCATGCCTGCGCCGTTATTGGAGCAAATTCGATTATTAACCAATTTAGAAACCCATAAAGATAAACTGCTGACATTAATTCTTGTCGGCCAACCCGAGTTACAGCAAACACTAGCTCAGCACTCGATTCGTCAGTTAGACCAGCGTATTACGGCACGTTTTCATTTAAAAGCGATGGAGCAAAAGCAACTTAAACCTTATTTGCAGCACCGATTACAGCAAGCAGGCTGTGATCAATCGTTATTCAATAACGATGCGATAAGTTATATCTGGCAGGCCGCTAAAGGCATTCCTAGATTAATTAATAGTATTTCAGATAGAGCACTTCTGGGGGCGTATGCAACAGATCAGCAGAAGGTGTCTAAGAGCATCGCAAAGCAGGCTGTTTTTGAAGTGCTGGGAGAAAAAACAAAGTTCCCTGTACGAGATCAAACTACCAAAGAAGCCGTTTCAATAAACTCTCTGCTGAAATATGTGGCTAGCAGCGTTATTTTAATGACTCTTTTGGTGGCTGGCTTTGGTTGGATTAGTCAGTCTGAAGATCGTGGGGTTTCGTTTTCCAAAATATCCAAATTATGGGTTGATAACCAATATCAGCAATTAGCCAAAGCCAATGGCTTAGATATTAAGCAATTCGAACTTGAGAATTGCCAACAGATTGAGATGAATAGTGAGTTTTCTTGCTTATCATTGGACTGGCCATTAAAGGATTTAAGGCGTCTGCAGATGCCAATGGCTGTTTTCGACGGTGAGCAATGGCAGTTAGTTTCTGCTGAGCAGCTAACGACCACTCCGATAAGGAGTTTTATACTTTGGCAACCCGTTCAAGGTTTTGATAAAGGGTTTGAGCAAGCGCTCAAGCCTGGTGAATCTCATGAGTTGATTGCTTGGGTTCGAAGCCAGTTAGAGCAAACGCAGCTGGAGGACTTTTCTGCTGAATGGCAGGTTATTGCCCCAGCAGGTCAGCAGAACTTTGGCTTTAATACTTTCTATGATCCCATATTGGCAGAGAAAATTGGCGCCTTTCAACAACAGGTTGGATTAAAAACAGACAGGTTGATTGGTCTAAAGACCTTATTGGCTTTGCAGTCTCTCACTCAGAATGAGGGAGTATAAATGTCTTATATATTACAAGCGTTGAAAAAATCTGAGCAAGAACGCCAGCAAGCCATTCAAGTCGAATCTTCATCACCTAATGAGCAAGCGCTTGTAGAGGGGGTTGCTCAGAAGAAAGAAGTAGAGAAGCCTAATGCAAGTTGGGTGCTTAATGCTGTGTATGGGTTTTTATTGGTTATTTTGGTGTTTATTTTACTGAAATTATTTTCCGGCGGAGAACCGCAGGAGAAACAATTAGTCTCAGAAGTGAGCTCGAGCACATCTGTTACTAAAGAACGCAAGGCTGAAGTTCAAAGCGAAGGCGAGCCAGAACTCAGCAGGCAACCAGCTTCACTTCCCCAAGAGGCTCTCGCGATTGAGCAAGCGCCTTCTGAACTTCTTGCCGATTTACCGGTGATGGCTATTAGCAGTCATATTTATAGCACGCAACCGGAACGCAGAAGTATTGTGGTTAATGGTGAGCGTTTAATTGAAGGTAGCTTCATCGCAGCCAGTGTGCAGGTTAAAGAAATTACCCATCAAGGTATGGTGGTTGATGTTAATGGTTGGTCTCTCGTAGTCAGTCGTAGCCGTGGCTGGGGTCAGTAATAATCATGTTATCGCAAAAATCAAAAGATGAAATCCAAGCTCTTTATCGAAAGCTGGTTGAGAAAATGAAGTTAACCCCGCGCATGGGGCAGCGAGTAATGATTGCCGAGATTGCTAAATCTTTAGGGGCAATTATTGAAGATGATAAAGAGGAGCGTTCTAATGACGCGGGCATTGCAGTTGTTGAAGCGGGTACTGGTACGGGGAAAACTCTTGCTTATTTGACTGCGACCTTACCGATGGCGATGGCTGCCGAGAAAAAGTTATTAATCTCTACGGCCACCATTGCCTTGCAAGAGCAAATACTTGATAAGGATATACCGGCGTTTCGTAAAAACTCAGGTATTCCATTTAAATACGCCCTAGCAAAGGGGCGAGGCCGATATTTGTGTCTGGTTAAATTGGATAAGGCGTTGCAGCAGATATCGGGGTTGCTCTCAACCGTGGATTTGTTTGATCAGGCCCCAGAAGCGGCTGATCAAGCTTTATTTGAAGATTTATTATCTTCTTATGGTCGCGGTGATTGGAATGGTGATAAAGATCGTCTGGGTTATGAGATTGAACCTGCTCAATGGCGGCACTTAACGGCAACACACCGTGAATGCTCTAATCGTCGCTGTGAGCAGTTCCAAAATTGTGCCTTTTATAAAGCCAGAGGGGAGTTGGATAATGCAGATATTATTATCGCTAACCACGACCTTGTGCTGTCAGACTTGGTTTTGGGAGGCGGTGCGGTATTACCACCGCCAGAGAAACTCATTTATGTATTTGATGAGGGTCATCACCTTGCGGATAAGGCGTTAAATCATTTTAAAGTTGAAATCGGTATTCGTGCGCAACGCCAGTGGTTAAAGCAGCTAGAGAAAGCTATTGAGCAGCTAGTGAGCCAAGGTGGAATTCCCAACTCAATGATGCACAGTATTCGATCGGCCCCAGATCAGATCAACGAATGCTTACAGGCGTTAACGTTTATCTGGCCTATGGTGCAAGAAATGCTTGGCGAGCAAGATCGCTTACGTTTTGAATTTGGTCGTATACCTGATGAGTTAAAAGCACTTTTACAAAATCTTAAAACCCCATTGCAGCCGTTGCTTTTGTGTTTAGATAAGTTAAATGAAGCTTTGCAAAAATCCCTGGATGCAAAAGAGGAAGGCGAGTTCGAACGATCTGTCGCTGAAAGTTTCCAGGCGCCGATCGGCATACTGTTTTCTCGCTCTGAGATGTTATGGGATGGTTTGATCTGGCTTATGGCAGAAGAAGCGGCAGATGCCACGCCTTATGCGCGCTGGATGTCTAAAACGCCGTATGGCGAAGACTGGGATATTCAATTATGCGTATCGCCGATACGTGTTGCAGAGCAGTTGAGAAAGAGTTTGTGGTGGCGCTGTTATGGCGCAGTGGTTACTTCGGCAACGTTGACCGCTTTGAATACCTTTAATCAATTGGCTATTGAAACTGGGTTGCCTAAGTGGGCTAATTTCCAGCAGGTTGTTTCTCCTTTTGATTATCCTAATTTGGGTACGATTAGAGTGCCGCAATTGAAGCACGACCCCAAAGCTGAGGGCTATCAGGAAGAAATTAATTCTTGGCTGCAAGATAATATAAACCTTAAAGAAGGCACCTTGGTTCTTTTTAGCTCGCGTGCACAAATGAAAGCCTGTAATGATGCTTTGTACCCTCAATGGCGAGATGAACTATTGGTACAGGGTTTTTTACCTAAGGCCGAAATTGTGCGCAAGCATCAAGCGCGTATTGATGAAGGTAAGGGTGGTGTGATTTTTGGTTTAGCGAGCTTTGCTGAAGGCATTGATTTACCCGGGGATTATTTAACCCATGTAGTGATCGTTAAGATTCCATTCGCGGTGCCAGACGATCCACTGCAAGCGGCGACAAGTGAATGGATGGAAAGTCAGGGGCGTAACCCCTTTATGGAGCTCACCTTGCCTGCGGCTTCCGTACGCTTAGTACAGGCGGCTGGGCGCTTAATACGAAAGGAAGAGGATGTGGGCGTTATTAGTATTCTTGACAAGCGCATAGTCGCGAGTCGCTATGGGCCTTTATTATTGGATGCCTTGCCACCTTTCAAGCGTCAATTGTATTGAAGCTGAAAGACTTATATAAAAACTTGATGACCAGAATCAAAAAAAGCCCCGTAAAATACGGGGCTTTTTTTGGGGTAAAAGAACATTACGCTAAGCGTAAGTTTTCCGACATGATTGGCATCGAGTGAGGATTAAACTCATCAATGCTTTCAAGAAGGTCGATAAGCTCATCAGCCGCTTTAACATCGCGCTGAATTAATATGCAGCGTAGGTTTTTCTGGTTGCGTTCCATAATGCGGATGTGAAAAGTATTTTTCATTCCCGGAATCTTAAGTTGTAAACCCTTGGAGCTCTCAGAAATCGTTAAGTCACCATGATTCAAGCTAATTTGGCAGCCTGAAAAGTTGATGTCAATAAGGCGAATGCTGTGCTCAATACCTGTAGTCTCATCAAGAAGAGTTGCTTGATCATTCTCAAGGCTTAAGCGCGGCTGTAGGCGGCGTTCTTGAGAGTAGTATTTAGAAGCTTGGTATAAGCGAGTGCCTTCAATCCCTTCAATGCTTTCTTCTTTGATGAAGCGATAGAAGAGTTCTGAAGTCACTTCACGGCGTTCAAATTGTGATAAGTGGTCAGCATCTTCAATAACCGCGAACTGAGCATCAGCGCAATTGGCAGCAAAAGCGGCATTTTCTTCAGGCAGCGTGAAGTTATCGTATTCCCCGGTCGCGAC
>CAJVZR010000129.1 GCA_913019965.1 uncultured Oleispira sp.
CGCTGGCAGGTAGCAATAACGCGATCTTCAGAATCTAGGTAAATGAAGACCTTGATCACATCACCCACTTGGCAATTATCGGGTACCTGCTTGTTAGGTAATAAAATATTGCCAAAATCACCAGCGACTAATAACGCGCCCATGGGTAAAATTTCGCCGACTTCTAGATTGGCGTATTTACCGACTAAAGGTGTGGTTGGAGTAAGGGAGTTTGAATTTTGCATAGGGCAATTCCGTATAGTGAAGGACACTGATTTCTGCATCAGTGATATAGAGGCTGGGATTGTATCAAATTAATGCTTAGTTGCTAAGTGCTGGCGGCTTACCCTCTGAAGATAGAGGGCAACTATTACGACAGTAGTCATAAAAAACCAGCATATTGAAGGATTTTCATTTTGACTAGATTTACTTAACATTAACGAAAATGGATTACTGGTACGTGAAGATGGAAATGGTCGAGCGAATTGAAAAAGAATAATAGTAAAAGAAAATCAAAAGGAAGTCCTAAGCGTAAACCTAGACGAAAATCACTGCCGACGCCGACAAAAAGAACGGCTATTCCTAAGCCGGAACCTGATGAAGTTCATGGCTTTTTTACGGCTATGTTTATAATTGCTGCACTGTTGATTAGGGGGAGAGCCTTTTATATTTATCGTTTTCGCAATTATCGCTGTGTTTTGGGTAGCTGGTCGATAATGGGTAAAAGTTAACCTAACTAGGATAAACCGTCAGGTTCAAGCATGAAGTGCAAAGCCAATAATCCGAGAAGCAAAGCGATAAAACCATTGGGTTCTATAACGACTCGGCTCAAGCTTAAAGCAGTCACCTAGAGTAAACCTATTAAAGGGATGCAAACCCGAGCTTGTACCGGCCGGTTAATAGCAGGCTGGCACCAGGCACTAATAGAGCGAGGATCGAGAAGGCGATGGACAATAGCTGACAGCGTGTTTGTGTGGAAATAAACATGAGTACATAATAAAGGTTTGTTTGAAGTTGGAAAAGGGATTAGCCGTTATAACTAATCACCACTCGCTGTTCTGACTATGCCGTTGATTATTTTTCTTTATGCCAATATTCCACAACAACCGTATGAAAAGTTTTTCCCTGCTATTGCAGTCTTATCTACCTTGTTAGTGGGTAAGGGATTAGTGGCAAAAGAAGTGAGGGAGGCTTCCGAAAGTCGTAGTTTATGGGCTTAGTTGGCTTATGTTTTGGGTGGGTTGGTGGTGGATTTTATTCGTTAGGCGACCTTCTAATTGAAAGCGTGGCTTCGGCCAATTGAAAATTTCATGTCGATAGCTATCTTGGTACGGTGGGTCGGAAGTTAGACTGGTAGCCAACAGTCGGCAAGCGATTGAATGCTTACGATAGCTTCATCCCATTGGGCGGGGGAAGGGTGGTAAACCAATGGCCCAATAAATTGTTGGTACCTTTCTTGATGCTGCGGCTGTTCAACTAATAGCGATAGGCCGTAGCGCAGCTCTAAGTTTGGATTATCTACAAATTCTTTGTGCTGACGACCAAATTGCTTTTTATCAACTTCTATTACTTGTTGAACCATCGACCTCAGCGTTTGTGGCGAGGCCATTGTTGTGAATATTAAGTGAAGATCATAAACATGACGAATGAGCGTTTTATCATCAGTCCTAGTATTGTCTCTGGCGTGAGACGCTGTTCTGCGAAGCAACGAGATGAATTTTTCGCTTGCGGTTGAGTTAATAGTTACACAGGTAATTTTCTGGATTTCATTTTTTTCTTTCAGTGTACTCGCATAAAGTGAACTGAGCGAAAGCTCTACAGGGTCTTCAAGTAAGTTGGATTCTGTCAGGTCTAATTGCAGGTGTGGCCTAAGGGCATCTGGAGTGTCATGATCCCTCGGGTATTCAATCAGGAACTGCTGATACTTTCCTTCGCTCCTTTTTTGCGGGGCAGAAGCGAGATTGAAATTATCGGAACTTTCGAGAATATTGAGGATGAGCTGATGAATTTCTCGTCTCAGTTGCCTTTGTTGGTTATTGGTTAACGCGAGTGTTTCAGTATGGGGAATCATTTGAATGTCGATATCTTCAGACATTCTGAATGTATTTTGGTGTGCTTTGGCTAGGCAGGTTCCTCCTGAGAAAACCAGCTGATAACCCTTGGGTGTAAGTTTTGATATCTCTTTCAAAAACTGAGTTGCCCAATAATCTTTTTCCACAATAGCTGGGCTGCTAATGCCGAGGGCATCGGCAATGTCGAGAAAAAGGGAAGTATCAACAGCAGTCACTAAACTCGTGCCATTTGAAGTTCAAATTTTTCCGTACCTATTCTACGATTAAAACGCTCAAGAATAATAACTTCTGCATTGGCAGGGATTTGTGTTGAGCCTGCTTGATAAGCCTGAACAGATTCTGATGGCTGCCATTTTACTCCAAGTCGAGAAAGGGCTTCTTGTGACACTTGAGAAAAGCCGCCTTCCGCAGATAGCATGGGTTTACCCGTGATTCTATTAGGTCGCGCCTTTGCATAGAGCCCATAACCAATTTTGAGTAAAGCCCCCTCAGACGTTAACTGGCGTAACGCTCTGCCAATCTGATCGTATCCGGCTAGGTTCTTAAAGTCTGAACGTAGAAACACCTCACGCTTAGAGCGGGATATCTTTGTACTGACCTTTGATTTTAGCGATAAACGCTTCATTGCTTCAGGCTCTAGGTTGATTTATCTTTGTCTTAATTTAGCAATGTTGTCTTTATGCGTCAAGCAATAATACGACACAACAAATTTATGATATGTGTTGTAAGTTATTGATATTAAATAATAAATTGAATTTTTGTGTCGTATATTTGTCATCAATAATACGAATGGCCGGTACAAATCTTTAACCCGGATGCCGGCATCGTGCAATTAACGGCAAAGACTAGCTTCCATTTAGAGACACAGCGCAACGAAGCAACGTATCTTTCAAGCATTGATTTTGATGGCGATGATATAAAAGACCCAGCGTCTTATCTGAAATACGACGAAAGCGCGAATACCTATACACCACTCAATGCCGATCAATCCAGTGAAGCCACTCATATGGGTATCTATTTTACTACCGGAGTCGAAACCGATCCCACCACGAACTTAGCGATCCCAAGCATCATCCGCGCGGTAGACAGAATTCCCCAGTATAAAAACAAAGGCCTACTGAAAACCATCAATTCAGTCGACCTAGCACAAACCGATTTATACGTATTCAGAGTCAGTACTGGCCAACTAATGACTAGTCATAAAGGCGTAGAGCAAGGCACGTTCGATGATGACTATAGCCAAGGGGGCACATTCAATAATGCATTCAATTTTGAATTTGCCATGCGTGGCCCAGATGATTTTTATGCCGCGGTGTCCCCATACCCAGACTACGTTGGCTGGGCCAGCGCTACCAAGGTGACCGAACCGTTTCAAAAAGAAAATGCCGATCACATTCGCCCTGGAGAGCAACTGCAACTGGTGGCCATCAACCGCGCCAGTGGTTACATTGGAAGTACTAAATTCACCAGCAAACAAGTCGGTGCGGGCGGTGATATCAGCAATGCCCTCGATAAAATCATCATGCGTCCACCGAACCTAAAAATATGGGCCGAACGTGTTCACGAAATCCAACAAGGGCGCCACGTTGCCGGAGAAGAGGAACAAACCAATCTAATTGGTAATGAAGGTATTACCTTAGAAGACGACCTGGCCGTATCGGTACATACCGAGTGGCTTGACTATGATGGCTTGCCATTACCCGCCGAACTGGGCGACTTTGGCTATACCGCTCGTATCGCCAAAGTAACCAGTACGCCCACCCCAGATGTAGACGCATTAAGACAAAACAGTACCAACGAATTTGCCATTAAACCCGGCCGTAATCTAAGCGTGCTGCAATTCACCCGTGAAGAACTTAGTCGTCATCACTTCTATGTACAAGTCAATCCATACCCTAAGAGTCAGCAGAACGACTTCGGTAGTGAGATTTATAATCCGCTGCACAAAAACTACCTACCCGACGGCAGTGGAGAAGATGATCATGATCTGCCAGATGTTGATAATACCGACCTAGAAGGCAATCAAACAACTCAAGCGAATCCACTAAAATATCGCCCAGCGCACTACGTGCCTTTTAAAGTACCGCTATACGACGAACAATACAGCCAAATACAACAAGATGTTTACGACGATCTAATAGAGCAAGGCGAAGCCGATAATACCGATAAACCAGACCCGTTATACCGCTGGTACTACCGCCCAGAGCTGCAGTTCAGCCAATACAATTTTGATGCAAAAAGCCTCATCGTTAACCAAATAGATGAAGACGGCACAGAGAGTACAACCGATATTAATATCGAAGATGATGGTGCCGATTTTGGCCCTATCTTCGATGATTATACTGACAGTGTTGAATTATTATTCGACCTACTCGGCCCAGAATTAGACCGATTACCACCACTCGAAAATGATCGTGAGTTTGTGCTGAGTTTGGGTGGCGAAGAAGCCATTGCGACCATTGGTGCCGATGGTAAAGTGACTTTTGAAAACCCTGACCATTTAACACGATTGAATTCAGAAGATTTACTGAGCTTAAGGCTTTACCTGAATGGCGATGCGGGGAATATCCTCTGGGAATACCAGATATTAGGCGTTAGCCCTTTCTGGTCTATCTACCCAAATCAACAACCTCAAGTGATTCGTAAACTTGGTAATAGTATTGAAGAGGCAGTTGCTCACCAGCTAAACCTTCCAATGGACTGGTTTATATCCAAAGCCTACGCCGATGATCCATTCGACGATACTCAACAAGTTGTAGATGGCGAATCGTATTACAGTCTTGGTGGTATGCGTATTAAGTTGGTGTTCAATGAGCCAGAAGACTCAGGCCGAAGAGCGTTGTTTTATCGTTGGAGTATTGGTGCTGATAATTCAGAAAGTAAACTCTATGATACCGAAGACCCTGAGTATAATGAGAATAACGAGCTAGTAGGAGGTCTTCAAACAGTTACTGGGGTATGGGGTAGCCCTGAAGTATGGCTTGAAGCTAACAAGTGGGTATCTAATCGAAAAACTAAGATAGTGCTTGAAGTCTTTTATAGCCCACTGGAATTTGAAAAAGTAGAATTTGATGTTGTTAGTCGTTTATTAAAACCAACGACTCCTGCACCAATGCAAGGGCCTGATGTTGCAATGTTAGAGAGCTTACTATGGCAGTTGGGGATTTCGCCACAATACAATAATCCTGGTATGGGTGGGTCAAGAATAAATTCTGATAGAGGAATGTGGAAAAATAGGGCTTTAGGTTGGACTAAAACATGTCAAAATGAAAAAGCAGAGGATCGCAGTATTTATTATCAGGGCTGGAACTCTACCTGCGCCGCAAATAACTCTGTTTCTCTAGAAGGTATGGTGCGCCGTTTTCAAGGTAGGATGCATGCGTCTAGCAATAGTAAATCAACTCATAAAGGAACCATTAACAACGGCAGCGTAGATGGAAAAGTAGGTAATGGAACATTAAATAATTTGAAAGTTATGTATCATGAATATCGTAAGGCTGCTTATAGCAATTCAGCATCTCACAGTATTGATATGTCACATCCCTTGATTAATACATGGCTGAAAGGGGTGACTGACATATTTGATTCTGGTCTTGTATCGAACACCTCAGTGGTCCCAGCAAGCTATACTGAGCAGAAACATTTGAATATGCTACTTTCGGCGGGTGTTTCAGATCCAACTAAAACTCGAGAGGCATTATTACTCGCATGGAAGCGTCAAGAGTCGGATGGGCACTGGGGGAGAGGAAGTCCAGTAACCCCTTTCCGGATGACAGAAGGCTCTGGTGATGAACTGGGAAGTTTAAGTTTCAGCCAAGTATTATTTCGTTATCGTTATGGCAAAGCTTCATGTATTGCGCACCGTAATTCAGGTTTGAATTTCTATGATCCTGCAGATAATATGAAATCTTTTGCAGTTCACTTAAATGCTGCAAAAACTGCGTTGGGCTCATGTCAGGGAGAGTTTAATAAAGTGTATGGTGAAGGACAAACAGGTAAAACTTATGCGAACGTAACTGACCTAAAAGGCTATATTCAAGGTGATTCCACGCTGAAATCACTTTCTACACTAGAGGATGATTACGAAACCCTAGCGCGGGCGATCGGCGGTTATAACGGTGGTGGTTTTTATGGCGCCAAAAGTTGGCCAGAGCTAATCAAGACGAAAAAGTTTACCACGGTTGCGACAAGGAGTAACTCTGGTGAAAATTGTTCCTCTTGTACATATTCAATTAATGTGCGGAATCAACGTTTTGGTCTTCCGTACCGGACCTATGTTTGGAAAGGCGGAGATACCTTGCAGGATACAAATGGAAATAATGTACAAGATGCTGGGGAAGCAAAAGTACCTTGGTGTTTTGCATATGGAGAGAAAGAGTGGTTAACCCCCGATACCTTTACCAAAGCAGGAATATCATATCTTGGACAAATAATTGATTATAAGAAGCGCGCTTTGCGTAAACCAGCTAACCGAATAGTATGTGAGTAATTATATGAAAAAAATTCTGTTTATTATTATTGTCTGTTTTTGCTCATTTTCGAATAGTGAACTATCAAAAGGAGAGTTTTGGGAAGACGGGGGAGCAGTATTTAAGAAATTGGATGAAGCTTTTAATGAAATCCCTACTTATGTAATTCAATCGAATCATAATGAGATTATTTTTGGGCTATACGAGTCGGAAGTTATTGGCCGATATAATTTGTCTGAAATTAAAGTTAAAGGGTGGCCGCTTAAGTACCCTGTTAATTCATATGTAGAACCTCTGATTGAGCAGCGATATCGTGATGTCTGTCGTTTTGGTTGTTTTGGTGAAGATACTGAATCACAAACCTTAAAACTTGAATTATCATCTAATAAAGACTTAACGCTAGGTTGTTATGGTCAATCGCCTTTGCGCTATGGTGATTTAGACGGGAATGAAAATAATGAAATTGTGTTGTTTCTTGGTAAAGACTTAGTCGTTTTTTCACCTGAATCAGAAAACATTAAATTTTTTCAAAACTTAAATGTACAAGATTGGATGCCTAAAGATAAGACTGCGACATGGATTACTGATTTTGATCGTGCAGGACCTGTGAGCGATAAACACCCACAATACTTGTCGAATATATTTGCTTATACAAGTTCTAATTATCAGATGGTACAGGCAGGCTATCGAGGTTATGCAAAACTGTATTTCTCTGACTTCGATGTAAATGGTAAACGAGATATATTAGTGTGGCGTAAAATTTACCAATCAAATTTGCGTGGTGATGCCAAGCAGGGGTTTACTCTACAAGGCAATGCCTATCTACATTATGAACTATCTGATTCTGGTGATAGTAAAGGTCAATATGTAAAGTTAGAAACCGAAGGTGAATTGGTTCAGCAGTGGTTAACTGCTTCTGAATTAACTTGGTCCAAAGGCTATCCCTCAAAAAGTGAATGTGAAGGGCAGGAAGGCCAGCTAATTCCTGAGATGCACGATCCTCTATTAAACGATCCTGATGTACTGAAGTAGAAAATCTATTCAATGAAGCCTTATCACTTTTGTAATGGGGCTTCATTAATGGAGAGATATTTGTCCATGCAATCTGTCATGGGCGGAGCACAAATCTTTAACCCGGATGCGGGCATCGTGCCATTAACGGCAAAGACTAGCTTCCATTTAGAGACTCAGCGCAACGAAGCAACGTATCTTTCAAGCATTGATTTTGATGGCGATGATATAAAAGACCCAGCGTCTTATCTGAA
>CAJVZR010000130.1 GCA_913019965.1 uncultured Oleispira sp.
GAACAGCTTAGTATCCAATACCGCATCAATATTCACCTTTCCTTGTGCAATAGGAATAATCTCACAATGGGTATTCAGCGACTTAAGAATTGCAGTTAAACGTTCGGTTTCGGCCTTACTCGCAACATCCGTTTTACTGATCAAAATAACATCGGCAAACTCCACCTGATCCACCAGTAAATCGGCGACACTGCGCTCGTCTTCATCCCCTAGCGACTCACCGGTTTCTTGTAGCGACTTAGCCTGGTCATAATCTTTCAAAAAATTAACCGCATCTACCACAGTGACCATGGTATCTAACCGCGCCACATCCGATAACGACACACCGTTTTCATCGGCAAAGGTAAAAGTCTCCGCCACTGGCAAGGGCTCTGAAATCCCGGTTGACTCAATCACCAAGTATTCAAACTTGCCTTCTTGAGCCAGCTTATTCACCTCCAAAAGTAAGTCTTCACGTAATGTGCAGCAAATACAGCCATTACTCATCTCAACGAGTTTTTCTTCGTGATGACTAAAAGAAACTTCGTTTTGAATCATATTCGCGTCGATATTAATTTCGCTCATATCATTGACGATAACAGCGACCTTTTTACCTTCACGGTTATTGAGGATATGGCTTAAAACAGTCGTTTTTCCTGCGCCTAAAAAGCCGGAAAGAACGGTAACGGGGAGTCGGTTCATACGCTAATCATCCAAATTTAATAGATTTGATATTTGAATGATATATCATATCATTAATAAGTTGCTAGAAATAATTGCCTTATTGGCAATTAGGGCATAAACATTGAATCTCTAACTGCTGGCTCGTCATGTTGTAACCGGTAGATTCAACATTGTCTTTCAGTTGTTTCATAAGCCCGGCTTGAATACCGACTTCCTGAACATTTTGACACTGGCTACAAATCAGAAATTGCGGCACTTCATGAGAATGATCACAAGCGATATGCGAGCATGCGACGTATTTTTGCGCAGACGCCAGTTTATGAGCCAAGTTCTCACCCACCAAGAAATCTAAAATGCGATAGGCAGAGTTAGCTGGCATTTTCGATTCAGCCGCTTCGTTATATTGGTCCACAACCTCATACGGCGATAACGGCACAGCTGAGGAAACCATGATCTCTAGGATTTTCTTACGCTTTTCGGTAAGGCGGCTACCCGAAGCAATACAGCGTTGTTCCGCTTTCGATAGCACCTTTTTGACTTGAGCTTTAGAGACCATAATTATTACTAGTTAGATGAATTAGTCTATTTTAATGACTTCACCCGCAATAGTCATGTTTTTTAACCGCCACCTCTGCTTTTCATCTGCAATCATAGACAGTAGCGGTACTGGACTCTATGAAGCCCTAAATGGAACGGAATAATAAAAAAGCACAATATCCGTACCATTACGTTTACATCAAGCTCACTATTAGCCTTGTATACTAATAGCAAGATCTTTTAACGACCCAAACCTTGGATACTGCAAAGAAACACGCTGCATTTCATCGAAAAATTCTTCTTGTATTGAACAAAGATAGTCTTTATTCGGATGATTAAAGGTTGGCGATTTAAAGTATGCTGCATTATCTTTTGATAAATCATAATAAGTCCTAACGGGCCAGTTTCTAAGAAACATTTCAGTTTGAAGGTGACCTCTTACCAAGTCATCTGTTGTTGCTAATGTCTGAAATTCCCTCTGAACGCTGCGCATATCACTGACATCATTAATCTTGTCAAAAGGGATTGGCTTTCTAATCCGGTAAATCACATTCAAAGAATTTCCTTTAACCAAATGCTCGCTACCACTATGGTGATCAATTGCATGCTCTACTGAAGAATGTAGAATGAACGAAGTCAATATATTAATGAGAATCTCTGGGTTGCTTATAACATTTTCAGCACAAAGCTCTGGAATATAGCCATTGGGGAACCCTTCATTTGGTTCAGACAAGAGAACCAACCACTCCTTTGCTTGCGATAAAAAGATCCTGTTTTCGGCATTGCCTTCTTTATAAAACTCATCAACTACTTTCGTAACAAAAGCCTCGAGAACAGCCCAGTATGCTTTTATACAATCTCCGTACTCCCCTAAATAGTCAGGGCATTTAAAATCATAGCAATACCCTTCAAGAGCAGGCTCATCTTTTTCACCACGGTATGCGTGAGATAAATAATTTAATATCGAATTTCTATCAGAATTGAATGAACTATAAGGCAAACGAGGATCGTAGACGATGGTACTTGAGGCAGAGTTCATAACAGTACTATTTACAGCTAAATGCAAATAAGTATGATTGAAAAACAAGTTAAAAATAGGGTTATTAACAAGATCAGGATTACGTGCTTTCATTGCCGACGCAGTAGCAACTAAAGCGTCTTTACTAAAATGACCAGATGCATGTGTATACAGAGGATAGCGATACCCAGTAGCATTTTGCATGGAGAATAATTTAGACAACTCCCAAATTAAAAGGTTAGAGGATGAATTCACAATGGTTAATCTATCTAACTCATTCTTATATGGTGAAGAATTCACTTCATTATGATCATAGTTCTCAATAGCAATTGATTGAATCATCGAATGATTAAAATGATCACCGACTTTCTTGAACAATAAAATAGAGGGGGCTATATACATACCCGCTTTAGGTGAAAGTTCTCTTACGGGAGTCAGATCACATATAAAATAGTCTTCTGATATAGCAAGATCAATTTCATTACAGAAGAGCTTATGGTATTTATCAGTGCTTTCGCTTAACCGATCAAGAGAGTGAAGGTAACCAGAAAGAAAAGTGGTGGTAAATAAACTAGAAAACTCTTCATCTGTAATTGGTGAATAACCATCCTTTACAATTTCATGGGCTCTTTGTGTTTCTGATATAATTTGATCATGATACCTAGATCCAACCTTAAGTTTCCATTCGTTTAATTCAGATTCCGGTAACTGATTCACTGCCAATACTGCTGGCAGACCTGCGTAATGGTGAAGAGCAAACTTAGTATCTATATTATCTTCCGCAGAATCATATTTATTAACAAGCATCGGAGAGTCTAATCGCTTTCTCTCAAGTAAAGCGCGGTCAAACGAAACAACCTTTTCGTTATTTAAAAGCTTGTTGACTGATACTTTTAATTCACTGATAAGAATGTTTTTTCTTATTTCAAATACTCGTCCATTTTCAGAGTGTATTTCAAATTCAGCATCCCAATATCTTTCAGCATCAACTATTCGCGCTTTGTATAATATAGAGCCAGCTTCAGCATTTAAAACTTCTGAATGAAGGTATTGGTATATTTCAGATTCTTTCCCATCTCCTGATTGTGCTTGTAACTTATCCGCCATTTTATTATTTACGATTGACATATACTGGTTCTTGGCTTCAAAAGATGTCATCGAGTTGTGCTTTGACCATTCCTTCCACTTTTTAACCTCGACAACTCTATAACGAGAAGGTGAGTCCACTGGGCTATTTCCATAAACACCTTGTTTATACAAACCATAAAGCTCTAACGCTTCTTCTTGAGTAAATAAGTTTTTGGAATCTCGAACTACGATGGTTGCTTCTACAAACTTATCTTCATCAGTAGCATCCCAATTTGGGGTAGCTGAACCTGCACTTGATAACGTCATTTGTTTATACCTGTTTATTATTTATTATTAGATGAACAATGCTAATTTATGATGCTGTTTATATAGCGAGGACTCTAGAGAATTCACGATGACTGGGCGCTATGGACTTACACCCTGAAATTATAAAAGATAATCAGCTAACATAGCTCTGGTTTGCTTATTATTCTACATGTTTCATCACGTGGGAGATATGCCATCACACACAGAAAACATCAAGTCTAAAAGCGAAGAAGACATTGAGTATCAGGTATAGGCAGAATATAAACAAAATGACTTAAGCGTTTATATTCTGCCAGCTCGTTAAAACGTGAAACCAGCGCTCATATAAGTACTATCACCACCGACCTCACGATCAAAGGCTTTGGCATAGCCCAGCTTAACCGGAAGTACAAAACCATAGGCTACGATCACTTCTACGTTTAATTCGACCCCAGCACTGGTTAAGTAGTCTGCATTATCATCCTCATTCCAAGCAGCACCATGGTCGGTGAAAACCGTGCCACTCACATTACCTAGCCCTAGCGGAAATATGTCCCAATTACGCTCAATACTGGCGAGGGGAAAGCGATATTCAAGACTATTTTTTTGTATTCTATTACCTTGCTGCACGCGTTCATCATAACCGCGTAAAGACCAAGTATCGCGTCCAAATAAGGTATCGATACCCGACACAGCATTACCGCCTAATTCAAACGGCTCTGGGGTTTCAAAACCATAGGCTCCCTGAGTATTCAGCGCAATCACCTGCTTACCCGGCAAATCAAAAAAGTGACTGAAACTGGCATTGATAACATCCCCTTTATAATCACTGTCTAAATAATCATTCGATTCCCATAATAGAGTTGCTTTACTGCCCCAACTCGGACTATTCGATTGACTATAGAACTCAGAATTATCAAAATCCATTCGTGCACCCAGCACTGAATTTTTTCGATCGTCGCTTGTTACAAATGTATTGGAATTATTAATGTCTTTTTCAATGCTAGAATTCGCCCCGACCGTAAAGGTTAAGGTATTTTCAAAAGCATTAAATAAATTAATACGAGCGATTTCGAAATTATCTTCTTGGCGAATATTCAACTTATCCAATCCAGGGAAAGATCCATACTTGTGTGATCGGCTGGCAGTTAGTTGCCACTTATTATCGTAGGCGTAAGCAACCCCACCAGAACCTAAATCATTTTTGCTGTCCAAAAATAATCCTAAAGAATAATTGTGTCGGCCCAACGCGTCACCACCCGATATAGTGGCACCAAAAATATCATACTCATCGGTTCCACCAAATACCGGCATCCAAGTGGTTGGCATTAAGGTAGACCAAGGGCTGTATTCCTCTTCTTTAGAATGACCGACTAATTCTTGGTATAGGTTGGGGTAATTAAATTGACCCGATTGCTGCTGTATATTAAAACGTCCTAAACCTTGCTTGCCGCGTAACGCTGCGCGCGTTAATAAAGCATGGTTGTAACCCGTAGCATCATACGATTGGTAATAAAGCTGATCTCCAATCAGCATAGGTTTAAAAGCCCCGCCCATGACTCGAGTAATGCGTTCCACCTCACCGCTGGCCAACTCTAGCTGATACAGATTAAAGGTTTCGTCGTAATCCGCAGAAAATAAAAGAAACTGACCATCTGAGCTGAATCTAGCTTGGCTTTCAATGGCTTTGGTATTGGTGATCTTTTTCCAAGTTTTATTCTCAATATCAAATATTTCTAAGTTCCAGCCTTGTTGAGCTCGCTTGATATTAGCAATGACAAACTGGCCGTCAGGAGACACATTAAAATCTCCTAATACATCATCCAGAGTACCGCTCCAAAGTGACTCTACTAGATCACCTTGATCGGTTAATAAATCCAGATGGCTAATGCCCGCGGTAATGCGCTTAGCCATGATGGCCTGATCTAAGCCTAACTCTAAATTTTCAGCGTTGATCCAGCGAGCATTTCGGTAGCGCTGACTCGTCGTTAGACGTATCGATTCTCCCATTTCGCCTATACGGAAAATATCGGCAAATAGACGTCGATCATCACGATAGATGGCTCTGGTATAAAGCAAGTCGCCGTTTTTATTAGCATCTAAGTCAATCAAACTTTTTAACTCGGCGATTACCACCTCCCCACCCTGATGATCTCTTTCAATAATCGCAAAGCGGTCTTCGCCATTATTACGACCATAAAAATAACGATCATCACTTACCGCGGCGGCATCAAGGAATAATCCCTCGTGACTGATGTTTTTGCCTTCTACAAGGGCATGTTCATTAATGCTATCTATTTGAGGTTGGAAGCGCGCTTCTAACCATACCTGGAAATCATCCCACAATTCCTCGTGATTTTTGCCAAATACCGAATCAGCATCCCAGTTTTGTAAGAAAAAGGGAATGACATTTCGAGAGTACAAATTAAGATATTCGGTTATTTTTTCTTCGCCGTACGTATCGGCCAAAAATTGATAGTAATAATAACCATACAAATACTGCTTACCCAGAGGCCAAGCTCGTAAAGGAGCGGCCACTTGAGATAAATTATCAATGCCATTAATTACTTCCTCCCTCATCATCATGGCATACGCTGAACTTTGCCCACGACCAATACCCAATTCAAAATCGGTTTCTTTATAAACCGCTAAGCCTTCAATGAAGAACCCAGGAGTCAGCGCATGAGGAAAAGTGAGTTGGTTACGGCCTAAAACGGTACGGAGAACTCCAGGAATACCGCCGACCATATCCATATGCACAATATGAGTGAGTTCATGAGTGATGAGTAAATTAAACCAATCATCGTAATATTCTAAACTGCTATTCCCATCAGGCGGCGATAGATATAAACGCATTTGATTAAACGGCATAGGGCTGGCCCAACCGTTAGAGAAATCAAATTCATCGGTTAATACAATTTGAACTCGGTCTTTAGGCGTCCAGTTCAAATCCGCAGTAATCTTGATCCACGCATTTTCTGCAATCGTAGCCGCTCGCTCAGCCTGCTCTCTGTGTTCCGATAGATAATTGATTTCAAAATGTTCGCTTTTAAAGCTAAGCCATTGCTCGCCTTCTTGAGCCCAGGCAACAGCCATGGGGTTCTCGGCATTCACCATAGATGCCTGAAAAGCAAGCATTGAAAGGCATGAAAGACAAGCAAACTTAATCGCTTGTATTAGTGATCGGGGGTGGTTCATAAACGTATCTCCAATTTGATACGCTTATTTTAATTACGCTAGCTGAACAGAACCTGAACTGGACTATTAAAATTATTGGCATTTAATATCTTTCGTTCAGGTCTCGTTCAGGTTCCTTTATATTTGGAATTTTTGGCTACATTTATTTGATTATCAGAAAGCGTAAATAAGGGAAGGGGAATAAGTACATATATAAAATCATGCTAGAGTCAATTAAATGAAACCCTGTTGAAACCAGGGGGTCAATATATTCCCCACCGTCGTTTTAGCCTAATATTTACCTATTCCAGATATTTTAAAATTTCGTCAGGGTTGTGTCCACGAATCACGCTTTTATTCACTAATAATACAGGAACACCACGACCACCAATGGCTCGATACTGGTCATGACCAACAGAAGACTTCTCGATATCATATTCGTAGAAAGGAATGCTATTTTCATTTAAAAACTGACGTGTTTTTTCACAATACCCGCACCAAGACGTGGCATACAAAATTACCTTACCGTCATGCAGCTCTGCGAAATTAGGTTTTGGAAAGATCAGATCTTGAATCTCACTGCCAAACTGAAAAGTAACGAGTACAACAACGAACGTAATAACTGAAATTAAAGTTTTCTTCATATATAACATAGCCTCCGTGTTTTTTTGTGTGCTGATGACATATATTATCAGCCTCCCTTACGATTAAATCTAAAAATAATATTTGAAGCCGCTAAGACCAGCCCAATAAATAAAACCATGATAAGTGCAAGAATATAAAAACTCGGAATATGAAGCCCCTGCACCAACATTCTTTCATTAGCCGCTAACGCAGCCCACTTATGTTCACTGGCATCGGC
>CAJVZR010000131.1 GCA_913019965.1 uncultured Oleispira sp.
ATCTCGATGTATTAAAAGAACTGCTGGTTCACCAAATGAAGCAGGGAGATAGTGACCCTTTCATTCCTGAACAGATCTTGGTGCAAAGCCAAGGTATGGCTCATTGGTTAAAACTTCAGGTAGCGGAATCCTTGGGCATTGCTGCCAATATTGAGTTTCCTCTGCCATCGAGTTTTGTTTGGAAGGTATACAACTCAGTTAAACCTGATTTACCTGAACGATCTCATTTCGAAAAAGAGTCGATGACGTGGAAGTTGATGCGTTTATTACCGACGTTATTAAATGAGGAATTGTTTGCGCCGATTGCTCATTATTTACATACGGATGAAGACTCTACTAACCAAAGCAACATAAATCAGCAAAAAGTCTTTGCCCTTGCTGAAAAAATTGCCGATACCTTTGACCAATATCTCGTATATCGCCCTGATTGGTTATTAACCTGGGAAGCAGGCAATGATGAAATTGAAGATGGTGATATTAGTCATCAGCCATGGCAGCCTGAGCTGTGGCGAAGACTAGTGACTGATAGCGATCTGCTTGGGCATAGCTTATATCATCGAGCGCGTTTGACAGATCAACTGGTGGATATCGTACGGTCGGGCAAAGAAGGTTTAAAAACATTATTGCCTGCAAGTTCTTCTGAGAAGAATGCTCGAATATTTGTTTTTGGCATTGCTGCGTTACCGGGTACTTATTGGCAAGTATTGAATGCGATCAGCGAACATGTGGATGTGCATTTCTTTTTGCTTAACCCCTGCCGGAACTACTGGGGCGATATCGTCAGTGAAAAAACTCGTGCCAAGTTACTGCAAAAAGATGCTTCTTTAGTGGAATATTTTAATGTCGGTAATCCATTATTGGCTTCTTGGGGAAAACTAGGGCGTGATTTTGTAACTTTAACTCATGAAGCGGCGAATGAAGGTGGGCGTGAAGCGTATTTTCAAGATATTGAAGCCTATGTCGAACCTGATAGTGAAGACGGGAAATATAAACGGAATTTATTACAAAATATTCAACATGATTTCTTAGAACTTAAAAACCGCAGTGAAGCAGCCTTTGGTATTGCGGCGTTAGATAATAGCCATGCAAAAATAACGATAGAAAAAACTGATCAAAGTATTCAAGTAGTGAGTGCGCACTCAGCATTAAGAGAAGTGCAAACATTATTCGATCAAATGTTGAGCTGGTTTGACCAAGATGCGCTTTCTAACAAAGGGGAAGATGCATTAAGACCCAGAGACATTCTGGTAATGGTGCCAGATATTGACGTCTATGCTCCTTATATCGAAGCGGTATTCGGAAGTGCGGCAGATGATTTACGTATCCCTTGGGCCATTGCCGACCAAGCATTAAATAAAGAAAATCTGGTGATTGACTCTTTTTTGCGTCTACTGCAGCTGCCAAGCAGCCGTTTGACCATTACCGATATTCTCGAATTTTTAGAAGTTCCTGCAATTGCTCAGAAATTTGAAATAGAGCTTAAAGATTTAGATCAAATCAAATACTGGCTAACTAAAGCTAATATTCGTTGGGGCTTAGATGAGTCTCATCGCAGTGATTTAGGTTTGCCCAGCTGGGATGATAATAGTTGGTTCAAAGGCTTACAGCAGTTATTGCTGGGGCTCGTTATGCCAGATAGTGCACATGCAATAGATCAGTACTGGCCAGTGCCGGCGGTGATGGGAAGCCAAGGTGAGTTATTAGGTAAATTGATGGGCTTTGTAGATCAATTAGGCCACTGGTATCAAGCTCTTAAGCAGCAAACCCATAATAATCTCGCGAGCATGAATCAAGAGCCACTGGATAAACAAGAATGGCAAGATTTACTGTTACGTTTAATTGCGGATTTCTTTCCTAGCCAAGCAATCGATGAGCTTGGCTTAAATGACCAGCTGGTACTACAAAAAATCCGCGATCAGATACAGCGTTGGCAGCAAGAGTTAGAGCTGGCAGCTTATGATCAAGGTTTAAGTCACGGTGTTGTTCTGCAGTATTTAACGGGCTGTTTAACCAAGCAAGTTGGTTGGCAACGTTTCTTAGCCGGTCCGGTTAATTTCTGTACTTTAATGCCGATGCGCAGCATTCCGTTTAAAATTGTTTGCATGCTAGGTATGAATGATGAGGATTATCCTCGTCGGGTGCCGCCACAAGGATTTGATTTAATGGCGCAAGGTGGTTATCGCCGAGGTGACCGTTCTCGCCGTGAAGATGATCGTTATTTATTCTTAGAAGCCGTGACTGCGGCACAAAATAAGCTTTATATCAGTTATCGAGGCCGCGATAGTCGAGAAAATAATGAGCTGCAACCTTGTGTGCTGGTCAGCGAATTAATCGATTATATTGCCAATGGGTATGTTTTGAACGGAGATGAGGTATTACCTCATAATAAAAGTGAGAAAAAGCTACGAAAGCATCTGATTCGAGAGCAGTTATTACAGCCTTTTAACCGAGATTATTTTAATTCAGCATCCTCTGATAAAACAGATCATTGTGAAAACTCTTTACCGCAAAGTTATCAAAAGCTATGGCAGCAAGTTGCCACAAGCACTGATGAACCCGCCGATAAAATAAAGTGGCAGCCAGAATTTATTACTGAACCCTTATCTGATGATAGGGATAGCAGCATTCGTTTGAATCCAGAGCTGAATGATATTAAGCAATGTTTAATCAATCCGGCTAAGTTTTTCATGCAGCGTCGGTTAAAAGTTAATCTTGTTCAATACTGGGATGAAACAGATGTCGATGAGCCTTTCGCTCTAGATAGTCTGCAGTCTTATTTACTCAATGAATCTATTTTAGAGACTCAATTAGAAGGGGGGGCGGACGTATTTAAACAGCAGCAAAAATCTTTGGGAAATTTACCGGCTGCTGGCTTTGCCGATTATATTTTAACCCGCAGTGAAGAAAAAATTGCGCCGCTCATTGAAGAGGTTAAAGGCCATTTGCCCAGTATCGGTAAAATGCCACCACAAACGAATAGTCTGCAAATATCTGATTATCTGTTAACAGGTCAGTTAGAGCATTTAATTGATAATGACGGTTTAAGGCAAGTGCTGCATTTTCGCAGTGGCGGCTTTAAAGCGAAGCAAATCATAAACCTTTGGATAGAACATCTATTTGTTTGTGCCAGTGAATTACCCATCGGCATTACAGTGGGTAATAGTATTGGCCTGGGAGTTAATAAAGAAGGTGATATTGAACGATGTGAGTTCAGTTCAATAACAAGCGACATGGCCAAGCAATACCTATTGCAGTTGATTGAGTTTATGAATCTTTGTTATACCCAACCTCAGCCCTTTTTCTTGCAGCTTGCTTGGGCCTACCTGATAGCAGAAACGGATAAACGTGAAGCTATTTTAATCAAGGCATCAGATAGTGAATTCAGTGAACTGAATGACGAATTCGTCTGGCGCTGCTTTTCTCAATCATTGGAAGAGGATGAGCTAGCGTTTTTATCAAACCAAGAAGGGATGTGGCAAACCTTATTGCAGCCGTTATTAGATCATACCGTTGAAAAGCAGGAAGAGGAGGAATAATCATGGATATTCTACAGGCCGATAGCTTTCCTCTACTAGGTAAACGTTTGATCGAAGCCAGTGCCGGTACCGGTAAAACCTATACAATCTCTAATCTTTATTTGCGGTTATTGCTTGGTGACTTTCAATCCAATGGGAATACTCCGTTAAGTCTGCAAGCCGTTGATCGTATATTGGTAGTGACTTTTACTCGCGCCGCAACCGAGGAGTTACGTGGGCGAATTCGAGACCGCATTAAAGAATTGTATGAAGCGGTATTGCGTTTGCAGCAGTGCGGTGAACAAAATAAGAACAGCTCCGTTGATCCTGCTTTAAATAACCTCGATGGATATATCAAAGATTTAATTCTACGGACTCAAGCTAATTTCTATAGCGAACAACATCCAAAGAAGCTGAAACTAACAGATTGGCTACAAGTGAATCTTGCACAAATGGATGAGTCTTCGGTTTTTACCATTCATGGTTTCTGTCAACGTATTTTAAAACAGTTTGCTTTTGATAGTGGGGTTGGCTTCGAGTCAGAGATGATTTTGGATGCCCAAGAATATTTGAGGAGAGCAGCACAAGACTATTGGCGCGAGCTTGCTTACCCTATGGACCAAGGGCAGCTAACGGCGTTATTAACTCAAATATCTAGCCCAGAAGATGTTTTCTGGCAAGTGAGAGGCTGGCTGCAGCAAGAGAATATTGAACTGTTACCAAAAGCGAAAGCGGATTTGGATTTTTCATCGGCTTGGCAACAAGCCAAAGCGAGTTATGACAAAGCTCAGCAGGTTTGGCAGCCTTGGGCAAACGAGGATATTAATGATCTTATCGAAAACTCGGGAGTCGATAAGCGCAGTTTCTCCAAGTCAACGCGGCCAAAGCGGATTGCAGCTGCGAAAGCCTTTTTTAGTGAACGTAACTCTTTTACTGGCAAGATTCCAAAAGATGTATTGGAATTGGGTCAAGAGAATTTATTTACTAAAACTAAAAAAGGCGAGGCGCCAGAACATCAAGGGTTTCGCTTAATTGATCAGCTTGCTCAGGATTGCGAGCAGATGTCGGCCGTATTACCTCATCACATGTTGGCACAAGTCAAAGCCAAGTTTTGGGCCTCAATGGAACAAGCGAATTTAATGAATCCGGATGATTTATTACGCTTACTGGCCAATGCGTTACGAGGCTCACATGGAGTCGCTTTAGCCGATCATATCCGTCGACAATACCCCTTTGCCATGATCGATGAGTTTCAAGATACAGATAGCCTGCAGTATGAAATCTTTAATCAAGTATACAGCGCCGAAGAAAGTTCGGGCTTGTATATGATTGGAGATCCAAAGCAGGCTATCTATAGTTTCCGTGGTGCGGATATCTTTACCTATTTACAAGCAGGAAAGTCTCTCGCTGAAGGTAGCCGTTTTACCTTGAATACCAACTGGCGTAGCCATAGTGATCTGGTATCGGCCACCAATGAATTATTTTCTCGTCATCCAGAGCCTTTTGTATTGCCTGGTAAAATTGAGTTTCAGTCGGTGCTCGCAGCGGGAAAGTCGGATAATGGCTACTTTCATTATCATGATCAGGCAAAGTGTTCACCGCTGAACTTGTTATTAAATTCAGAGGGGACAAATCGTGATCATGGGCGCTATAGCGCGGCAGAGATGTGTGCAAAGAGTATTCAGCAGCTATTGCTCAAAGGCTGTCTAAACGATAAAGCGAGTAATAATGCGTGTGCTAAAGAAAGCGGGAAACCTGTTACAGCAGGTGATATCGCGGTCTTAGTACATAACCGAAAACAAGCCAAGCTGGTTAAAGACAATTTAAAGCAGCTCGGTATTAACAGTGTCTTTTTATCTCGTGACAGTGTTCTAAATTCAACCGAAGCCCGTGATTTATTGCGCTGGTTAAGTGCTATTGCAGAGCCGCAAAATGAGCGTTTATTACGCAATGCTCTAGCGTGCGAAAGCTTAAATTATGACGCTCAATATCTAGCTTCGTTATTAGAAGATGAGGAACTGTGGGAAGGTGAACTGGCAAAACTTTATCAATTACGCGAACGCTTTAATCAGCGCGGGGTTATGGCATTTCTGATAACTTGGCTGGAGATGAAACCAAGTTTATCTTCGCAAGCAGATAGTCCAGAAGCCTTAGCGGTACGTTTACGTCAGCAAGCGGATGGTGAGCGCAAGCTCACTAACTTCTTACATTTAGGGGAAGTACTGCAGCAAGCCTGTCGTGAGTTAGGGATCCAATCGGGATTTTATAATACCGACGGCAAGGGGTTGTTGACGTTATTACGTTGGTATTCTGAACGTTGTCAAAATGCTATTTTGAATCAATCAGAAGAACAACAGATTCGCTTAGAAAGTGATGCGAACTTGGTTCAAATTGTGACGATTCACAAGAGTAAAGGCCTCCAATACCCTATTGTATTTTTACCTTTTTGTTGGGATGAAGATAATAACTCGGTCAAATTCGATGCGATATACCATACAGAAAAGCCGTCTACGACGACTGAAGACAATACATCATCGGTATTAACGATCGATACCAAACCCGATGCTGATGCTAAGAAGAAACATGTAGCCGAAGTGAGAGCAGAGGCGATGCGTTTATTATACGTCGCATTAACCAGGGCCGAGCAAGCGTGTTTTATCCAGTTAGAAAATATTGTTAAACAATTAAAAGCGGGTCCGAAAGGCCTGCTAATGAACTCCGCTATCGGTTATTTGTTGGAGCAAGAATCTGTCAGTATTGAAGGCTTGGGAGAACGGTTTTCTCAAGCAATCAAAGAAGGAAATATTTCGTTAAATTACTACTCTGATTGGCTAACGCAAATGGATTCCATTGATTCAGTCGCATTAGAAGAAGCTAAGGAGCAGGTTGAACTGAGCGCAGCGCAGTTTAATGGAAAGTTATGGGATAACTGGCGTTTGACCAGTTATAGCCAATTAGCCAAATTAGATGCGGACTATATTCAACCTCATTTGAGTTCTCCGTCTCATGAAAATCACAGCAGTGACCTTGTCCTAGACTCTGGCAGTCAATTTGATGCGGAAGCCGAGGTTCTTGCCCCTATGCTGGAAAATGACGTTCAGCATGAAGAACTGCACTCTGAAGATTTGCAGCCTGAAGAAGTTCAATTCAACCAAGAAGTTCATGCTGGCGAGGTTGATCTGGAAAATCAGTTGACCCCCTTTGATTTTCCTAAAGGCGCAACCCCTGGTACTTGTTTACACGGTATTTTAGAAAATTGGAACTTTGTCGATCAAGAGCAATTAGTAGAGCAAATTGAGCAGCAGTTAACCTTCTACGGTATTGAAGATGCGTTTATTCCACTTTTAAATGATTGGATGACACAAGTTGTAACGCAGCCACTGAAAGAGGCTAATTGTTGCCTAGCGGATGTGAGTGAGCAAAATCGCTTAGTGGAAATGGAATTCTATTTACCGATGACAGAAATTCGTGCTTCTGGGGTAATGCCATTATTAGGAGGAAGGCGCTTAGCGTTTGAGCCTATGCGAGGTCAGCTAAAAGGTTTCATCGATTTAATCTTCCGCCATGATGGACGCTATTATGTTGCAGATTATAAATCAAATTATTTAGGTGATCAGATCAGCGATTATCAACCTGCCGCTCTAATCGAAGCCATGGAGCATCATCAATATGATTTGCAGTATTGGATTTATA
>CAJVZR010000132.1 GCA_913019965.1 uncultured Oleispira sp.
CCTTCCAACTTATAGGCATAGCGATTGAGTTCTGGGTTGGCATAATGTAACGCAGAAAAATGCAATGACAGCATCATTCCTTGCCAGGCTAAAGTTAATCTTTCTGGTTGAGTTATTGATCCATCGAGTTTTATTTTTTTCGGATCTTCATTATTGGAAAGGGAATGGTTTAGTAATCTGATGTCAGTTATGGCTATAGCAGGAGGTATTTGATTACTATGCACTAACTCCGGATGGATTATCATCAAGTTGCTGTTGCGGCTAAAATATAATGATCCATCGGCCCCAATTAAAAAATCAGCTAGCAGTTTATCAGCACTATATCCATCGCCGATAAGAGGGTAGGTCTCTATTTTCTGTGTTGCCGTATCTAATCGTGCTAATTTCGAGGTCGAAGCAATCCACAGGGTATTATTTTTATCAAAACGCAATGCCCTTATGTTATTTGAATCTAGCTCAGAAAAGCGATAAGTGTGAAATTTTAAGCTGTCATCTGGCATTATCTGCGCTTGGCTTATACCTGAGTCTGAAGCTAGCCATATTTTGTTATCTAAGCTTTGCTGTATGTCTGAAATAAAATTACTTGGTAAACTAGTAAGGTTAGCTGGCTCATATTGGTAATGCTTAATCTGTCCAGTTTTTGGGTTGAGCACATCTAAGCCACCGCCTAAATAACCGCCGCTTATCCAAATATTACCTCTTGAATCCAGATGCATGGCGTTAACAGAGCCATTTCTTAAGCTGTTGATATTATTCGGTTCATGCTTGAATTTACGTAAGATGCCTAGTAATGGATCATACTCTATCAATCCACCCCCTGTACCTAGCCATAATCTACCGTGTGTATCAGGTAGAATTCTATTAACAAAATTGCTGGCTGCATCACCTAGTGATATGAGTGTTGCATTTTCTTGTTCGAGGTCTAAGCGTATTAAACCGCTACGGGAGCCAAACCACACTAAGTGTTTGCTTGGCTGGTAGATACTATAAATTCTATTATCTAAAACCCCCTTAGCCTGAAAATCTTGCCAGGAAAATGATTTTATAGTCTCTCGTGATTTAGGGTTAACTAGGAACAAGTGAGATACGGTACTTATCCATAAATGACCTTCCTGATTCATTGACATTGTTAATAAGTTTTGAGTTGGTATGTCGTTGTCATTTGAAGAATTAATAGGCCATTGTTCAAAGCCTGTAAGAGAAAGGTCAACACGGCTAAGGCCATTGTTAGTGCCTAACCAAAATGATTCTGAACGATCTATCAGCAGGGTATAGATATGATTACCAGCTATACTATTGTCCGCGTCGTTGTAATGCTGGTAAATATTAAATTGCTGCTGAATATTATCCCAGCGTAATAGCCCAATACTTGTAGCGGCCCAAATGATTCCTGCGTTACCTTCGATAAATTCATGGACTCTGAAATTTTCGGTAATACCAGTGACTGGAAGCGGCTGTTTTTGTTCCCATGGCTGGTTAATTTGTTGGCGAAAAATTCCTGCTTCCGTCCCCAACCATAAGTGGTTTTTACTATCGGCTAATAAGGCACGTACATTTTTAGTTAGTGCTGAGTTATTTAATGTATTAACCTGAAAATGTTCAAATTTAGAGCTACCAGCAGGCAAATAGTCGATACCTCCAGGCCAAGTGGCAAGCCATAGGCCGCCTTGAGAGTCTTGTACGAGTGTGTCGATATTATCTCTAGCTAAGCTGTTGTCATCTGTTGAATCGTGTCGATAAATATGGAATTCTTTAGTGTTTATATCAAAGTGCTGTAACCCTTGTCTCGTTGCTAACCATAGACCATTTTGGCCATCTGAAGTTATTTTACGAATTTGTCGGCTAAGTTGAGATGTATCTTTGCCTTGTAAAGGGGCGTAAGTTTTAAAGCTGAATGATTTTGGCTCAAATAAAGCTAAACCATTAAATGTGGCTACCCATAAACGGTGCTGTTTGTCTTCTATGATACTAGTTACCGTGTCATTAGGCAGGCTATTGGCTATACTGGGTTGATGTTGAAAGTGTAGATAGTCATAACCGTCGTATCGGTATAAGCCTGAATCTGTGCCAACCCAGATAAAGCCCTGATGATCTTGAAATAGCAGTCTTGGACCACTAAAGTTGGGTATTTTTAAATTAACAAAATTTAACGATGGCGCAACGCTATAAACCAAGGAACTAAATGTGATTAAGCTGAGCAGCAGCAGTCTGAATATTATTTTTCTTATGTTAGAAATTAGCAAAAAAGAATTAAGAAAAGTAGGCATTATTTATTAAAAATCCGTCGATAACATAACGCTAAAACTAATGGGAGCACCGACATAGTAAGAAGGTGAGCGACCGCCATCGCCTTGTGCGCGTGTGGTAAAGCCGCTACCACTGCCAGCATTTAAGTTTAAATAATCTTGATTGAGTAAGTTATAAATATTCAAACGCACAGCAGGATTTTTAAACCAACCTATCGTTGGGAATTGATAACCAGCATCTAAGTTAACTAAAGTATAGCCTTTGATTAATTCATCGTTCACTAAAGTGCTGTAACGATCACCTGTATATTTGGTTGAGATATTAGCTGACCAAGGGCCGTTACGATATTGCAATGCTAGGCCAGCTAACCAATAAGGCGTATCCGGAAAGGCTTTACCCGCTGTTTGCTCAAAAGTATCGGCTCCAGTCTGTAAGTTTTGCTTCATACGACTGTCAGTAAAGCTAAACGAGCCGTAAAGGCTCCAGTTTGGTAAAAAACGCCAAGCTGATTCTAGTTCCACGCCTTTAGTGATTGAATTGCCAACGTTATAATTCGTATAAGCATCATTTTCAATGTCATAAGCAGCGGCAATTCGATTACGGTAATCAATTAGAAACAAAGTACCCGCGAAGGAAATATTATTGCTATTAAAACGATAACCTAGCTCCCAATTCATAGAGGTTTCTTCATCAACATTGACCGATTTTAAGCTGCCATCAGCTTGAGCTAATCCATAATAAACAGAGTCCGGCGGCGCTTTGAAGTTTTCCGAGTGACTAAAAAAGACTTGATGTTGCTTGGTAAATTGATAACTAATCCCAGCATTGGGCAGTAATTTACCGTACGTTTTTTTAATATTGTATGCTATTGGGCCACCTTCACTGGTTAAATTATAGAAATCACGTTTGATTTCGGTATAACGTAAACCCAGTGAAAGCTTCAGCTTATTCTCTAAAAAACTAAGATCATCTTGAGCAAAAAACGATTGAGAATAACTCTCGGTTAAGAAATCACGCCCCTGATAAGGAGTCCCGTCTTGGCGTAGTAAAAATTCTGCTGGTTTTTCTAGCCACGGATCTGCACTATTGCCGTTATCATCAAAAGTGACGGCGGGTTGAAAACGACGGTGGTGAGAATATTCAAACCAATAACCGGCCATAATATTATTATTGGCTATTTGCCAACGCAAACGAGCGGTTACTCCGGGGCGCTCTGTTTCAGTCAGGCCACTGCTATAAATCATAATGGTATCTAAGCTATCGCCATCTTGATTAATATCGTTAATGCCTCCACCTAATGCTGTGGGGTCGTTACTTTCGGTGAGTGTTCTAAGCTGATTGCCGCCTGTACCGTAGCCATAGCTATAATAAGGATCGACCTCTAGCTGTAGGTTGGATAGTAATTGAAATCGGCCTTGTAAGGTGCCCAAATAATTACGGTAAGGGTTGAGTCTCAGATTGTAATAGCTATCGGCTGGTGGTGTTTCCACTTGCGCTGTGCCATTAACTCCGGCTAAATGTTGTGGTGGAACGGTGCCAAAATCAGTGCGCCCACCTAATGTATCTACTTGATCTAAGGTTAAGGTACGCAAGTGATTATTAAATAGTCGGTTGTATAATACGCTACCGGTAATACTATTATTCGGACTTAAGTTTAGCACCGCTTTGAAATCCAAATGCTCGCGATTAGCTTCGCCGTCGCCTTTCCATTTATTGGCTTTCGCTTTGGATACGGATATAAAAGCTTTAAAGACTTTATCGCCTAAATAACCCGTATCGGCGCGCAGAAAGGTCTTGAAGGCATTATAACTACCATAACTTTGGTTGACTCGAAAGCGTGGCTGATCAGTCGGGGCGGTTGTAGTCATGCCAATTGAACCACCGACAGCCCCGACCATAGGTGTATCAATCTCGCTGCCACCCTGAATAACAGAAATTTCTTCCAGATTTTCTAGGTCAACTAATTCTGAAGCATAAACAGCAAAATTTCCCGCATCGTTCATAGGTACGCCATCAATACTGACACCAATTTGATCGCTATTAAAACCGCGTATTCGCATGTTGCCACCAAATAAGCCGGTAGCATCATAGCTATAAGTGTTCACACCCGGTAGTAAATCCATTGCTTGATAGACATTATTTTGGGTGTTTTTTTGCTCAATGGCTTCACGTGAGATAACGCTACGTGCCTGCACACCTGTTTGCTTGTTCATTAAACCATTGCCAACGGAAATAGTGTCTTCAACCACAACAGTATCAAGTATTACAGTATCTTCAGCGATACATACGGAAGCTGTAATAAATTCTAGGGCAATAACGAGAGGGTATAGCCTTTTTTGAGTTGAACTGTAGGGCATAAATTTCCAAGTTAGGGCTGTAATAAAATAACTATAGGCCGAGGCTTTCGCCCACTAATATACGAATAGTTCTATACAAGCGGGCTATATAAAAATTACTGATTAATCAAAGTCAAACCAGGTGGTAATGCTTCGCCGAATACTTGCTGCTCTTCAGAGGCATCCAGTTCTTTGATTGATTCAACCATTTCTAGCCATGAATTAGGGGCTTTAGTGGCTTTTAATTGTGCGATAACTCGATGGCGCATTGCATCATCAATATCACGTGCCCGGTCACCACTTTTGCGACTCATTAAAGTGGCGGCAAAACCGGCTTGTGGGATTTTTTTCCAATCGGCTTTAAGGATTTGTTCCAGCCAAAGCGTTGCAGTTTCGGGTGAAACCACAAAATGCGCACTGGCATGAAAAGGCACGCGCGAGCCAATACGACCGACGGCCCACCAAGTATGTGCTGGCTCGCTCGCTTTTTCTAAGCGTTTTAAGAGCCATTCACCTAATTGTGTTTTTTGCGTAATAGGTAAGCGTTCTAATACTGCCGCCAAGCGTACCATATCATCATAACCGCGTTGCTTGCTGAGCTTAGCTGTATTGCCTTGGCGTGCGGATGCTGGGTTTAGGTATTTAGCTAAATCGTTAAAAATCAGCTCTTGAGCTTCGGTATCTAAGCCACCGGAAATTCGACGCCATAATATCCACCATTCAGTCCAGTTTTGAGTTTCATTAACAAATTGAATATTATGTTGATAGGTTTTCCATAGTTGCTCAACACGCCAATTATCTAATTGGTAGCCAAATCCAGGGCGTAAGCAATAACCGATTAAACTGAGCCAAACCCGTTCATGGTTGGCTGAGCGTCGGTGATTCTTACGTACTTCTAGTAATACCGTAAATAATTCACGTAATAAATGGCTAGACCATTCGCTACGCAAGCCTAATAACTTCTCTAAATCCGCGCGTAAACTTTTCACCGCTTTAGGGTTAATATCTTTAGATTTTGAGCCAAAAATGGCTTCAATTTGTGCTACGGCTTGCGGAAAGTTTGCCGGTAGTTCTTTAGAAGTAAGGTGAGTTGTTTTCTTTCTGATTTGAAATTGCACGTCCCAACGTTGATTTGGCTCGGCAACTGAAACACATTGAATTTGTAAAGTACCGACTTCAGATAAAGTCACGGATAATTGTACCGTGACTTCAGTTTGTGCATTGCTATTGTCTTGGTCAAAAGCGACCGCTAAAGGCGGCAGTGGGTGAAAGTCATCAGTAATGCTAACGATTGCTCCTGCTTTATATTGATCACCACCCGTTAATGAAGCAAGGTGAAAGCTGACCGGTTGGCCTAAGCGTAAAGAAAATTGATGCTCTTTTAAGATAATCTCATTTCCTTCTTCGCTACCTCGCGGCAGAATACATACGCCTTGTTGTTCTTTTTCCGTACCCACTAATAAAAAGTAACTACGTGAAGCGCCGCCGCCAATTTTTACCTTCTTTTGTTCGCGAGCCATACCATAACTTACCGCGCCATAAGCTACCGAGAGTTCAGGGTGCTGATTTTCTAATAAGACTGGGGCTTTATTACTCCATGAGTTGATCAAGGCTTGAGTACGTTGGCTAATCGGCTGACTGCGAAATACGCCGCCATTTAATAACAGGGCATCAGGGACAATAGTGTCATTACCTAGCGCTTCTTGTGCTGCGTGGCGATGGGTGTTTAAAAATGCGGCGATATGTTTACTGATCGCGGGTTCTGCTGCATAGGGCAGGCCAAACTCAACCACGCCACTGCGTTTTTTATCGGGTAATTCATTGAGTTTAGATAAAGGAAAGAAGCCATCTAAAGCAATATTTTTAACTTCTTCGCGCGTTAAGCTAACTGAGCGTGTACCGCCAATCAACTTAGAGCCGCCACCTAATAACGTGACATTGAGTTGTTCGGGAGCATCTTCGGCTAATAAGCGTTCTTTAGCTATGCGGCATTGCTCTAATAAATGCGATAAATTGGCTGCTGAGAGTTTTTTATTATCAGTGTTGAGGCGTGATTCCGCTAGATGCGCTAAGGCAAGGTCGATATTATCGCCGCCGAGCATGAGATGGTCGCCTACGCCTATGCGTGATAATTTCGGTTCATCTTCGGTGGCTTCAATTTTGATTAAGGTTAAGTCAGTCGTACCGCCACCCACATCGCAAACTAATAATAGCTTTATATCGTCTAAGGTGGTTTTTAGCTGATCGTGATGGCGGCGTAACCAGTCATAACAAACGGCTTGCGGCTCTTCCAGTAGGTGAATTTTCTTTAAGCCTGCGCTATGTGCTGCTTCTAGTGTGAGCGAGCGTGCACCTTCATCAAATGAGGCGGGCACAGTAATGACGATACGCTGGTTTTCGAGCAAAGCATTAGGGGATTTATGATTCCACACTTGGCGCACATGTTTTAAATAACTGGCACTAGCGTCCAGCGGGGATATTTTTTCCACATCG
>CAJVZR010000133.1 GCA_913019965.1 uncultured Oleispira sp.
GAAAGGTTGTCTATAATTTAAACAGCTTGGCTCAGAATAGGAATGTACTTTGAAACGTAATTTAATGCTGTGGATATCTTTATTATCCCTTTTAGCTAGCCCTAGCTGGGCATTTGACATAAAAGTCAGTGACTCTCGAACCAATAACTTCTATATGGATGCATTGCGCTGGTTATTAGATAAGTCGGGAGAGGAATATGAACTCATCCATACGGACCATCTGATGTCATCCCAAGTCAGGAAAGTCACTTTAGTTCAGAAGGGCGAAGTTGATGTTATGTATGCTGGGACGACAATTGAAATGGAGCAAGAGCTGAAACCTATTCGTTTCCCTATTACGCGAGGCCTTATTGGTCGCCGAATCTTCATTATTAATAGCAAGTATCAGACTGAATACTCACAAGTTTCTGGGATCGAAGATTTAAAGCAGTATTCAGGTATTTTAAGTTATGGCTGGCCTGAAAAAGAGATCTTCGAAGCGGAAGGGCTGATGCAAACAGAACTGCTATATGACGATATCTTTACCAATATAAATTCGGGTAGTCGCTACTATTTCTCTAGAGGTGTTTTAGAAGCTTTTTCTGAATTGATTGATAAAAAAGAGAATTTAACGAACTTAATAGTAGAAGAGAATATTCTTCTGAAATATAAATCAGCCGTTTTATTTTTTATACACCCAGATAATAAGCGATTAGAGCATGCATTAAATGAAGGTTTTAGAAAGGGATATGAAGATGGAAGCTATAAAGAGTTTCTTTATAATCACCCTCTCATTAAAACTTCCTTTGAGCAGGCTAAGTTAGAACAGCGCACCGTGATAGAGATTCCTAATCCTTTCTTTCCTTTGAAATCAGCCGCAATACCGAATCAATATTGGCATGAGGACTAGAGCCGCTTTCAATCTTTTATTATCGTGTTAGGCTAGAGGCATGACTACAGCTAAAAGGAATTAGATCATGATGCCCTCTATCAATTCGAAAATTGAAGGTGTTAAATAATGAAGTTAGTTATAACCAGTATTTTATATCTCATATCGTTGGTTGCTGTTATGACAGGATTAAACGTCATAATTTTTGGCGCTGCGGCGATCCCGGGCTCTGCCGGAGCGGTTGAAGCAACGGTCGATAATGAATTACGCTTCTTTGCCGTATTCTGGCTTGCGTATGGCGGTTTTTCTTTTTGGGTAGCTAAAAATATCGTTGAGCAATATCACTTTATTCCAAGTATTGCTTTGATCTTTTTCCTTGGTGGAGTAGGGCGTCTGATTTCAATGCTCACTATTGGTTCGCCGGCGAGCATCTTGATCCCTGCAATGTTTTTAGAGTTCTTTATTCCTGTTGTTATATTTATTCTTTATCGTAAAGTTTATAAGCAAAAATTAACGATGGCTTGATGCTGATAATGAAAATTAGAAAGATTGAATTGGATGATATAAGTCTCTGTGCGCAGCTCTTTTCTCAAGTATTTTCTTCATCTCCTTGGAATGAATCCTGGAATAAAGAATCCGCAGGAAAGCGGTTGCTCCATTTCTATGAGTCAAAAGGCTTCATTGGTATTTTAGCTGAGCGTGATGGCATAGTGGGTTTCGCTTTAGGCAATAGCGAGCCTTTCTATTTTGGCAATATGTTTTATTTGCGAGAGATGTGTATTGTCAATGATTTGCAGCAGCAGGGCCTCGGCAAGAAATTGTACTTGGCATTAGAGCGTGAATTATCATTGGCTAAGATTCATAGTATTTATTTAACGACTCATCGCGAAACGCTAGCGTCTAATTTTTATGTGAACAATGGTTTTAAAGCCAGTGAGAAAATGGGCTTTTATGCTAAGTGCATTGCTCATGATAAATAGAGTATAACTAGAGAATAAGGGAAGTAAGAAGTGACTGAGTTTTTAGAGGCGAGTCTCTATATTGATTGGCAACAGCCTGAGGTTCTCGCTAAAGCGTTGAGTTTAGCGGAGGGGCATAATTCAGAAGAAGACATTGTTCGAGCATGCTTTGAATTTGTGCGTGATGAGATTAAACACAGCTGGGATTTTCAGTTGAATCCTGTGACTTGCAAAGCCTCAGAGGTATTAAGTCAGGGGACTGGTTATTGCTATGCCAAGAGCCATTTGTTAGCTGCTTTATTACGCGCGAATAAAATTCCAACCGGTCTTTGCTATCAACGTTTAACGATTAATAATGATCAAGCTCCTTTTTGTTTACATGGATTGAATGCCGTTTATCTCGCAAATTGTGGTTGGTATCGCTTAGATGCACGTGGCAATAAAGAAGGTGTGAGTGCTGAATTTTGCCCACCGCTCGAGAGGCTTGCCTTTGCCATAATCACGGCTGGTGAAGCGGATCTTCCCGAAATCTGGCCTCAGCCTTTGCCTGTCGTGATTAAGGCATTAACTGAGAATGATAGCTTTATTGATGTCGCGAATAACCTACCTGATATCACATTGATCCAATCGTTATAGTAATAGTTAATACAGCCCTTTTAATCCTTTAGAGGGCTGAATAACTGACGGCTCATTTCTATTTCTCTTGCTGTAACTGAGCAATGATCTCTTGCGCGACTTTCTTAGCCGATGCTGGATTCTGACCGGTAATTAGTCGTCCCTCAACAACGACATTTTCCTGCCATGCTTTACCATTTACATGGATGGCCCCCTGTTCTACTAATTTATCTTGTAGTAAAAAAGGAACAATTTCAGCCGTTCCAAGGGAGATTTCCTCTTCATTTGTAAAGGCGGCAATGCGTTTATTGGCGATGAGCAAGCTGCCATCAGACAATACTGTATTAATTAAAGCGGCATTGCCGTGGCAGACGGCTGAAACAATGCCATTATTCTCGTAAATAGACGTAGATATGCGGTTTATATCTTTGTTATCTGGAAAGTCCCACATAGGGCCGGAACCTCCTGAATATAATACGGCCTGATAGTGGTTAGGGTTTATATTCGCTAATGGAATGCTGCGCATCACCTTGGCCATCAGTATTGGATCATTCAAAAATACCTGATGAAACTCATCCTCTTCTTCGAAAGCTTTGCTATCTAGGGGCGCCATGCCGCCTTCGATACTCGCAACATCGACGGTATAGCCCGCGTTGATTAATTCATAATAAGGATGCGTAAGTTCGGGTAGCCAGAAGCCGGTTTTTTTGCCGCTATTGCCTAGTTCCGTATGGCTGGTTAATACAATTAATACTTTTTCTTCTTTCTGGCTTTTTGCTTCAGCATAACTGGTGCTTGTTATAACCAGTGAAATGAATGCCGTGGCAATGATCGATATTTTCGCTAAGAAATTTTTCATCTTCGTTCTCTCAAGTTTAATTTGTTATTAATAAGCAAGGGTAAAGCGTTGTTGTGGGAAGTTCGGCTGTTCAGCTTCATCGAGGAGTGCAACTGCAAGGTCTTCAACGGATATCATTGACTCGCCTTTTTCATTGACCAATAATTCGTCTTTTCCTAGTTGAAAATTAGCGGTTCTTTCACCGGGAATGAGCATGGCTGGCGGGCTTAGGTAGGTCCAATTAACCTGAGTGTTCACTTTATAGATTTCATATTGCTGTACGCAGGCCATGGCGATATCGCGCCAAGCCGGTGATACATAGCGAGCATCATCTACGACCAAGGTATCCTGTTTGTCTGCGACTCTTAAACTGCCCGCTCCGCCAACGGCGAGCAAACGGGTGCCTGTATTTCCGACGCCCTTGAGTAGGGCCTGAGTTATTTTTACCAGCTGCTGTTCTTGGCCTTCAATAGGGCGGGTCGCGGCGATGATAAGGTCTTGACCTTTACTTAGTTTGATTACGTCAGTGACCAAGCTGGCATCGCCTTGTCGCTTCTCAGCGTCATTCGGCAGCTCTGTAAAGCGACTCTCATTTCTTACCACCGCAGTAACCTGATGGCCTCTAGAAAGGGCTTCTGTGACAATTCGGCTGCCAGCACTACCCGCTGCCCCAAATACAGTAATTCGCATAGTCTTTATCCTCTATCCAATTTAGTAATGTTTTAACTTTCAGGACTCAAGTCTATGCCGAGCTACCATGCAAATAATTAACTCAGGTTTATTAAGGGTGAAAATAAATCTTAACCGACTAAACCTAGGTTTATTACAAGCAGAAAGTGTTCAGTTATAGTGTTTACTATGAAATATTAATGGAATATCAGTATGACTAAAGATCTATCACTACAGCAGGTGGCTAAGCGGTATTTGGCGGACCTCACCATAACTCACTCAATGAATATTGAGTTTTTGAATGAACTACAAAGTAAGCATATTGCGCGTTATAGCTTTAATAGTTTGGCCGTTGTTCTAGGCCAAGATATTTCTTTGGAAATTAACGATGTCTTTAACAAGATTGTAGAGAAAAGACGTGGCGGCTACTGCTTTGAACATAATAAACTCGAGATGCACGTACTATCTGAGCTGGGTTTTGATGTAAGGTTATTAATGGCTAAAGTCATCTATAACCGTGATGTTGATGTGGCTAGAACCCACAGAATAACGCTGCTGACCTTAGAGGGAGAGAATTATATATTTGATGCGGGTTTTGGTCATTTTGGCGCTCGTTATCCGGTTAAGCTAGAGCTGGGTTTGGAGCAAGATCAAGGGGATGCGATTTATCGAATTATCCAAAATGAAAAAGGAGATTATTGCTATCAATTATTAAAAGAGAATGAATTCTTTACTCTATATACCTTTAATCTTTATCACTACAGTGAGGCTGAATGTTTGCCCGCCCACTTCTATTCCCATAAAAGCCCCGATGCCGCCTTTGTAAATAATATGGTTGTTTGTCGTAAATTCTTTAATGATATTTTGTCTTTGCGGAACGGTGAACTTTTCCGTATCAGTAATGATGAAACGATTACGACAGTAATAACCAGTGCTAAACAATTACATGAAATATTAGTAGCAGACTTCGAACTCAACTTGGATGTTGCTATTTCTGAATTTTTATATTCAAAATTTATTATATGAAATGGTTGCTATCCCACAATCTGTTGTTATTACTCTGGGTCAGTTTAATGGCTTCATCCTTTGTATTATCAGCTGACTTGATACCCTATGCTAATGCCATTACGAGTACTGGCTTACGCTTTATTTTAGCCAGTCTTTTTATGGCTCCAATACTGATCATGAGTTATCGCTGTGGGACATATCGGGTAATGGCGAATAAAAAGGTCTATTTTCATTATGGTTTGATTAGCTTGTTTCTAATTCTATTCTTTGTGGGTTTATTTGAAGCTTTAAAAACGACTACGGCTATCAGAACATCGGTTATTTACACCTTAGTGCCACTAATAACTATCGGATTAACCTTTCTATTACTGAAAACTCGAACATCAAAAACGAGATTGCTAGGTTTCATTATAGGGACTGTCGGTGCGATTTTAGTATTGCTGGCTTCTAATCAGGGGGGAATTGATTTATTTCATTGGTATGCTGGTGATTGGATTTTCATTTTAGCTTGTTTCAGTCTATCGGTTCATGTGGTTCTGGTAAAGAAGTGGGGGGGAGGGGTGCCAGCTATGCAAGGTTCTTTCTACATCATGACCCTGGGTAGCTTGATGCTATTACCCTTGATGGCATTGTATGGAGAGCTAGAACAGGTTATTTGGCAAGCCCACGAGTTCTGGACTATATTGCTTTACCTTACCGTTTTCACGACGATGGCGACTTTTTTTCTACAGCAATACCTAGTTCAAAGTGTCGGCCCAAATCAGTTATTAGCATTCACTTACCTGATCCCTATTTTAGTGGTTATTTCTCAAGGGTGGACAGCGATTCTTGATCTGGTTAATAGTGCTTCTGGTATATTTTTAACGCTTCTGGCATTGTATATGATATCTAAAGAACAGAAAGCCATTACGTGAATATACAGAATCAGTTACAGAATTTTATCGCCTATTTTAGTGGCAGCAATACCCGTATCGACGCCGATGACTTTGCTAGATTCGGTCTGAAAGGCGAATTGAAGCATTATGAGAAGGGGCAGTTTCTAATAGAACAGGGACAGCTCTCACCAAAAATATATTTCTTATTGCAAGGTTATGTTCGCTATTTAAGTCTTTCGGAAGATGGAAAAGAATTTACTCAATCTTTTGCTAGTGCTCCCGGTATCGCAGGTTCAACTCGAGCCATGACCCGAAATACTCGATCTCTCTTCAGTATCGAAGTTTTGGGTGATGTTTTATGCTTGGAATTCGAATGGCAGACCTTCTTTGATGTGATGAAAGATAAACCTGGTTTTTTGATGGCATATAATTCTTTGTTAGAAACCTTGTTTATTAAGAAAGAAGAAAGGGAATATGCTTTTGTTCAGCAAACGGCAGAGCAGCGCTACTTGAACTTTTTAGAAGAAAATTGTCAGTTACGAGATCAGCTCCCGCTAAAGATGATTGCTTCACATATTGGTATTACGCCGATTGCACTAAGCCGAATTAGAAAGAAACTAAAATAAAAGGTTGGAGCACATTTTATTATGTTCGCGAAATTTTTAACCATCGCAACAGGTCGCAGCCACTATTCCACATTATTCTTAGTTATTTTTATGTTCATAGCGCCTGCAGCTATGTTTACCGATTACAGTTGGCTAGATGGGCTAGGGTGGTCAATGACCATCATTCTCGGTATTTTTATATTTATTACTGGTGTCGTTAATGTGCAAGAGGGCCGAGAAAGTTTTCGTTGGCCCAGAGCGAATGCAAAGTTGAAAAGTACTCAACTTCAGTTTCATACCGGAAGTAAAGGGGGCAAGAGCTACGCTCCTAAAGTAACTTGCTCTTTTATTGTTAATGGTCAGGAATATGAAGGTACTGAATATGACTTTAGCTCAAACTATACATCAAAAGAAAAAGCTCAGAAGAAGGTTGCAGAAATAAAAACGATGCAGCCTTTATTAGTGCACTATAAACCAGAAGATCCTTCGATCAATGTGATACATCCTGGGGTGCATTTTGTCGCTTATTTGCGATTATTAATTGGTATAGCCGCGGTAGTTATTTCGGTTATGAG
>CAJVZR010000134.1 GCA_913019965.1 uncultured Oleispira sp.
ATGTGAGATGTGGCGACTTTTAACCCTATTACTACTTGTTTACCAACCAGCTTTGGCTTTTGATATCAGTATTAGCCCCGACACAGGTACTGTGAAAGTCTCTGCACAAGCAGAGGTAGCAATAGATCCAACTTCAAACCTAACCTTCACTCAAATCGAACAGGCTCATTTTCAATCGGGTTATGAAAGCCTAAACCTAGGCCATACAGATGCCACTATCTGGATTAGGTTAAGCATTCAGAATCTACTCACCAACCCTAACCTGATCATCAACATCAACAACCCAAGCCTAGATAAGATCACCGTATTTCAGCAGCTCCAAGGGGAGTGGCAGAAAACCGAGCTAGGGGATCTGCGGGTATTTCATCAGCGCTTACTCAACTTACCCGCTTTCGCCATTCCTATAAGCATCCCAAAAGGCACATCCCAACAAATAGTTCTACAAATACAAAGCCTCGACGCGTTAAGCATCCCCATCACTTTATTCAGTCAAAATGACTTCAGCCATTATCTCTATACTCACTACATTACCTTTGGTGTACTTTATGGCATTCCAATCGGGCTCTTGCTTTATAACCTACTGATTTTCGCATCCGTCAGAAAGCAGACCTATCTTTTATACTGCTTAGTCATCGTATCCAATACCTTTGTATCCTTAAGTTGGGATGGAATCATGTATTCCCTGCTCCCCGATTCGCCCTATTTTCAACAACGCGGTAATTCGCTCTCAATGTGCTGTGGAATCATTGCTCTTATCCTATTTGCCAAAAGTTTTTTGCAAACCAAGGACAATATTCCCAAGATAAATACCTATTTAAATATCATCGCCTTCAGTGCAGTGATTTTTTCAGTACTCATATTTTTTCCTAATAACAGCATCTACTATTTCCCAATCATCGCTCTCGCCATGCTGATGACACCAGGATTACTGGCCGCTGGTATAGCACGCATCAAGCAAGGTTATATTCCGGCAAAAATGTACTTATTGGCAATCAGTTCATTTCTTATCGCTGTCATCTTATGTGCATTAAGTGTATTAAACGTTTTACCCCTGCAAGATGAAATTACTTATATTTATAAGATTGGCGTTGCATCAGAGCTCATTCTATTATCTCTGGGGATTGCCGCACGCATTAAAGCGTTAAAGTTATCTGAACAAGCTGCAATAGAAACCATCAGAAAAATAGAAAAAGAAAAACTTGAAAATGAAAACCTAGCACTGTCAAAAGCCAATAATTTAAAAGATACCTTTCTGAGCACAATCAGTCATGAACTGAGAACCCCCATGAACGGTGTCAAAGGCGCATTAGCCTTATTGGATACCGAAAAGGATGCTGTTCATAGGAATGAACTGCTTAATACGATCAACCATTCGTCCGATACCATGATCAAGCTAATAGAAAGATTACTTCTATTTACAGAGCTTAAAGCAGGACGGATAAAAAATATCCCAAGTACATTTTTGATAAGTAGGCTCATTGAAAGCGAGTCTGATGGATGGCAAAAAGAATGTAATAAAAAATCAATTCAATTCGAGAAGCAGCTACTATTTGAAAATAACCTGTGTGCCGATCAAAACAATATAAAGTGGGTTCTGTCAGAGCTCATCGATAATGCCATTAAATTCAGCCATAAAGGGAAGATCTTTTTTTCAGTTAATTTAACCGATACTAATGCGCTAATTATTACCGTCTGTGATCAGGGAAAGGGAATTACCAAAGAACTTAACGAAGAATTAACCGATTTTTTCCGCCAAGAGGATGAGGACTATAGCCGTGAACACGGTGGATTAGGACTCGGCTTATCCATAGTCTCCGAGCTGGTTAAATTAATGGCGGGAACACTTTCCATTAGAACAACGGAAAATTATTCAACCTGCATAAACATTGAAATCCCCATAAATAATTGCGAATGTGAGACGACGAAACTTTCCGCTATTGAACCTCGCACCATTAAGCCTCGTAAGATCTCTCAGCCATTAAGGGTTCTGATTATCGAGGATAATAAAGTCAATCAAATGGTATTAGATAGAACCCTCAAAAAACTAGGGCACCATACGCATCTTGCCGATGGCGGACTAGAAGGCTATCAAGCTGCCAAAGCCAATCCATTCGACTTAATACTAATGGATTGCCAAATGCCAAATTTGGATGGCTTTGAATGCACCCAACTCATCAGAAAAAATGATAACCTGAATCGCAATACCTTAATCATCGCCATAACCGCGAATGCATCTGATCTAGACAAAGAACATTGTTTAAATTCAGGCATGGATGATTACAGAAAAAAGCCGATAGAACCCCATACGATCAAAGAACTCATCGACACCTATTTTATACTGCCTTAATGTCCGCGGATTAGCTGAATAATAGCCATAACTTGCTTATACTGAATAAAATACCTTGGATACAGATATGCCAACCCCACTCAACAAAGATCAAGCCCGTATCAAATCAGCTTGCGAACAACGATTAGCAATCAAATTGGGCGACTGGTATACCTTCACTCAGTATTTTTCACCCCGAGATTTGCCAACGCAGCAACACTGGATTCAAGCGGGAGATATCTGCACAGAACTGTGCTTTATTCTAGAAGGCCTAGTCCGCATCTATTACATAGATCAATCAGGTAATGAAGTTAACCAACACTTTTACCAAGCCAACGAAGTTATTGCACCGGTTGATGCTCTCGTCAGTAAAGAGCCCTGCCAGTATTTTGTGCAAGCACTGGAACCTACTCGATTGATGGTAGCCAATTACAGTGAGTTATCTAAAGCAGGTGAAGAGAGCCCAGAATTATTGCGCTTAGAAATAAAAATGCTACAAACCATTTTCATGAAAAGTGCGCGTCGTGAAGCCCATTTATTATTAGGTAATGGAGAGCAGAGATATCGCTGGTTTTGTAAAGAGTATCCAGAGTTATTAGAAAGAGTTCCGCAATATCATATTGCCTCATTCTTAGGCATCACCCCAGTATCATTATCACGCTTAAGAAAGAAGTAACTCTACTTTACTATCTCTATTCTTTCCTCTGTGAAGCGAAGCGCTCTGTGTGCTCTGTGGTTAAATCGCTTTTATCTCGTAACTTTATCACATTCAAAAAAAGCTAAAAGAAGATAAACCACAGAGGGCACAGAACACACAGAGAAAAACGCCTGCAATAAAAAAGCCCTAAACTAAGTTAGGGCTTTCGGTTTCATTAGCGACATATAATTAGCTAATTGCTTTCAGTTTTACATCTCAGCCGCTAAACGCGTACCTTGATCAATAGCACGTTTCGCATCAAGTTCAGCCGCCACATCAGCGCCACCAATTAAGTGGTGAGGTTTATTCAAACCTTCAACCAAGTCACGCATTGGGTCTTGGCCAGCACAGATAATCACGTTATCTACATCCAATACTTTTTCAGCACCGTCTACCGTTATGTGAAGACCCTGGTCATCAACTTTTTCATAAGTACAGCTAGGAATCATATTCACGCCTTTATTCTTCAGGCCTGTACGATGAATCCAACCGGTTGTCTTACCCAGCTTAGCGCCAACCTTAGTTTTCTTACGCTGAAGTAAAAATACTTCACGCGCCGCGGGAGAAACATCAGCTTCCACACCTTCAATACCACCACGCGCTTGCATGGTCATATCAACGCCCCACTCTTTCATAAAGGCAGGAATGTTTTGGCTAGTCGCTTCACCTTCGTGAGTTAAGTATTCTGATACATCAAAACCAATACCACCGGCACCAATCACAGCGACTTTTTTACCGACAGGTTTCTTATGCTTTAGCACGTCAAGATAGTTCAATACCTTGCTATGCTCAATGCCTTCAATCTCAGGCAAACGCGGTGCAATACCCGTTGCTAATACAACTTCATCGTAATCACCGGCATTTAAATCTGCCGCAGTCACAGGTGTATTGAGCTGTAAATTCACACCGGTTAATTCAATCTGCTTACCGAAATAACGAATGGTTTCATAAAACTCTTCTTTACCCGGAACTTGCTTCGCGACATTAAACTGACCACCGATTTCATTGGCGGCATCAATCAAGGTCACTTCATGACCACGGCTAGCAGCCGTCGTTGCAAACGCTAATCCAGCTGGACCTGCACCCACAACGGCTAATTTTTTCTTCGCTGTATTCGAATCAAGATCGGTAATGATCACTTCTGTCTCATGACATGCACGAGGGTTTACTAAGCAGCTGGTTAACTTGCCGCTGAATACATGATCTAAACAGGCTTGGTTACAACCAATACAGGTATTAATTTCTTCGCTCTTACCCGCAGCTGCTTTTTCAACAAATAGCGGGTCAGCCAAGAATGGACGCGCCATGGAAATCATATCCGCATCGCCACGCTCTAATACTTCTTCCGCTACTTCTGGGGTATTAATACGGTTAGACGTAATACACGGAATAGAAAGCTCTTTACGGAACTTAGCCGTTACCCAAGTAAAGGCGGCGCGAGGCACCTTAGTTGCGATCGTAGGAATTCGTGCTTCGTGCCAGCCAATACCGGTATTGATAATAGAAGCACCGGCTTTTTCAATCGCTTTACCTAGCTGAAGAACTTCTTCATAAGTACTGCCGCCTTCAACCAAATCCAACATGGATAGGCGATAAATAATAATAAACTTCTCGCCCACGGCTTCACGAGTACGACGTACTACTTCAACCGCTAAACGCATGCGGTTTTCGTATTCACCACCCCATTCGTCATCACGATGGTTGGTACGTTTGGCTAAGAACTGGTTAATGAAATAACCTTCCGAGCCCATAATCTCAACACCGTCATAGCCACCCACTTGAGCATATTTAGCTAACTGAACAATATCGTTAATCTGTTTTTCAATGCCGTCATCATCCAATGCTTTTGGTTTAAACGGATTGATCGGCGCTTGTACTGCAGAAGGTGCAACTGAATTTGGGTTAAAGGCATAGCGACCTGTGTGCAAAATCTGCATACAGATTTTACTGTCTTCTGCATGAACCGCATCTGTAATAATTTTGTGGGTTAACGCATCTTCATCACTGCTAATGATGTTGGTATGAGGATGCGTTGCTGCTTCAGCACTGGGACCAAAACCACCGGTGACAATCAGACCAACACCACCACGAGCACGTTCAGCAAAGAACGCCGCCATGCGCTCTTTCCCATCTTTCATTTCTTCTAAACCGGTGTGCATAGAACCCATCAATACACGGTTTTTTAATTGGGTGAAGCCTAGATCTAATGGCTCAAGTAGCTTTGGAAAATGTTGATTACTCATTAATTATTACTCACTCAGTACTGTCACGGTTATAGGAGTTCATCACTAAATTTATTATTCGCTGAAAAAATCAGTCCGTCCTTAACATTTGTTAACGGCTATCAGCTTTTTATGATCAATACTTTAGAAGATCTTTTTAGAAGAAACAATGAATAATAATTACCAACCATAACAAGGTGATGATAATGTCTGACAAAACCACAAGTGAAGCCCTAGAAACTCACCTTGAGTACACCGCGCCCCTAGACGACATGGCTTTCTTATTGAATGAAGCATTTCCTCAATCAAGCAGTGAAGATGACCTGTTTATATTAAAACAGGCCGCACGCTTCGCTGAACAAGAGCTCGCGCCGATCAATAGCGAATGCGATAGCCAAGGCTGTGAATTAAATAATGGCCAAGTCAGCTTACCGCCAAAAATGAAAACCGCTTTTGAGAATTATGCCCAAGCGGGCTGGATGGGGCTGTGCATGCCCGAGCAATGGGGTGGCCAGAATCAATCCTCACGCTTAGGTTCGTTTGTCGGTGAACTACTAACCTCGGCTAATCACGCCTTTAGCATGACCCCAGCACTGACCATGTCAGCCTGCCGTGCCATCATGGCCTATGGCAGTGACGAGTTAAAGCAAACCTATTTAGAAAAAATGATCTCAGGACAATGGACCGGCACCATGTGCATGACCGAAGCTCATTGCGGCTCAGACCTAGGGTTAATTCGTAGTTCGGCAGCCCAGAATCTCGATGGCAGTTATCAAATTAAAGGCAGCAAAATATTTATATCTGCAGGCTCTCATGATGCTAGCGAGAACATCATTCACCTAGTATTAGCCCGTTTAAAAGACTCACCCAATAGCCGCGAAGGTATTAAAGGCTTATCCCTTTTCCTAGTTCCAGCCAAGCTACAAAATGAAACTGGCCAATGGAAACAAGACAATAACGTTCAATGCATCGGCATTGAAGAAAAGATGGGAGTTCACGGCAACCCGACTTGTTCGATGAATTTTGAAAACTCCCAAGGCTATTTAATTGGTGAAGAAAACAAGGGCATCAATGCCATGTTCGCCATGATGAATGAAATGCGTTTGGGTACTTCATTACAGGGAATTGGTTTGAGCGAACGTAGTTTTCAAAAGAGCTTAAGCTACGCCAAAAGCCGCACCCAGATGCGCAGCTTGAGTGGTATTAAAAATCCAGAACTCGAAGCCGATCCACTCATCGTTCACCCCGATGTGCGCCGTATGCTATTGACGCAAAAAGT
>CAJVZR010000135.1 GCA_913019965.1 uncultured Oleispira sp.
GTCCAATCATCCCCTGCACCTTGTGGAGCCTGCTGAGTGATGCGGGTTACCCCTTCAACGATGTCATCAATATAGGTGAAGTCGCGCTGCATCTTGCCGTGGTTATACACATCAATGGTTTCACCGGCCAAAATCTTTTTGGTGAAGCTAAAGTAGGCCATATCTGGACGACCCCAAGGGCCATACACGGTAAAGAATCTTAGCCCCGTGGTTGGGATGCCGTATAAATGACTATAGGTGTGGGCCATTAGTTCGTTAGACTTTTTGGTCGCCGCATATAATGAAATAGGGTGGTCGACACGATCAGAGGTGCTATAAGGAATGCTGCTATTTAAGCCATATACAGAACTGGATGAGGCATAAACTAGATGCTCAACCTTGTTTTGACGACAGCCCTCAAGAATATTCACAAAACCAATCAGGTTGCTATCGACATAAGCATGAGGGTTTTCAATTGAATAACGCACCCCAGCCTGGGCCGCTAAATGCACAACACGGTCAAACTTGTGCTCGGCAAACAAGCCTTCAATCGCCGGGCGGTCCGCTAGGTCCATCTTGATGAATTCAAAACCGTCTAATTCATTGAGCCATTCTAAACGGCCGTGCTTAAGGGCGACGTCGTAATAATCATTTAGGTTATCGATACCTACGACCTGATGGCCTTGCTCGATAAATTGCTTACTGGTGAAAGAGCCAATAAAACCGGCGGCGCCTGTTACTAAAATTTTCATGATATTCTCTTAAATTACGCGTTATGCTGTTTTTCGAATTCTGGCAACATGGCCTTGATGTACGCTTCTTCTAATGGCATACGACTGCCTAATACAATGTCAGCTACTTCACGAGCGACGCCTTTGCCACCTGGAGCATCGGTAATTAAGTCTGAATGCTCTTTTACCAACCAAAAACCATCGGCCGGAGTGATACTTAGGCCAATGCGTTTCATCACCTTAAGATCGATCACGTCATCGCCGACATAACACACTTCACTCGGCTCAACCCAAAGTTCGTCCATCAGCTCACTCAGTTTTTCCCACTTGTCTTTACAGGCTGGATAGAAGTGGGGGATGGCTAGATCGCTGATGCGCTTTCGTAATGGCGCACTGTCTTTGGCAGAGATGACGGCGGTCGTGATGTCGTAGACATTGAGTAACTTTATGCCAACACCGTCTTTAACATTAAAATGCTTAACTTCTTCACCGTTGGCACTGTAGCTTAATGTGCCGTCGGTTAATACGCCATCTACATCGAAGACCACCAATTTTATATTGCGGGCTTTCTCTTTAATCGAGTTAGGCAGGTGGACCATGGGCATCTCTTTTTTATCTATTTAAGCTCTATTGTAAAGCAATATGGTGCCCCCGAAAATTATAAAAGCTGCTATAATGCTGATGTTTTGTAATAAAAGGGGAAGTTTTATGATCGATGCTGCTAATGATCGTAAGTATGGGTACGCGGGTTTAATCCCTTTGGCCGTCGGTTTTGCAGGAGCACTTTTTGCTGTTTCGGGCTCAGTTGAGGTATTTTTAACTTACTCACTGCTAGTCTTAGTTTTCCTAACCGGTAGTTGCTGGGGTGCATTGCGTACCAAGAAGAAAAAAGCCGAGGATTGGCAATTAGGGTTTACCATTGCAATTTTCCTTTGGGGTTGGTTTGCTTATTACCTACCGCAGAATATCTCTGTTTTAATGCTACTTGTTGGTTTCTGGATGCTTCGCTTCTTGGAATCAGACAAGGTATTTAAAAAGGTTTATACCGACGAGTATCATGATATACGCCGCAAACTTACCTGGGTGGTAAGTGCGCTTCACATTATGGTTTTTGTTTTGAGCAATTATACTAATCAGCTGTCTTAGTCTTATCGACAAGCAACGTTTAGTTATTTAGCTCGCTTTGGCTGCGCCTTATCAAGGCGCAGCCAAAGTTGGTTATTCGCCGTACTGACCCGCAAATCCTTTCTATTACCTTTTTTCTTTCCTACTGCCGTATTACCCAGGCCTTCACTAAAAACCTCATTCCATTGCCCTAATTGCAGCGGATAGACTCCGGAATAATGCATTAACTGACCGTCATCTTGGCTCTTGATGACTATTTTTAGCACTAGGTTTGAATTTAGCTCTAGCTCGACATACTTCTGTCGATCAATGATGTACGCCTTCCAAGGCGACTCCAGTAAGGAGAGGTGTCCTAAAGTGATCTTCTGGTCTGGATGCAGCAATACCCGCATACTTTCACCCTGAGTACTGATTGAATTAATATCGGTATTTCGCACAACCAGATAATAGTTATTGGGCTTATCCAAAGCCGTGGCTATTTGGATAATCTGAGATATTTGATTAGAAGAACCACTTAAGCGGATTGCTGTCGCTGTTGATTGGTCTCCGTCGTTTATCAGTTCAAGCTCCACTCCCTCAGCTAACTGACGAAGATGTGAACTAGCCATAAGCTGTTGCTTTAGCTCTTCATTCGTTAGATGTTCTGCTTGGATTTCTAAGGTTTGCTGCTGACAGCCCATCAGTAGGGCGAAGAATATTAATGCATACCATTTCATACTTTCACCCTTACTTGGTTATTTTCACCAGATGGCTTTTTACACTAGATAGCTATTTACACTAGAGAGCTATTAACATTAGATAGATAGCTTTCGGCCTTCAATTAACTCTTTGGATTTTGCCCAGTCTTGTTCAAAATGCGCCCGATGGCGACTAACGCTTATCTTATTGCTGAAATTGCAGTAGGTCGTTTGATAATCAAAGCGCATGTATCCCTTAAGATCAAATAAGATTTGGTTACTATTATTTTCTTGGGCATTAACTATTTCAAGGCGGCGTATCTTGAAGCGACTACTCATTCTTTGCTGTAACTGCATGAGCGGGTGCTCAGACAAACCTGGGATTTCTTTTATAATCAAAATCCGCACTTGAGTCTGATGCGACTGGCGAAGAAAAGCTGATAAATTAGCTACGCAAAAAGCATTATTAAAGACCGGATGGGAGAGGTCGGCTATCTGAATATCAATCTCTCGACGGCTTTGCTGACTTCCTATTTGAAACCAGACCGGAGTTGCCGCTGGCTGATCAGAATAATAGCTTTCATCATCCTCACCCAAGATATAGGTTTTGCTCGCAGGGTCAGGGCGGTTTAGGATTTTTTGCATCCGCACGTGAGGAATGTTTGCGTCCCAAAACATTTCTTCCTCAGGACGATAACCATTACTAAAATAGAAGTGATAGCTGTTTGCCTGACTATTAAGCTGGATCTTGTTTTTACGCTGGTCTAGCTGGTGCTGCTCAGCCGCTCGCAATATACGCCCACCCCAACCATGCTTACGATACTCTTTTAAGACCGCAAGGCGGCCGAGCTTACCATCAGAGAGAATACGAGCGCAGGCAACCGGGCGATTGCCTTCTCGACCCAGCAGGTGAACACAGTTTCTGTCCTCTGCATCCCACTCAAGCTCTTCTGGCACTTGCTGCTCTTCGACAAATACTTTCTGTCGAATATGGCGCAAGGAGGACTTGGCATCCTCCCAGGTAACAATGCTTATTTCCATCAAGATCTCTTATCTAGATTGTACGCTGGGTTATTCTTCAGTATAAAAGTGACCGCTCTTCCATAAGCTTAGCAAAAGCTGCTGATTGTCCCTAACTTCGCAATAGGCCTGCAATGCTTTGCCCTTATAGTGGCGCTGGCGAGTTAAATATCTGGCCAGCTCTAGACTGCTCTCATTTATCTCAAATACCTTACCTGCCGCATAGAAGCTATGTTTACTACCGGTCGTATTAAAGGCAAATCTAGAGTGTAATTCTCTATATATATCAGTAGCTTGCAGGTCATACCTCAAGTCAGATATCGCATATCCTTGCTGCTTATTTGAATCTCCAGATAGCTCATCTACTTGCTCTTGCGGGTATTTAGCTTCCGTCATAAGTTTGCCAATGGTATCACTAAGCAAAATAGGATCCGCCAATGCTTTTTGCATGAACTCACGCACTTGCTGCAGCGCCATCTCGCTGATCTCACCACTGCAATCTTGCAAGGTTAAATCTGGGTCACCATAGCGCCGATCTTCATTACTGCTGGCATCAATCTGATCCACTAAGCTGTGCATCAATTCGCTTTGACTCGGCGCGCGGAAACCAATGCTGTAAGTTTGGCAATTGCCTTGAGAGATGCCGTAGTGCGCAAGGCGTGGCGGAAGATAGAGCATGTCGCCCGGTTCTAAAGTCCAACGATCCGTCTCATTAAATTGAGATAAAATTCGCAACTTAGTCTCTTTCAAGAAATCGTCGTTTTCGCTGCACATCTGGCCAATACGCCACTCGCGCTGACCTTCAGCCTGTAATAGAAAAACGTCGTACTGGTCATAGTGAGGGCCGACACTGCCACCATCGGTTGCAAAGCTTATCATCAGATCATCGATGCGCCAGTTCGGAATGAAATTAAAGTCTTGCAGCAAATCAGCCGCTTCCGGCACCCATTGATCAACCCCTTGGATTAGGAGTGTCCATTTATCTTCAGGCAGACTACCGAAAGTCTCTTCTTCGAAAGGCCCTGATAGAAGCTGCCAAGGAGAGTCTGGGCCATTTTCCATAATGATACGAGATTCTATTTCTTCTTCAAGACTCATGCCCGCGAGCTCATCGGAAGGGATTAGTGGTTCGAAGTTTGGGTAGGCCTGACGGATAAGCAGAGGTTTTTTCTGCCAATATTCTTTGAGGAATTGCTCTTTACTAATATTGCCTAGGATATCCACTGTAACTCACCGCGCTGATTTGATAATTGGCGGGGATGATACCGTAAAGAGGATTTATCAAAAAGAAGATTCACCACGGAGATCACGGAGGCGCTGCGCTGCACTGAGAAAGGCCAAAAGCGAGGAGGAGCAAAAGCAAAAAAAGGGGAGGTAATGGGAGGAGTAATGGACGTTATTATTTATATTCTCTCTTGTTCTTTCTCCATCTTTTCTCTGTGTAGCGGAGCGCCTCCGTGTAGCGAAGCGCCTCCGTGTAGCGAAGCGCTCCGTGGTCAATGCATTTAAGCTTTTAGACAGCCTTGGCTTGGTCTGCGGCATTACCCACATAAGAAGCTGGGGTCATTGCTTTTAATTCTGCAATGGCTTCTTCTGGCATATCCAGAGTTTCGATGAACTCAGCCATGATTTCTTTAGTAATCGCCTTACCGCGCGTTACAGCTTTTAGCTTCTCGTATGGCTGCTCGATACCGAAACGACGCATGACAGTCTGTACTGGCTCAGCCAATACTTCCCACGCGTTGTTTAAGTCAGCGCCAATGCTTGCTTCGTTTACCTGTAGCTTGCTTACGCCTTTAAGCGCCGCTTGGTAGGCGATTAAGCTGTAACCAAAACCAACACCCATGTTACGTAGAACCGTTGAGTCCGTTAGGTCACGCTGCCAGCGCGAGATCGGCAGCTTCTGAGCTAGGTGACCCATAATGGCGTTTGCCATACCTAGGTTGCCTTCAGAGTTTTCGAAATCAATTGGGTTAACCTTGTGCGGCATCGTAGAAGAACCTACTTCACCAGCAATAGTTTTCTGCTTGAAATAACCGTTGGAGATGTAAGCCCAGATGTCGCGGTTAAAATCGATCAAGATGGTATTAAAGCGTGCGATTGCATCAAACATTTCAGCGATGTAATCGTGTGGCTCAATTTGAGTGGTGTATGGGTTAAAGGCTAGGCCCAAAGACTCGATGAATACTTGTGCATTTTCAGCCCAATCGATTGCTGGATAAGCTGAAAGGTGAGCGTTGTAGTTACCAACCGCGCCATTGATCTTACCTAATAACGGTACTGATTCTAGCTGGGCAATTTGGCGCTCTAAGCGGGCAACAACGTTGGCCATTTCTTTACCTAGCGTAGTAGGAGAAGCCGTTTGGCCGTGTGTACGAGAAAGCATCGGTAGTTCAGCGTAGTCGTGCGCTAAAGAACGGATCGCATTGGCAACTTTACGCATGTAAGGAAGAGCAACATCTTCACGGCCTGCTTTTAGCATTAGGGCGTGAGATAGGTTATTGATATCTTCAGAAGTACAAGCGAAGTGTACAAATTCAGAAACCGCTAAAAGCTCATCGTTACCTTCGAAAGCTTCTTTAATGAAGTATTCAACCGCTTTCACATCGTGATTGGTCGTCGCTTCAATGTCTTTAATGCGCTGGGCGTCAGCTTCGGAGAAATTGGCCACAATAGCATCTAGCTGAGCATTGGTTTCAGCACTGAAAGGGGATACCTCACCGATTTCTGCGTGGTCAGCTAAACGCTGCAACCAACGAATTTCTACTTCTACACGACAGCGGATCAGACCAAATTCAGAAAATATTGAACGTAACTCTTGAGTTTTGCTGCCATAACGGCCATCAATCGGGGAAATCGCGCTTAGTGCAGAAAGTTCCATGGGATTCAGTTCTCGTCAGTAGATTAAAATGTAACTGGAAAATTAAGGCGCGCATTTTACCTGAAAAGCAGGCCTTGTGCATCCTTGATGTAGCGTTTGCG
>CAJVZR010000136.1 GCA_913019965.1 uncultured Oleispira sp.
GTGATTAGCTTGATGAGAGAGATCTCTTACGCAACGCCGTGAAGAATTGCTTAGAGACGTTGAGCCAAACACCACTCCCATAGTGATTGGTTCAACATCCTTGTGGATAAACTGCATCCCGTTGGAATAACTTAATAATAACGATTCTTATTTGCATTGCAATAGTTAAATGAGAATATTTCTTAAAAAGTTGTTTAAACCACAATTTGGGCGCTTTATAACGCAGCAAGCAAAATTTTACGCACAATATCCAAAGTCAGATCGCCGCTTTCCGACAGTGCGGTTAAGCCCATCTTCTCCATGTTGTTAACTAAGGTATCGATGCCAGCTTCATCAATATTGTAGTGAGAAAGTTTCGTTACAATCTCTAAACCATTAAAGAAGGCTTCGGTTTTATCGATTGCCAGCGCAATCTTCTGATCATCACTACCTTCAGCAATATCCCAAACACGTTCAGCAAATTGCAATAACTTGGCACGCTTCTGCTCCGTTCGTTCACGCAATAGCGATGGCAAGATAATGGCCAAGGTACGGCCGTGGGCAATACCATACATGGCGGTCATTTCGTGGCCGATCATATGGGTTGACCAATCTTGTGGAACACCCGCGCCAGTCAATCCGTTTAAAGCATTGGTGGCAGACCACATGAAGTTTTTACGCGCTTCGATGTCGTTATTATCGTTAAAGGTTTTTGGTCCTTCTTCGATTAAGGTTTTCAAAATGCCTTCAGAAATACGATCTTGCACCTTGGCATTGACTGGATAAGTAAGGTACTGCTCCACTACATGGATAAAAGAATCAGCCACACCGTTAGCAATCTGTTCTTTAGGCAGGCTCAAAGTGAAGTCTGGATCTAAGAAAGAGAATTTCGGGAAAGTCAGTGGCGACATGACTGGATATTTTTGATCATTCATCGTGATGACTGCCCCCATGTTCATTTCTGAACCTGTGGCGGGTAACGTCGCGACGCAGGCTAATGGCAGGGCTTCTGTCATCGGCACAGGAGCAAAACCGTGGTGCAATAACGTATGCTCGTCGTTTTCTTTTTTCGCTGCTAGGGCAACAAATTTAGTGCCGTCCATAACAGAACCACCACCGACGGCTAATAAGAAATTGACCTTTTCAGTACGTGCCAGCTCAGCCGCTTTCATAAGCGTCGTGAATTGTGGGTTTGGTTCGATACCGCCAAACTGAACTACTTCGCGCTCACCAAGGCTGGCGAGTACCTTATCTAAAACGCCATTACGTTTTACACTGCCGCCGCCGAATAAAACCATTACCTTGGTATTTTCAGGCACTAGGGTATTCAATTCCGCTAGACGGTCTTGACCGAAAACGATGTGGGTAGGATTGTAGTAATCAAAGTTTTGCATCGGGTTCTCTCTCTGTTCAATTATCTAATCGTGGTTTTGTTGATCTCTTTTTGATGCATACAGATTACCAGTGAGAGTCAATATTAGAATGGGCTTTTCCGTCAAAAACATGCCTAAAGCTACCATCGATGAGAATTAAGCATGACGCCTATTACTTGCTTAGATACACTGTCTATAGCAACTAACCGAGGTTTACCGATGGGTAATTTAGTCGAAAATTTAGTCGACGATTTAGTCGAGAATCTAGATAAGCTAGCTAACAAAGATGGCTATAACCCAACCGCTTTAAAGGGCATAGGGGTGTTTAAGGCGACTAAGTCTACCGAGCGAGTGCCATTATGTTATAGCCAAGGCATTATCATCATGGCTCAAGGCAGTAAGCGGGTATACCTCGACCAGCAAGCTTATGATTACAATCCGAATAACTACTTAGTACTGACCTTACCTATGCCAGCAGAGTGCGAAACGCTGGTAGAAGAAGGAAAACCGCTGTTTTCTTTAATGATGGATTTTGACCTAGGTCTGTTGAACGAGTTGGTGCGATTATTCGACGAACACCAAAAAATTAAACCCAGTACTCATCAGGCTGAAACGAAAGGTTTATTTGTTTGCCAATGCACCGACCCATTATTAGATTCTGTGCTGCGTTTATCACAATGTTTAAACTCACCTTTGGAATGTGATGTGATGGGGAAAAGTTTAATCCGAGAGGTGATGTATCATATTCTACAAGGGCCACAAGCTGCGCCTATGTTTGCTCTTGTTTCACACAATACCAGCTTATCGCGATTGGATAGGGTATTAAAATATTTGCACAATAATTATCAAAGCAGTTTAGATGTCGAACAGTTAGCCAGCATGGCTAATATGAGCAGCTCGACCTTTCATCGTAATTTTCGCCAGGTCACGTCGTCGTCACCGATTCAATATGTCAAAAAGATTCGTCTGAACCGAGCGAAAGAATTGCTATTAGATCAAGGCTTAAAAGTAAAACAAGCGGCCACCCAAGTCGGCTATGAAAGCCCGACTCAGTTTAGCCGAGAGTTTACTCGTTATTTTGGCCAGAGCCCAAGGGACTGCGCGAGATCATGATGATTGCTTTTTTTGTTGCCGGTATTGTCTCGCCGATATTCCTAACCAGCGTTTAAAAGCCCGAGAAAAAGAAGCGGGAGATTGATAACCTAATTCGTTCGCGATATCGGTAATGCCCATGGACGAATGATCGATAAGTTTAGTTGCTTGCTCTAAGCGAGCTTGGTCGAGTACTTGTTGAAAATGCGTTTGTTCGCTTTTTAAGCGACGTTTTATCGTACTAATACTAAACCCCAACTCATTAGCTAACTGATCAATGTTGGACTGATAATTTTTCTGGTTATGAATGTAATTAGCGATTTTATTTTTTAATAAGTCATTACCGCTTAACTTTTCAGTTAACTCTTCATAGCCTGGTTGAGTATGATTAAAAAACGCTTGATCGGCGGTATGCATAGGGAAATCCGCTACGCTCGCATCAATTACGATAGCGTTATATTCACAGTCAAAACTCACTTTGCAGCCTAAAAGGTGTTCGTACTGTTTTACTGATAAGCCCGCAGGTATTGAATGCGAAAAATATATGTTTTTTAAATATTGGTTACCAAAGCCCCCGCTAATTTGTTGATATAAGGCGATGATTGAGCCGGTATTAAACTCGATAAAGGGAACGAAATCATGGCCCTCAGGGGTGTTGTTTAGGCGTACGGTAATGGTATTTGATTCAATCACCAGTTTAGGAGCCGCAGGCTCATTCAATAACCAGCTCATCTTGTTATACAGACTAAAAGCACTGCGTGGAGTGGGACAAAAACTTAGCGTTCTCGCTAAAACACCAAAATCTTCAAGTTTAATATTCAGGCCGAGTTGAATGCAGGCTAGTGACTTAGATTTATCATGGCTGATGGTATGGCAGGCACGTAAAACATGCTGTATTGGAATGCGATAAGTATCGTCGGTTTTGGCTATGGGGGTAAAGCGTAAGTATTCACATGCTTTTTGCTCGCTTAAACCTTGGCGCATCAAGCTGTAGATCAGCACATAGGCAAATCGATAATAAACCTTGTGTTCGATTAGGGCTTTCATCATTAAAGGATCTAGAACCGAAAAGAAAAGTGAGTCACTAATGTAGAACTTTATGAGCTGATATGCAAAGTCGACTGGAAGCATCGCAGTGATCGCGGTAACAATAGACTGAAATATAAGTCAGTAAAGATAAATATAATAAGGTTCGTAATCATGACTGATGCTAGTTTACCAGAGCGATTCGTTTACCCATCTCCCACTTTTGGTCGTATTTGGGATTCTGTTTTTGGCCGTTTATTACTGCTAAAAATTGGTCGTCCAGGCGAAGAGGAGGTGCGGAATTATGGTGAGCAGCTGATGGTAGGGGATCCATTAGCCGATGCGGTTGCAGATTTAGCCACCAAGATGGATGGCGCTGAGTTACGTCAGTTGATTTCCCGCGCATTGGATCAGGGTATCGATTCCATTGACAATCCTCCAGCAGAGTTAAAAGCCCTATTTGATCAAGTTGATCATGTACCTGCTTGGGTCGATCAAGAGCAATTGGTATTAGCCAGTGAAACGGTGCGTCGTACTGGAAATTTAGGAGGTTATGTTTTAAGAAACTTTGCTTTGATGGGGGGATATCAATCTTCTGCGATCAATAAACCCTTGGTCTTTACTGGCGCGTTGGATGCATCGGCAGCGAATCGCATTGCCGAAACGAATAGCTTTTGGATTGATATTACTCGTGAGGGAGGTGCGGCGCGCTTTGAGCCTGGGGTGAAGACGGCCATTCGTGTGCGAATTATGCATGCTATGTTGAGAGTGCGCATTCAACAGAACCCTGAATGGAGTAATGAGAAATGGGGGATACCGATTAATCAAGCAGATATGCTAGCGACGAATCTCGCTTTTTCTTCTTTATTTACTGATGGTAGCCGTTTATTGGGCTTTCATATTTCTAAAAAAGAAGCCCGAGCGGTACTGCACTTATGGCGATACGTTGGTTACTTGTTAGGCATCTCCATCGATCGTATGCCAACGACGGAAAGAGCAGCTCGGCGTTTGCTTTATACCCTCACCATTGCGCAGCCAGGAGCGGATAAAGATTCTAAACACCTGGCACAAGCTTTATTACAAGAACCATTACAAGCGGCGCATCCAAAACGTATGTGGCAGCGTAGAATAAAATTCCATATTCATAAGGGGTTGAATCGTTATTTTCTCGATCGCCATACAACAAAAGCCTTGGGTATAGGCTTTACGCCTTGGGTATTATTTGGACCACTGACTTTTAGCATTATGTTTGTGCTGGAGTGTGGTCGTAAATTAGTACCCGGAGGTCGACAATGGGCGATTAATATCGGTGGTGCTATCCAAGAAACAACTCGGCAGCAATTATTAGATGGTAAAGGTGCGCAATATCGGCCTGTTGAAAAACTCCGCAATGAGTAAGACTGCAGTCTTGGGTTTGGAAAGTGCAAAAGTATTGGCAGTTAAAGGAGCTGAGATCATTCTTGCGGTGTGTAACTTAAATAAAGAGGGGAGGCAAAAAAAACGGCCAGATCTAGTTACTTTCGTATCTAGCTGGCCAAATAAACCGTGATTAGCTTGATGAGAGAGATCTCTTTGCAACGCCGTGAAGAATTGCTTAGAGAAGTTGAGCCAAACACCACTCCCATAGTGATTGGCTCAACATCCTCTGGATTGTAATCAGTACCTCGCCTCGCTGTTAACTTCGGCCTCTTCGAAAGAGTTTGGACTGACTGCATCCCGTTGGAATAATTTAATAATAACAATTCTCATTCGTATTGCAAGCTTTAAATGAGAATAATTCTTAAAAATATATTAGGTATCACTATTAATTAGGAGGGAGAGATAGGTCATTTTTACTATTTATCTTTATGGCTCTGAGTCCACAATAAAATGATCGACGTAGGGTCTTTGTCGATGTGCAAATAATAACAAGCGCTAAAGCAATAATAACAATAACGGAATTCAGGAATGAGCATGAAAACAAATAATAAATTATCTGCAATGGCAGTGGCCATTGGTATGAGCCTTTCTTCAGGTGCGCAAGCGGGTTGGTGGAGCGATGTCACTGATTGGGTAGAAACCGCAGCCGAGGATACGGTTGAATGGATTGACGATACTATAATTGATCCCATTGAAGATACGGCTAGTGATGTAGGTGATTACTTAGAATATATTGAAGTTGTTGAAGCTACCATGTCTTCTACCGGCTATCGAAACTCGGGTGGTTTATCTTATAGCGAGCCAAGCGCCAATGCTGCCGCTACCGGGACACTCAATGTAGCGACCTATAATATCCATGGTTTTCCAGAAGTATTAAATGGTATATCCAATGTGCAGGCACAAATAGTCGGTGCTGAAATTGAAGGTTGGGCTTTTGATATTATCGGTATTCAGGAAGACTGGGTGGTTGATGAAGCATTGCGTACCAACGTCACTACTAATACTTACCCTTATCGCATGGATCATTACTCAGGAACATTATTAAGTTATGGTGACGGCCTTGCCACTTGGTCAAAATATCCTTTTGATAAAAATGTTTCTGAGCGTAGTAAGTGGAGTCAGTGTAATGGCGAATTGATTGAATTTATTAAAGGTGAAATCAACAGTCCTGACTGTGCGACAGAAAAAGGATTCAGTTTCACTGAGATACATGTCGCTAGCGATATGATTGTTCACTTCTACAATTTACATGCAAATACAGGTAAAGACGAAAGCAATAATCGATCTGACCTTACCGATATCAGCAACTGGATGAGCAGCTATTCTTATGGTTATCCGGTGATCGTAGTTGGAGACTTCAATATGAATTGGAACGGCCAGGCAGGATTATTACAGGAGTTTATTGATAATACTGGATTGCGTTTTACCTGTCAGGATTCAGGTGACTGTGGCGGAAAAATTGATTTGATTGCTTACCGCGGTAATGATCAGTTTA
>CAJVZR010000137.1 GCA_913019965.1 uncultured Oleispira sp.
TCTAAGCTTCGCCGCCGACCGACGGCTACCCGGCTCCCCACGACCTCAACATCAAATAGGCCTTGCATCCCCGGTCGTAGACTCGCTAAAGGGTGAATGCGCGTTCGGTCTTCGTATCGAAAGGGCAAATGAAAGAGTAAATCTTGAAGATTAAAGATTTCTAACTTCTCTAAGGTAGCGGCAAGCTTGTTACCCACGCCCTTCAGCTGAGTGACTTCAATATCTTCAAGTGCTGCCATTTCCTTGTCGACCTTTAGTTATTGTCTTTTTTAAGCCGTGATTGAATTCGTTTACTTGATTGTGTCACCACATCAATAGCTTTCGGTCTTGGAAAAGTGACGCGCCATGCGAGTGCTACCGTACGATAAGGAACGGGCTCAACGAAAGGGCGTACATCCAATAAACGCTCATCATAAAAGCCCTTCATAAGAGCTGACTGGGGCAACACGCTGATTCCTAGACCAGAAGCCACCATATGCCGAATTGTTTCAAGAGAGCTACCCTCCGTAATTAGCTTATTGCTTTTCCCTTCTTCCAAGCCCACCAAATTAAGTAATTCACTACAAGCTGAAAGCACCTGGTCACGAAAACAGTGCCCTGGACCCAGCATCAGTACATTATCTTTTATCAGCATATCGGTACTTAAACGATCAAACTTAGATAAGGCATGTCCTTTAGGCAGTAGTACCACGAAAGGCTCATCATATAGTGATAAAGTAACCACTTCAGGCTCGTCAAAAGGTAAAGCAACGAAGATCGCATCCAATTCACAGGCTTTCAGTTTTTGCTTCAATACTGATGTATAGTTTTCTTCGATATACAAGGGCATTTCAGGAGCGGATGTTGCCAAGTCAGGCATCATGTGAGGAAATAAATAAGGACCGACTGTATAAATGGCACCTATCCTCAAAGGCGAATTGAGTTCATCCTTACCTTCTTGTGCTAGATCTTTAAAGACATGTACTTGATTGATAATTGTTCGAGCTTGCTCCACCAAACGCAAGCCTAACTCTGTCACAACGATGTTGGTTTTGCTACGCTCAAATAAGGCAATTCCCAACTCATCCTCAAGCTTTTTTACAGCGACACTTAATGTCGGTTGACTGACAAAACATTTTTTCGCGGCACGTCCAAAATGCTTCTCTTCAGACAAAGTAACAATATAGCGGAGTTCAGTTAGCGTCATAGTTCAGTGTTAACCTAGGTATCATTCGTTTTATAATTAGTGCTTGTGCAGAAAGTCATATACTAAGTATCGAAATAATATAGAAAAGGCTAATTGGAATGCAAGGTAAACAAATACTTATCGCTGGATGTGGCAAAATAGGACTTCGTGTAGCTGAACAGTTATCAAATCAATATCAGGTATGGGGGCTAAAACGAAGCCCACCCACAAATACCTCTAAGATCAACTTTGTACAGGCTGATTTATCCGATAGAACCACTTTAAGCAGTAGACTATCACAGCAATGCGACATGGGTTTTGATTATATTATCTATTGCCTGAGCCCAGGAGAGAGAACAGCTAAAGCCTATCAGAAAGTTTATGTAGACGGTTTAAGCAACCTGCTTGAGGCCACCCCTAATCCGGCGCGATTAAAAAGGATATATTTTGTTTCCAGCACCAGCGTTTATCATCAGGATGATCAGTCTTGGGTCAATGAGGACAGCCCAACGGAGCCACTAAGTTTTTCTGGAAAAATTCTATTAGATGCGGAAACGTTACTCAAAAACTTTAATGCGCCCAGCACAGTTATACGTTTCAGTGGCATTTATGGCGGTAATCGATCACGCCTAATTGAGCAAGTCAGAATGCAAGAGTCAGCCCTAACAAGCCAGCCTAGAATCACCAATCGTATTCATGAGGATGACTGTGTTGGCTTTCTTACCTACTTAGTTCAACAACAAATAAACGGCGTAGACAATCAAGGTTTGTACATTGCTACTGACTCGCTGCCCGTCGATTTAAATGATGTTCTAATATGGCTGGCGCAACAACTTGAAGTTGAACTCAATACTCAAAAGTCTTTTCAACAGAACAGAAGAAGTGGTAATAAATTCTGCTCAAATACACGCATGCTAGAAAGCGGCTATCAACTGAAGTTCCCGTCATTTAAAAAGGGCTATCTGCTCGCATAGGAACCGTAAAAAACACACTAGTGAATGACTATAATTCCATCCATTTCAACTTCAGCACCTTTTGGCAGTGCTGCGACACCTATAGCTGCACGCGCAGGGTAAGGCGCGGTGAAGTAAGTCGCCATCACTTCATTTACTATGGCGAAATTTTCCAGATCGGTTAAAAAAACATTTAGCTTAACGATATCCTGCAAGCTACCCCCGGCAGCAGCACAAACTGCACTAAGGTTATCGAAAACACGCTTTATCTGAACTTCGATATCGCCTTCGACCAAGGTCATACTTTTTGGATCTAAAGGAATTTGGCCCGATAAATAGACGGTGTCAGCCACTTTAACGGCTTGAGAATATGGACCAATCGCTTCAGGCGCCTGATCAGTTTGTATAAAAGATTTATTACTCATAATGCCCTTTAATTTGTTGTTTATTTTCTATTTAGACAATACACGACTCAGCCTGACAACGGCTTTTATTGTTCTGATACGCTTAATCACTCTCGCCAAATGTCGTCGCCCCTGTACATGTAATACAACGCTGACAATACTAAGTTTCGCATCTTGATCTGTGACCGCTATCCGCTCAAGATTTCCTTCGGCACGGGTAATAGCCGCTGCCAATTCTGCAATTATTCCTCTTTGCCGCTCAAGCTCAACTTGCAGCTCTACGGTAAATTCGTCAGTAATATCTTTCACCCAAGAGAGGTGCATTTGAACTTTATTATTACTTAAATTAAGTACTTTTTTACAGCCCTCAGAGTGAATCACAATACCACTACCGGAATTCGCTAAACCAATAATCGGGTCACCAGGGATAGGGTAACAACAATTAGCAAAGGTTAAGGCCATACCTTCGGTACCCTTAATCATCACCTTAGGTAGGTCAGTATTTAATTGCTCTGTTTCGCTTATTTCCAAACTGCTTTCTGCCAACAATTGGCGGGCAATAATATAGGGCATACGCAAACCAAGCCCTATATTCCTTAACAAAGTATCAAGATTATCTACCTGATTATGTTGCAGCACTTTAGCCAACTGCGCATCGCCAATATCATCCCAAGTAGCGTTTATTCCTGCTATTGATTTATCAAGCAAATTTTTGCCTAAGCTTAGGCTTTCTGCTTCTTGCTGCTCTTTCAAGAAATGGCGAATACTACTTTTTGCCTTTCCAGTAGCAACAATATTCAACCATGCACGACTGGGCTTTGAACTTGGCGCGGTGACAATTTCAACTGTTTGGCCACTTTGTAAGGGCTCACTTAGGGAGGATAATTGTTTATTAATCCGGCAAGCGACGCAAGCATGACCGATATCAGTATGAATACTGTAAGCAAAATCAATGGGGGTTGCGCCAGCCGGCAACTCAAGAATAGAGCCCTTCGGTGTAAAGACATATATCTCATCAGGAAATAAGTCTATTTTGACATGCTCAATGAACTCCATAGAATCATTGGCGCGCTCTCGCATTTCTTTCAAACCACTTAACCAACGATCTATCCTGACCTGATTCGCGAGTGCAATATCAGACTCATCCTTATACTGCCAATGTGCCGCTATCCCATTATTGGCAAAGTCTTCCATATCTTCGGTACGAATTTGAATTTCAATATTAACGTGCAAGCCAAATAACGTGGTATGTAATGACTGATAACCATTTACTTTGGGAACAGCCAGATAGTCTTTGAATCGAAATGGCAGAGGCTTGTATAAGCTATGCAAAGCACCTAGCGCCCGATAACAATCATCTTCGGTTTCAGTAATAACTCTAAATGCATAAACATCCATAATTTCATGAAATGACTTATGCTTGTATTTCATCTTTTTATAAATGCTATTAAGGTGCTTTTCTCTTCCGACTACACGCCCCTTTAAGCCCCTACCTTCTAAGAGTTCTTCAATCCTGGATTGAATATCCTGAATAATTTCATTGTTATTGCCTCTCAGCTTCTTAACCGCTTTACCAATATATTTGGCCCGCATCGGATAAAGCGCGGCAAAGCCTAAATCTTCCAACTCAACACGTATACTATTAATACCTAAACGATTAGCGATAGGGGCATATATATCAAGGGTTTCGGTTGCAATACGGCGTCGTTTTTCAGCATGGAGCGGACCTAAGGTTCGCATGTTATGCAAGCGGTCTGCTAATTTGACTAAAATAACCCGGATATCATTCGACATTGCCAAGGTCATTTTTTGGAAATTTCTAGCTTGTGCCTCTGCCTTGGATTTAAACTCTATCTGGGTGAGCTTGCTTACACCATCGACTAACTCGGCGACGGCATCACCAAATTGAGCTGCAAGCTCGTTTTTAGTAACGGGCGTGTCTTCGATTACATCATGAAGTAACGCGGCCATGAGCGTTTCATGATCCATACGTAAACCGGCAAGAATTTTTGCCACAGCGATGGGATGAATAATATAAGGTTCACCACTACGCCGGAACTGCCCCTCATGCGCACTTTTGGCACACGTATATGCTCGCGTAATCATCTCGATTTTATCGTCATCAAGATAGGTTATTAAGGACTCTGCAAGCATTTCCATTTGTATATTTCTATCGCCAAAAGATAATTTTATACGTTAGTTTCGTGTGAATCATTTGCTGAAGGCAAAAAAAAAGCTGAATGAAACATTCAGCTTTTTCACTCTCTTACCTATAGTAAGTAAGAGCGTAGGATTATCAAGCGATATTTCAATCGCGCGATGGTAAATCGCTATATTTATTTATAAATCGGCTTAAGAGAGCTCTTCTCGCTTAATCACATCATAATCGATTAGGCCTGCAGCAATTTCTCTTAATGCTACAACTGTCGGCTTATCGTTTTCGACATCGATAAAAGCCTCTTTACCACCGTTAGCTAACTGGCGTGCTCTTTTAGTAGATAACATCACCAACTCAAAACGGTTCTCAACATGCTCTAAACAATCTTCAACGGTCACTCTAGCCATTAAATTTTTACCTCAGAAAGATGGTGTTTGCCCCACGAAATATCACGAGGCGATTACAAGACCGCGTATAGTACGAAAACAAGCCTAAGAAGACAATAGCCCAGCTAACTTTTCTTTATATCTTATCGTCTGGGAAGCCGTTCTCAAACGCATCACATTAAAAATATTCGATAAATCGTCTAAAGCCCTATCAAACTGATCATTTATCACCAAGTAATCATACTCATCATAGTGAATACATTCAGCTGCCGCACCACTCATCCGACGCGCGATCACTTCTTCACTATCTTGACCTCGCCCTTGTAACCGAGATTTCAACGCTTCTTTTGATGGCGGCAAAATAAATATACTTATTGCGTCAGGGTTTAATGCTCTGACTTGCTGTGCACCCTGCCAATCTATCTCAAGGATAACATCCTGTCCTATCGCTAAACGCTGTTCAAGCCACTGTTTTGACGTACCATAATAATTATCAAACACCTTGGCATGCTCAAGAAACCCTTGCTGCTCTAACAACGATTCAAATTCGCCCATAGTAACAAAGTGATAATTAACACCGTTTTCTTCACCCGGTCTTGATGTGCGCGTAGTATGAGAAACTGACACTTCAATGTTCTTATCACGCGCCAAAAGAGCCGCAACCAAACTTGTTTTGCCTGCCCCTGATGGGGCAGAAATGATATACAGCCGGCCTTTTGGTGCACTATTTTGTGTATTTTGGTTCACGTGTCCTTTGATTCCTATTTCAAAACAATTATATTTAGTACCTGTATGGAAAATGGGCCTTTTCCGTTCATGTACTATTTACTAAAAACGTAGGCAATTATGCTGTATTTTCGTTAAAATAAATATCTAGAAAATCGCTTCATAATATTTCTTCTGAGAAAATGTAACGAACTTAGCCACACTCACTCGGATAAAACGTGAAACAATATTGTCATTATCATCCTATTTCACTGGCTAGCTGGCACTGTCAGCGCTGTCATATCAGCTATGACAACACATGCATGCCCGATGCTGATGATAAAAACCACCTTGCTTACTGCCCTAAATGTAGTTATTCAATGTCTAAGATCGACGTGCATGCTGACGATCGACATTTTTGGCAAGCTAACACGGTCTTTGGTAAAAGTCCCTTTCAATCTGAAGCGCTCATCATACTGGGGCTTTGTGCTTTTTTAGCGTTTATCTATACAACACATATTATTGCAGCCTTGATTTGCGGAACGATTATCTTCCTAAGCGTTATT
>CAJVZR010000138.1 GCA_913019965.1 uncultured Oleispira sp.
GATTTCCTGATGTATTCAGGTTATGTCACCTTGGCGTTTTTCGAACTTAAAATGGCAAGTATTGCCTTGCTGGAAACAGCAAATGATTCGCAAGGGTTTGAGCCGGCATTCCTGAACGCAAAAGGCAAAACCGCCGCATTCTACTTTGAAAAAATCCTGCCCAGAACCGATTACCATAAGGCTGCTATTCTCTCTGGGAAAACCCCGGTATCTGACCTGAAAGACAATGAATGGATATTCTAAGGTCTGAGCCAGACTTGCAGACAAAAAACTCGATTTATGGTCTAAACTAATCAGTATATGTCTTTAGATTGCGATAGATGAGTGACCTTTGCAGCTCATCTATCTACTTTCCTCCATATTGCGGCTGAACACAATGACTCAAATACTGGTTGTAGATGATTCAAACATAATGCGCTTGTTAGTGAGCCATAACCTTGCTGAAGAAGGGCGAACGCTTCAAGAAGCAAGCGATGGCGTAGAAGCGCTAGCGCTAGCCAAAACGGTACATTTTGACTTAATCGTAACCGACATTCACATGCCTGAAATGAACGGCATTGAACTCATTGAGAACCTGAGGCGTTTGGAGAATCACCACTCAACACCGATTATTGTCCTCACAACGGAGTCGAACCGTGAGCTCAAAGCGTCAGCGAAGAAAGCAGGGGCCAATGCATGGATCGAAAAGCCCTTTGAGAAAAGTGTATTCCTTCATACAATGACGAATAACCGTAGTCGCGCTTTGATTACCATTTTAGAAGAAAGAGCAACGGGCATACTTGCACGAAAATCTGAACAGCTATCTGTAGCGAAGGCTTAATCAATATGTTTACCGCACTTGAGCAGGTTACTTTATTTATGGAGCGGGGCGGCGATGTATTGTACGCCTTGCTATTGGTGATCTTCTTATTATGGCTTTTTATCTTAGAGCGAATTGCATTTTTCTCTTTCACTTACCGCCCACAGCTTGCACACGCTGTGAGCGAGTGGGAAGGGCGAAATGAGCGTACATCCTGGCACGCACACCAAGTTAGAGAAGATCTAACCAGCCAAGTACGAATGGCGTTAGAAACCAATATGACAACGATCAAGATGTTGGTAGGTCTATGCCCTTTATTTGGTTTGCTAGGCACGGTAACAGGCATGATTGAAGTTTTCGATATCATGGCATTTCTCGGAAGTGGCAGCCCTAAGGCGATGGCTTCGGGGATTTCAAAAGCCACGATTCCTACGATGGCAGGCATGGTAGGCGCGATTACTGGGGTGTTTGCCTTGTCGTTATTGCAGCGCTATATACAGCGTCAAAAAGCTCAGCTTGAAGATAAGATGACCTTCGATCATTAGATGATTGAATAAATATTAATCTTTCGAATTTTAAAAGCGTTCGAATTTAAAAGATGTTCGAAATTTAAAGAGGATAAAGTTATGAGACGTGGATTCTCAAACTTAGCAGCACAAACTGAAGAAGATGGCATTGATATTACACCCATGCTGGATGTTGTTTTTATCATGCTGATTTTTTTCATTGTTACCGCATCGTTTGTTAAAGAATCAGGTATCGAAGTTAACCGACCTGATGCCAGTACTTCGAATGCGAAACCCCGAGCCAGCATTCTGATTGCGATTAATGATCTAGGTGAAATCTGGATCAATAAACGCAAGATCGATGAGGGCCAAGTACGTGCCAATATCGAACGCTTACACGCTGAAAACCCACAAGGTACTGTGGTTGTGCAAGCGGATGAAGAAGCGAGAACTAAAACCTTGGTGGCTGTGATGGATGCGGCACGTGAGGCAGGTGTGAATGATGTTTCCCTGGCAACAGAGAAGAAATAGCATGGAATCGACAGGTGTAAATTCAATCAGTCACTCAGCTTTAAGTCGCTGGACAATCGCGCTATTGGTGGCTGCTTTGGCAACTTTTTCAGTGTTCTGGATGATGCAGGGATTAATATCTTCCGGTAACTCAGTGGTCAATGAAGAAAGCTTTGGCCGTTTAATTGAGTTTGTTGATGTTTCCCAAGATGATGATGTTCAAACCAAGCAGCGCAAGGTGAATAAACCTCCAGCGCCGCCAGCAGAGCCGCCGAAGCCAGACTTGCCTAAACCGAGTGTGGAAGCACATTCTGCCAATGCATTTGATCTGGGAGCTATCGATCTTTCCGCGGATCTAAATATTGACGCGGGTCTAGCAGGGGCTGGTGGTGATGGCGACTTTTTACCCATTGTTAAGGTTGCGCCTCAGTATCCAAGAAGGGCATTGCAAAAAGGCATTGAAGGACACGTGACGGTTGAGTTTACGGTAACAGCATTAGGCACAGTAATTGACCCTAGGGTTATTGATGCTAATCCGCCGAATATTTTTAATCGTGCAGCAATGAATGCGGCGAAGAAATTTAAATACAAACCCCAAATAGTGGATGGTAAAGCACAAGCGGTCACCGGTGTGCGAAATATTATTCGCTTTGAATTAGATAAAAGCAGTAAACGATAATCACGCCTCAGGAGATTATGATGAACGCAATGAAAAATATTATTTTCATAAGCTGTATAGGGCTGTCGGCCATTATTGCCCCGGCTTCTTATGCAGAGATGAACTCAAAAAGTTCGACGGCTGTTGAAAAAAACACAACGTTAGATCAACAAGCTGTTAATAAGAAAAAAGCAAAGAAAAAGCGTGTTCGTCGTGCTCAAACCATGCGACCTAAAATATTTAAGAAATTAGATAAAGTACGTGAACTTGCCGATAGCAAAGATTATGACGGTGCTGCTTCTGTTTTAGAATCGTTATCTAAGGTAAAGCGAAACTCTTATGAAGTTGCGATGACTTGGAATATGCATGCTTATATGCACTTTAACCAAGAAAACTATGCGGCGGCAGCCCAAGCCTATGAAAAAATTATTGCAGGTAAGCGTGTTCCAGAAAGTTTGATGCAAACAACCCTGTATAGTTTAGCTAAGTTGTATCTTATTCAACAAGAATACAGTTCCGCTTTAGCAACTTTGAATAGTTGGTTTGAAATTGTCGAAAAACCCAATGCACAATCGTATGTTTTACGTGCACAAGTTTATTACCAGTTAGAACAATATCAGCAAGCATTACCCGACGTAAAACAGGCCATATCGATTACGTTGGCACAAGGTAAAAAACCTCGTGAGAATTGGTTGCTTATGGAGAGAGCTGTTTATTTTCAGCACAAAGATTATGTTTCGATGGAGCGCTGTTTAAAGGACTTAATTGCATTTTATCCTAAGTCATCTTCTATCGCTCAATACTGGGTGCAGCTATCCGCTATTTATAATGAGCTAGGTAAGCCAGAAGCCGAGCTGTCGACCCTAGAAACAGCTTATGAACAAGGGCTATTAAAGAAAGAAGCGCAATTGGTGAGCTTAGCCCAAGCTATGCTAGGGAAAGAGATTCCTTATAAGTCTGCACAAATTATGCTGGCGGGAATGAAGAATAAAAATATTGAAGAAAATGCAAAAAATCTATCCTTATTAGGGGATGCGCTGATGTTGGCGAAAGAGTATGAGCAAGCAATTATTATCATGGCAAAAGCTGCTGAGTTATCGGATTCGGCCAAAGATTATTATAAGTTGGCTCAAATACATACAGAACGACAAGAATGGAATGATGCATTAATTAATGTGAGCAAAGCGATTGATAAAAATGAAGCCGATTCAACGCAGGCAATTAAGGTTCATGAGGCTCGAATTTTAAAAGGATTGGTTTTGTTTAATATGAAAGATCTGTTATTGGCTAAGGCTGAATTCAACATTGCTGTTGAATCGGCTGAAACTGAAAAGATGGCGGGGCAATGGCTTAAATATATTGCTGGGGAAGAGAAGCGAATTGCTTTTATTGCAGGTACTGAATAAAAGATAAATTTGCTTACTAAATTGGCTTTTTAATTTTTTGCAGGTCATTTCGGGCGGCAAAGGGCTTTTATGTGCGATTAGTAACAAATCATTACATAGGGGGGTTGTCAGGGAGTGACTAAATCGGTAAAAAGTTAGTTAGTGAGAGAACTTGTGATCATTCAAGGTATTAGAAGTATTTCCACATAATAATAATGAACACCCGTTGGATTTAAAACATGACAATTAAAACAGATTTAACCCGCCGTTCTTTTATCAAGAGCGCAGCGGCAGGGGCGAGTGCCGCTGCTGTACCTATGGCATTAACAGGCTGTGGTGCTGACGATGATGATGTAAAACTAGGTGCTTTAACCTTTTCCCACGGTGTAGCTAGTGGTGACCCATTAGCGAACAGTGTCATTATTTGGACGCGTATTACACCTGAGCGTGAAAATTCCTCAGATTCTGTAGAAGTCACTTGGGCAGTATCTGAAGCCGCTGATATGTCAAACCCTGTTAAAACAGGCAGTGTGACAACTAACTCAGCAAAAGACTTCACCGTCAAAGTAGATGTAACGGGTTTAGATGCAAATACAATCTATTATTATCAGTTCAATAATGTGAATACTGATGCCAGTGCGATAGGTGAAACCGTAACATTACCAGAAGGGAATGTGGCATCTCTTAAACTTGCAGTCTGTTCTTGTGCTAACTATCCGGCTGGCTACTTTAATGTGTATGACAAGATAGCCGCATCTGATGCCGCTATTGTATTGCACCTGGGTGATTATATTTATGAATATGCTGTTGGTGAATATGGTACAACTGCAAATACAATCGATCAGGGCCGAAATCATAGCCCATCAAAAGAAATTTGGACATTAGCTGATTATCGCCAGCGCTATGCTCAGTATCGACAGGACTCTATGTTGCAAGCGGCGCATAAAGCTAAACCTTTCATTTGCGTTTGGGATGATCATGAATTAGCCAATGATGCTTATAAAGATGGCGCTGCCAATCATACCGATGGTGATGAAGGTATGTTTGCAGATCGTCGCGCAGCGGCTTTCCAGGCTTATCACGAGTGGCTACCAATTCGTACCGGTAATGATTTATCCGATATTTATCGTCAATTTGAGATCGGTGATTTAGTAAACCTTCAAATGATGGATACGCGTCATGTAGCAAGAACAAAGCCTATCGATTTAGTGGGGGATTTTCCTGAGGCTTTAGCAGGTGATACTGATGCTTTCATTGCTGAAATCAGTTCTTCTGATCGAACTCTTTTAGGAGCAACCCAGTATAATACTGTAACTTCGAGTATGAAAAACAGCTCAGCTACATGGCAGGTTTTAGGACAGCAAGTATTGATGGGGCGTATTCTTGTTCCTGCTGAATTGTTAGTCTCATTAGGACAACTGCAAGGTGCAATTGAACAAGGTGCAGACGCTGCTGCTATTGCAGCTCTGCAAGCTGGTATTAAAACTACATTAACAGAATTGGCAACGATTAAGGCTGGCTGGACTCCAAGTGCTCCAGGTGTTACACCGGCAACAGATGATGATCTAGAGCGAATCGCTACGGTAGCACCTTATAATCTAGACGCTTGGGATGGTTACGCTTACGAGCGTGAAATGTTGCTAATTGAAGCTGTTAAAGCTGATAAAAACCTAGTTGTATTAGCGGGTGATACCCACAACGCTTGGGCAAGCGACTTACGTTTACTTGAACTGGGCGGTTCTACAGTTTCCAATATTCGTGCTGGAGTAGAGTTTGCTACTTCTTCTGTAAGCTCTCCTGGTTTTGATGAATATTTGACGTTTGATAATACTAATCCTGCAGCTGCCTTTGAAGGAGTTGTTACTTCTTTAGTCGATGATCTGAAGTTTATGGATGCTAGTCGTCGTGGATTTATGGAAGTAACTTTTACTCCAGCAAAAGCAACTGCTGAATGGGTATTCGTTAGTGATATCGTTTCAAATGAGAACATTACGACGGATAGCAACTACATTAGAATTGCTGCAGATACAACAGTATCAACATTTAAAGCTAAATTTGAAGTTTTGGCCGATGGACCAACAACAACGAGTAAGCTGACTCAAGTTGATTAATTTTAGTTATTAACAGTCAAGCCCTGCTAGATGAAGATCTAGTAGGGCTTTTTTATGTCCGTTATAAAATGCGTGGTTAACCAATAAATGCTAAATTAGGCCTTTCGTATCCTTATTTGTTATCAAGCGCGGCGCACGGATGTTCAGACTTTACCATTCCAATGATCTCGATGTATTAAAAGAACTGCTGGTTCACCAAATGAAGCAGGGAGATAGTGACCCTTTCATTCCTGAACAGATC
>CAJVZR010000139.1 GCA_913019965.1 uncultured Oleispira sp.
GGTAATGGCTCTACGTTAAATGCGGGTTCTATGCGCGCTAATCGCAGTCATTCAAAACCTGCAGCGGAAACATTCAAGCTAATTACTCGTCATAAAACCGAACAGGTTTCTGCGCCAACGTATCGTGAACTGAAAGTCATGGGTGTTTGCATGGATACCAGTTCTTCCGCAGCGAATGGCAATAACGTATTTGTACATGCTTGCTGGAACCCTGCCACTTGGCAGAAGTGGATTTACGAAGAAACCACGGGTTATATCCGTAATAAAGCCAATCCCCATATGTGCCTAGATAGCACTAACGGTAATAGCGCGGGCACCAGTGTGAAAATGTGGAGCTGTGAAGATCATATCAATTTAAAATGGGATTTTGTTGGCAACAGCATTCGTCCCCGTAAAAACCATAATCTAGCTTTGGATGTTAAAAACGGAACACCAACTAATGGTCAAGATCTTTGGCTTTGGGATGTGCATGGTGGCGCAGCGCAATTAGTTGGTTGGGGAAATCAGTAGGTTTCGTTTGATTGAAATACGCCGCGCACTGCGCGGCGTATATGTCGACGACTTTCCTGAGCGCTACTTTAAAGATAGGTGATGTTAATCAAATGATTACCTTGCGGATTTTAAATCTTTCTCAGTAGAATGATCATGTGAATCGTAACTCATCTTCACTTCGCTACTGTCGGATCGTTTCATTAATTTCGCAACCAGCGAGACAAACTTCTTATTGGTAAACTCTCTATGCTTAATTCGACGCTTGATTACTCGAGTTTCATAACCTGGGAATAATTGATCCAACCTTAAAATTTTAGGGCGAATGAACTTAATTAACTGAAATAGATAGTTAGGCCAAGCAGATCTCTTTGGCATACCTGGCATGTCTTCAAATATAACTTCCCCATAGCTCCATTGATTAATACCTAATAAAAGATCTTGGGTTATCGGGGTTGTCCATGCCATTAATTTTGCCAGCACGGGAGAGGCTTGCCTTGCGGCCAATAATTGCGGAATGCCACTGTAAAACGCCTTGTTAAGTCCTTCGGTAAAGGGAGTTTGCCCTTCACACATCGCCAATGAATGATCAATGTATAAACAACACTCGTCATAATCTTTAGGCAGCCAGTGGAAATCAACACCGTTGATATAAGAAATACATCGCGCCAGCTCGGCGCAGTTTTCATAATCTTCTCGGCTGTACTTACGCCCAAGTGATGCGCTATACCAAACGCAATAAAGCGAGAACATCATGCCACCGTTAGCACCAACTCGCATCGACATTGGGTGACCGCGGTCTGCAAAATTTATCAGGTCTTCATCCGTTGATTTAATCACTTGATTTCGAATTAACGAATGCATTAACCGCACATTAACCCCAGTTTTTAAACTGTGGCTAAAACGTTGAAAAACATCCGCCGAAGAAACATCCCCAACCACATAAGAACTGGTTTCGACAAAACGACTAAGTGAGTTAGCAACATCTAAAAAGCGCCCCGTTGCGCCAACCATACGAGAAACAGGGCCTAAGGTTGTTGAGGTCCACATTAAACTGGTATTGGCTAAATAATGCATAATCGGAGATAAATCAGCCAGAACATCCGCGCCTTTTTGCACCTTAGCCATATCAAATAGCTCAGGTGTTGCATCCACCTGGGCAAAAAAATCTTTCATAATGGTGGGTGGGTTATCGACAGACTCGATGCCATATTCAAGTGCTTTATTAAACAAGGCTCGACCTTCGTTATTGGGCGTTGAACGCATCCATGTTGCTAATGCATCGCTGGTATAATCGCCTTCCCATTCGCCATCACTCCACTTATCAAGTAATAATTTATACGCTTCAAACTCCTTTGCTGAGCGCTTGATTTGATAACCCGTGCTGGCGAATAACATTTCTCGGTAACCCGTATAAATAGGATTGTATTCACAGCTGATCGCCGGAGCAGGGCGCAAGGGCCTATCGGGTGATTGGCTACGATAAAAGTTATAAGGATGCTGTGTCAGTTCAGAATTGATGTGGGTATTTTTCATATTATTGTTATCATTTTTGAGGGTGTTTTTTAGTTTTTTATCGGATAGAGAATATAAATTGTTTTATTTCATCAATGGCTCTATCTGCCATTTTCAGCATGCCAGCCTGTAATTGAAATACATGCCAAGCATGTTTATATTCAGTCAGTGTGGCATCAACATTAAACTCATTCGCTCTTTGATATAATGCACGGGCATCGGCGAGTAAAATCTCTTCACTTCCGACTTGTATCAGCATGGGAGGGAAATCCGTTAAGTCCGCGAAAATGGCTGAAGCTAATGGATCAAGAGCATCATGACCTTGGAGGTAATTAGCGGCTCCTGCTTCAAGATTTGACCAGCGTAATAATGGGTCGATGCCATCGGGAGTTGTTTTATTTACCCCTAAGGTTTGGTCTACCCAGGGAGAGATAAGTACCAGCCCTTTCGGCTTGGGTAAATTCAATTGCATGATCTTTTGAATCGTAGCCATGACTAACCCAGCACCGGCACTGTCTCCGGCTAGGGTGATTTGTTGTCCCTGAAACCCTTGCTGCAATAACCACTGGTACGCCTCGAGGCAATCATGGATGCCTGCAGGAAAAGGATGTTCGGGGGCTAGCCGATAGTCAGGCACATAAACATCCGACTGACATTCTATTGCTAAATGCGCGGTCAAACTTCGATGAGTTCTTGGCGAACAAATACAATAAGCCCCACCATGAAGATATAAAATAATATCTTGCGAATTCTGCGGGAGTTGCTCAGGAGATATTTTTTCGGCGTCGATCGTCCCCATTAATACGTTAGTTATTTGGGCTTGTTTAGGAACGAAGCAGGCCTTTGCCATTATTTCAAACCACGACCTTTGCAACGCATAAGAAAAAGGCGGGCCAAAAATAGGCTTTAGCAAAGCTCGGTTAATCGCTATAAATAGTGTTGTTTTAATTGTTTCAAGCATTGAATTAGTATCTTATGAGTGTCGATGCGCAGTTAAACGAGTTCAATCGCATGGTAGTCTTGCAAATTGATGCGTCGTGTTTGCTGGCGATAGGCGAAAGTAAAGTCATGCCAGTTCACTGTGTTTTTACCCTCTTTATTTTTGTACCAACTAACACAACCCTTTTCCCAGACGGTACTTTTTAATTTACCTTGAATCGACTGATTAAAGTCGTGTTGAGGCTGTTGACGAATATTGAATGAGGCTAAATTTTTACTTTTAATGATATCTACCGCATCCAAAATATACTGAATCTGGCTTTCAAGCATATACACAATAGAGTTATGGCCTAAGTTTGTATTAGGGCCATACAGCATAAAGAAATTAGGGAAATCATTTACCGTAATGCCCAAATATGCTTCAGCACCTTTATGCCATTCTTGATTAAGGGTTTTGCCCCCAAGGCCAGTCACCTCCATGGGGGTTAAAAATTCAGTTGCCTTAAATCCAGTACCATAAATCAGTGTATCGACTTCGATGTCGACTCCGTTTTGAAACTTAATGCCTTTTTCCGTGATGGTATCAATCGCATGGGTTTCTAAGTGAACCTTGTCTTGAGTAAAGGTTTGATAATAATTATTAGAAATCAATATCCTTTTACAACCAATGGGATAATCCGGTGTGAACTTCTTACGTAATTCCGGATCTTTTATGGTCTTTTTCATGTAGGCCGAACACTTTGCTCTGCCAAGCCCCATCGCTTTTTGTAAATAAGTAAAACCGAGTAAGCGGCTTTCATAGGTTAGATAAATGCCTAGGCGGCAAAGTTTTTGCCAGAGAGGAAAAGACTTCAAGCGAGCTTTCTCTTTTTCAGAATAAGCACGATCTGGTTTGGGTAAAATATAAGGCGCACTGCGCTGCAATACATGCAGTGATGCTGCTTCTTTAGCCACTTCGGGAACAAATTGAATAGCACTGGCTCCAGTGCCCAGTACGGCGACCTTTTTATTTTTAAGTGAGTAATCATGATCCCAGCGTGCTGAGTGCATAATTTTGCCGCTAAAGTTTTCCATACCTTTAATGCTTGGGGTTGCGGGCTGGCTAAGTTGGCCGCAAGCAGAAATGAAAATACGGCTGGATATTTGTTGGCCGCTAGATGTGGTTAATAACCAACGCCCGTTTTCTTGATTAAACTCTGCACTGACCACTTCGGTATTGAAGTGAATCTTTTCGGTTAAGCCATACTTAGTTTCGCAATGCTTTAAATATTCTTGAATCTCAGCTTGGGGAGCAAACGCGCGGCTCCAGTCGGGCTTAGGTTCAAAAGAAAAAGAATACAATAGCGAAGGAACATCGCAGGCCGCACCTGGGTAACTATTTTCACGCCAACAGCCGCCAGAACTGGCGCCTTTTTCTAGAATCACAAAGTCGCTATGTCCTGCTTTTTGCAGTTGAATGGCCATGCCTAAGCCGCCAAATCCTGTGCCAATAATCGCGATGTCTTTAATCAGTGTCTGCAAGCCGTGCCCCAATTATTCTTATTCGATAGGGCATCATTGTTCAATGTTTAGTGGCACAAAGGTATAGCAGGGTAGGACAATTTTATTGTGATTTTCGGTCATGTGAGCTAAGTTAGATGCCCAATATTGATTGTAATTAAACGAGTTCCACAACCTTTCATGCAGCACTTAACCCGTAAACGCAGCGCAACCAGTGTTCTGTTGATGCTCAATGTGGCAGAAAAGTACGGTATTCACCGTGATCAATGCCTGGAGGATACGGGGTTAACGCCTGAATTGTTGGCTTCGAGTAATGTTGAAATTCAGCCCGAGCAAGAATTGAAACTGATTGAGAACCTCGTCGATCAAGGGGCGGATGAATCACTAGCCGTTGAGATAGGCAGGCATTATCACCTTACCAGTTATGGCATTTTTGGCTTTGCGATTTCGACCAGTCCGAACGTGCGTGCCGCGGTGGAGCTAGGCTTACACTTCCTGCCGCTGACATTTGCTTTTAGCCACTTCCGAATGACGGAAAGTGAGCCATTAGCCTATATGGTGGTGGATGCGGATCACCTCGGCGCAAAGGTCCGTCGATTTGTGGTAGAGCGCGATATGACGGCGATGCTGTGCATGCATCAGGAAATCTTTGGGCAGGCCATGCCGCTCGAAGGCTTAACCTTACAGTGGGATAAAAGTGATAACCCAAGCCTTTATGCCTCAATTTATCCCAGAGAACCCCATTTCAATCAGGAGGAAAATAGAGTCGCCTTTCTTCAGCAACTATTAGATCTTCCTTTGCCCACGGCCAATGAACAAAGCCGCACTATCTTTGTCGCTCAGTGCCAAGATTTGTTGCAAAAACGCCACAGTGAGCATGGTACCGCAGTCAAGGTAAGGGATTATATTTTGGCCAATATCGATCAGGGCATTAGCATGGATGACATTGCTGACGATCTGTGTGTCTCATTGCGAACATTAAGGCGGCAATTAAAGGAAGAGGGCACGTCGTTTAGGGCCTTAACCGATGAGGTTAGAGAAATGCTAGCGGTACATTTAATCCAAGAAACTACCCTCACCATGGAACAAATCGCCATAAGACTGGGCTATTCTGATACCGCTAACTTCTTCCACGCATTCAAGCGCTGGACGGGTTTCCCACCCAAACACTTTCGTAGGTAACTGTTAAACTTCGTAAACTGTTGTCTCCAAACCTTGATATAAAGTGCTTATCACTATAAATTCATACAATCATTAAGCACAAAATTTTGGTCCGTACCCATGCCTCAGCTAGAACTTAGCAACATTAAGAGCGATTTATTCTGGAACTTGCACAACGTTTCAAATAAACGAGCGGGCCAAATATTAATCAAAACCCTGTGTAAATACATCCCTACCTATTCTTCAGGGGCGCAGCAAATTTACTCAGAAGGTGAATGCCAATTCACCTCGGTTGATCGTGTGGTATTCCACCCAAATACCGATGATTATACCAAGACCTTTAGTCGTATTCCTGCCACTGCGGTTAGAAATACGTCAATCCACTTGTTTGCATCCGGCACAGAAGGTTT
>CAJVZR010000140.1 GCA_913019965.1 uncultured Oleispira sp.
AGCTATCGTGACGGATTTGGGCCTACAGATATTAGCGCTGCCCATGTTTGGGTTAATGATGAATTCATAGAAGTCGAGCCAGGCTTTTTTTGGGCACATCAGGTCGGCATTTCAGAGTTTCTCTCTCTTTACTGACTAGTGGTTGTGAGCCTAGCCTGGTCGTCGCGGCAGTGCTGGCCGTATATCATTATTAAAAAGTTCGACGCCCAACACGAATTATCAGCACTTTTAAAGTGAGTTTTTCTATATAAATGGAATTGCAATATCCTCCCTTCCCTTTGTGCTTGTCTGCCTATCAGTACATGAGATTTAGAGTCGCTGCAATCTATAATTTTAAGTACTTTCATGTGATTTGAATCTAATCACATATGAGCAAAGTTGCTTCAAGAATGGCTGCATAAAAGCTTGTAAATGATTATCCTTTACAAAAATTTACATAATAAAATTATTTCATCGGCGCTAATATTAAAGGACTAATTATGACCATTCGTCATGGACTCAATTCAGCCATTCTCACCTTATTTTTTGTTTTACTATCGGCCTGCGGTGGCGGCGGTGGGAGTGATGAGGCATCCGTGGTTGACTCAGATACTCAGAGCAATGAAAGCGACAGCGATAGTAGCTCGTTAAACGAGGGTGTATTCCTCGATAGCGCAGTCGGTAATTTAGCCTATGAAACAGCGACTCAAAAAGGATTCACAGACGCACAAGGTACCTATTTGTATGCTAATGATGAGTTAATTACGTTCTCGATTGGTGATATAGCGTTACCCCCTGTGCAAGCAAAAGGGGTTCTCACCCCTTTGGATGTAATGAGTGCATCTAGCATAACTAACCCCGCAGTGGTTAATTTGGCGCGGCTTTTACAGAGTATCGATACTGATGGAGATTCAGATAATGGTATCCAAATTAGTACGCAAGCTCACGCAGCGGCCAGCGATATGGCCGTTGATTTCTCAAGTGCGACGTTTGATGCTGATGTCACAAATTTGATCGAAAATAGCGGTGCAATAAATCGAGTTCTTATTGATGCTGCATCAGCCATTTCACATTTAAATGAAACCCTCAATAGTATTGGCTTAGAAACCGATTTTGGCCGGTTTGCTGCAGCCTCGGTTAGTCAACAAAGTATTTTGCCCGGCCAGGTATGTTTGGCTGGTGGAATTGAGATTAATACGGGGTTTGATATTAATCAAAATGGTTCACTAGACACAGATGAAGTAACCGAGGTTCAGATCGTTTGTCACGGCGAGGCTGGCAAAAACTCATTGTTGCGTATAACGGAATTGACTAATAACAGTCAGTGCCTCAACTCAGGCAAGGTAATATCTACAGGCTTGGATCAAAACGCAGATGGTGTGCTGCAAAATACGGAAATCGTCGACACCGTTTATCTATGCGACAGCAATATTGGAACGAATGGTATCAACGGATATGATGCGCTCGTAAATGTTAGCGTGGAATTAGCCGGTCAAAACTGCCTTAATGGCGGCCAACAAATACAAACTGGTCAAGATTTGAACCGTGATGGCGTCCTTCAGAATACTGAGGTGCATCAATCACGTTACGTTTGCAATGGGCTATCACAATCAGAGCTTGGGCCAGTTCTAATAAAGCTCACCGAGGACAATGAAAACCTTTGTCTGCATGAGGGCACAATTTCGACTATTGGTAATGACCTTAATAGTAACGGCATTCTTGACGATGATGAGGTGACATCCACAAGCTACATTTGCCGAAACAATACGGCGCCCTATCTCTCATTAGGCGGCTATAGCGACAAGGATGAGCAGAACCGTTTTCTTACATATGCAGGCGTTGGTGTTGAAGCTGCTTGGACGATAAACGGTCTGGACTTGGAGGACGACGCAGTCACGATGACTATCGAATCATTACCTAACTGGCTGCAATATGAAGAATATCCTACATGTAATTATGACCCATGCGATACAAATATGTTTATGGCTGGCAACTTTGTTGGTACGCCGAGCAATGATGATAAGGGCTTTTCAGAGGTGATTGTTTCGCTCTCTGATGGTGAGCGTTCTCGTGTAGAAACCATACTTATTGAAGTTGCCGAACCGATTGTTCTGTCGATAACTGACAGTATTAAAGTAACGGAAGGCATGGATAGCCATGCTGAGTTAGTTATTAGCCTACCCTACGCGCTTGATATCGAAACAAGTGTTTATGTGAACAGTGAAAGAGCATTTTCTGTGTGTAGTGGTGACGTATGCGAACCATACCAATATCCTATTAGTTTTTTAGCAGGTGAAACCACAAAAACTTTGCGTTTTGATATTCCAGATAACCAAGCCTATTCGCCAAGTTTTGATATTGGCTTTCATTACGATTCAAATGATGACTTATCCTCTAGATTCTGGTTTTCGAAAGCACAACCTAAGCAGCGGATTGTCGAGATTATTGATAATGACCCTAAGCCAATAGTCGCTTTCAACGCTCCAACAAGCAGCACATCTTATTACAATCCATCTGGTTACGATTCGGTTCAGGTTATGATGGAAGGTAAAATTGAATCAGATCAATCACTTGTTATCGATGTAAGTTACAGCGGGTCAGCACTTGATTACATTGATTCAACAAGCTTAAGTCGGGAGGTTTTCTTTTATGGAGAAGGATTTGGGTATTCGGAGACTCAGATTCAGGACGTTTACTTCAGTTTTTCAACTGAATCAATACCGAATGATGTCGAACTCACGATAACCTTATCTAGTAACGATGGCATTCTCTTTGGGGATGCATCTGAACATACCGTTACGCTACTTAATAGTGAGCCTTTTGGGCTCGCAAGCATATCCCCTGAGCTAGAAGATGGGTTCTTCGTAATTGCAGACCATGTCGTTCATCAAGATTCTGTTTATCTAATAGGAAGTATCGATGGCGTATTAGAAAATCAGACAAATCTTGGAGGGGGATCTGATTTCTTTGTCGGCAAATTTCAACTCAATGGTGCACAAGTATGGGCAAAACAATTGGGTACAGATTTATATGACGAGGCTTTTGCCCTAAACGTTGATGCCAATGGTGATATTGTTTTGATTAGTGGACAAAGCCAATACGGGGCCGGGGCCGGTACAGTGATGTTAAGTAAATATACGAACGATGGTCAGTTTTTATGGGAAGAGCCACTCGATACAGAAGCGTTCCGCGATGCTGAAATAATACTGGATACACAAAACAATATTATCCTCGCCATAACGGATACGGGTGCTTATTACGATGATGAAGCATTAGAGGACGGGGACCAAGAAAACCATAATTTCTTCTTACAAAAGCGAAACGCAAATGGAGCCGTTATTTGGGAGCAAAACGACCTGGCCAATATACATACCGGTTACTGGTCAAACTATTCGTCAACGACAGGCGTTGTGCTCGATATTGATGGAAATATCATCATGGCCCACTCGACTTATAACGATTTAAGTGATCAACAAAACCAAGGCGACGATGATATCGCAGTCATTAAATTTGCAAGCGAGGATGGCACACCAGTTTGGGGCACGCTTTTAGGTTCACAAGGTAATGATAGGTTTAAAAGTATCACCGCGGATGGCGAAGGTAATATACTTCTTACGGCCGACACTGACGGAGCTTTTGATGGTTCGCTACCGAAAGGCCTTGGCGACGCGGTTGTCGCAAAACTTAATGCGCAGGGTCAGGCAGTGTGGATAAAACAGCTTGGTAGCTACAGTTATGATTACGCGGGCTCTATTATCGGTGACGGTAAAGATAATATTTATTTTGGCGCGTCATTTGGTGCAGCCTATGATAATGGTTCTCAACATGCGGATGTTCTTACGAAGATAGACCTAAACGGCAATGCAATGGCCGTACAAGAGGCAGGTTACTCGTTTGAGTATGACGGTTTCTATTTTTATGATTCACCGTCCGCGACCAGTGCAGTCATCTCAGCATCAGAGACTGGTGAGGTTTATCTTCACGAGATCATCGGTACTGAAGTGCGCCTAAGAAAGTTTGATCAAGATCTTAATATCCTCTAAAAAATAAAAGACCGTGCTAAGCGGTCTTTTATTAAGAAACTTTTTAAAGAACTAAGGCTAATTAATTTGCTTTTAGAGCCGAACTATAAGTTCGCTGACAGATACACAACGCATGTTAAATTTGTGAGCTTTTTGTATAAACAATTTAACATCATCTTTACAAAAGCAAGGACCAAACCGGCCGTGATGCCCAAAGCGCGAAAAACGTTGCCGCGGGTACACGTTTTTTCTTGCTCCATAAAAAGCGCCCCTGCTCTTTCATAAAAGCGGCACTTAAAAATGCATCCGCTAACGCGGCAGATTCTTGTGCATTTACCTCACGTAATTCCTGTAACTCGCTACCACCTAAAAATTGTCGCTGCTCGCCTTTTTTCGCCCACGCTTTGGCAATTTTAAACGCTTCTTTTTCAAGCTTTTCGTTCGGTACAACTTTTTGTATTAAACCTGCTGCCTGTGCTTCGGTTGCGGTTGGTTTCCAGCCTTCCTCCCCCAGCATACGTTGTGCGGTTTCTTCGCCCATCAAACGTGTAAAATGAATGCTTGAGCAGCCCTCGGGCACTATACCTAATGCTGCAAAAGGTGTTGAGAAGGTCGCGCTTTCACCGGCAATCACATAATTCGATAAGGTCGCAGAGGTCACACTTGCACCGATCGCTGGGCCATTCACAGCAACTAGTAAGGGTTTTTTCACCTGCAAAAACGCTTCAAACAAATTCTGATTATGCTCAATGATCAGTTCTCGCAAGGCTTTAGGTGGCATTATCTTAATCGTGCCTGCCAAATTCACGCCCGCCGAATAATATTTACCGGTGCTGGTTAATATTATTGCTTTCACATCATCGTGTGCATCTGCCTTTATAAAAGCTGCTTTAAACGCATCCATCATCTCCATTGTCCAGCCATTTAATTTATCTGGACGGTTCATGGTAATGGTTGCCACGCCTTCTGATATCGAAGTTGTCGTGTAGTTCGCGTGTGCGGTGTTCAGGTTTAAATCATTCAACGTTTATTGCCTTTTCGAGATGCCATTTTAGGCAGGAATTCTATCGAATCTCCGCGTAAAGTACATAGCTGTTTGTCGCCTTTTATATTTTCTTAGCACGGCGTTCAAATGCCAACCTGTAATTCAGCGTTAGCCTGCATAGGCCGTTTGCCGCGGGGCTTCGGCTTTGCAGTTATCTGGGCGAAATTCGTCGGCGATGGTCGTTGTGCAGGTCCATTGTTTATCCACACCTAAGATAAAAATATGCATTGCGAATTCTTAAATTTGCATTTTATTAAAGTCGTTATTTCGGCATTAATTTGTATATGAGCGCATACTTTATGAGTGTGGTACTTTAAGAACCGCATAGCCGAGCTACGAAGTTATCAAATTAATTCTAGCTTTTATAAATTAATCACTGCGCATAGAGAAAACTAACAACCATGCATCATGAATCGACTCAAACGACCACTAAAGCAAATAAAAAGACGTCCGAACCTATCCTAGCGCCATGGAATAATTTAAAAGGCTGGGGGTATATCAGTGTCTATAAACCTAACCCAGAGTGGGTGCTCGATTGCGCAAATTTAGATCCGTGGGACAAAGACCATTACGTGGGTGGCCCTGCGATAACAATGCTAGTGCGTTATGCAAGCGCTGAGTGCGGCCCCTATGATGAACTTCTTTGCATGATGGGACGATTTCGCACGAATAGAGGGGTCTACCCGAAGCTGCA
>CAJVZR010000141.1 GCA_913019965.1 uncultured Oleispira sp.
CCTTATCTCAGCTCAACCACAACACCCCGAAGGTCGTTCTGTCTGAGCAGGCGGCGAATAATACGCTTATCCACAGCGCCGTCAACTACTTTCGTAAAATTAAATAGAAAAAGACAAAAATAGCTCGAATTAAGCCAATTGAGATAGCTAGCGCCTACTATTTATAGCTAGATAACTAGCCCCGAATACTACCCCTTAACAATCGAACGAATAATCCCCATCTGAAACCAAGCTTGTAGGGCCTGTAAAACCTGCATCGGTGCCTCGTCCTGGGAATACCACTGCAGCATGGCTTCACATTGCTCGGCAAAATTCCTGCCCTGCAAAAACCCCAATAACAAACCATGCTGCGCCGGGGAAATCGACATAAACTCGGTTAATCGTTCATTACCACGCCAAATCAACCAGATGCGCAATCCTATACCTTCAGAACCCGCTTCACTCTGCAGCTCAGGTTCAGGAGGTGTCTGCCCTTGCTTAAGCGCTTGCCAACATTCAACCGCATTGGTTTGGCAGCTAAAGATTTGCACACTGGGATGAAAACGAAAACAAATGCCTGGCCATTGCTCGGGGGGAATTCCTTGCAACTCGGCAAAGGTCGCGCACTCACTATCAGCGGCATCAAAGGCATTAATCAAACGGCGTTCAAACGACGCTAATTCTGAAATCTGGGGATACTGGCTAAAAAACTCATCCTTGGCTAAATACTCTGGCAAGGCATCGGCAAACTGACGCAAAGAACGAAAGGTCGATGGATGTGCGCGTACATATCCTTCAACCATCTTATCGAATAACTCATCCCCCAAATACAAACCCAACAACTCATGGTCGGTATCAATGGTTTCTCGCAACCGCAGCACATACCCATTAGCATAAATCTGCATGCGCTTTGCCGCGGGTAAACCCGACTGCTCATCTACCCAGCTATGAAACTGCTCACCACTGCCTTGCCCAGGATGTAATAAATACTGCATAAAATCTTGCTGCAGTTTTTCCAGCTCGCTAGACATGAACCACTCCCATTTCTTCGGCAATCTTCTTAGCGAATTGCAATTCGTCATACAAGGCAGAGAACTCGGGAATATTATCATCGCGCTCAATCATAGTGCTCACCGCACCAAAACGTGTAAGCGCTTCGCGATACAACTGCCATACTGCATCTGGAACATCGTGATCATGGGTATCAATCACATGATCACCAAAATCACTGTGCCCGGCCAAATGAAACTGCTGCACGCGATTCACCGGAATTTTATTTAAATACGTTAATGGGTCAAAACCGTGATTACGCGCGCTGACGTAAATATTATTAATATCCAACAAGATCAAACAGTCAGCCGCTTCCGCAACTTCGGCTAAAAACGTCCACTCGTCCATCTCTGAATTTTTATAAGACAAATAACTCGACACATTTTCTAATAATAAACGTCGGCCTAAAATATCTTGTACTTGGCGCACCCGCTCGGCCACATGCTTCACCGTATCGCGGGTATAAGGTAGCGGCAATAAATCATGGCTATTTTGGCCATGAATCGAGGTCCAACAAATATGATCGGAAATCCACTTCGGTTGAACATCATTGGCTAATTTTTTTAACGATTTTAAATACTCCAAATCCAGCGGATCAGTACTGCCAATCGACATAGAAACCCCATGCATCACAATCGGGTATTGCTCAGCAATGGCTTCCAAATAATAACGTGGTTTACCCCCAGCAACCATATAGTTCTCAGACAATACCTCAAACCAATCCACATCCGGCTTATGCTGTAAAATATGCTCAAAATGCGGGGTTCTAAGCCCAAGACCAAAGCCTAAAGACGGCTGAGTAAGTGACTGCTCGTTCACGGGTAAATCCATAGTGTTTGAATAGTATTTGAATAGAATTATTATCTCTAACAAACAACACGGGCCTGAAACCCGTGATGTTTTATTATTAGCTATTTAGCAAAAGACAGATTATGCCCCTACCTTACCACCAATATCAGCGCACGACTTAGCCGTAGTTGATACAAAGCCGGTACCCTTACAAGAAGCATGGCCACCACAGGCATTATTCGCAGTCTTACAATCGTTATGGCCTTTACACACGTTCACGCCATAACAATGCACAAGATCGGCTTTAGAAATGCTGCCGCTCCAATCATCTTTCTGCTTACCACCTACGTCTGCACACGCTTTCGAAGGCATACCGACAAAACCAGTGCCCTTACAAGTTGCATGGCCACCGCAAGCATTATCAGCAGTTTTACAGTCGTTATGTCCCTTACAGACGTTCACGTCATAACAATGAACCAGATCTGTACTACCCGCCGGCACTGCCGCCGTGCTTGAGTTATCCGTGCTCGCGCAACCCGCTAGACCCGCAACCGCTACGGCCAAAGCCGCGCCGCTAAAAAGATTCTGTGCTTTCTTATTCATGATCGTTTCCTGCTGAATGAATTCTAATTATGGTGTTGTTCGTTTTTCGATATTGAGCTGTACAATTATAGAACAGTATTTCCCAATCGTTAGATTAGAACTAAGCTAGTCCAAATGGTTCAGTAGAAGACAAGGTATTTTTCATTGCTTACGACATACTCTCAATAATGAAAGGCGATTAGTACGCAATGCGCTTATTATTCTGCAAGTGTGTATAACTCACGTTATCACTCACAGACCCACCCCCCATCGTGCCACAGCCCAAAGTCCAAGATAAATTCAAGCCGTTATCAGCACCGATACAACCTTGAGTTCCCGCGGTTGAAACCAAAACTCGGCTCACCTGCACTACGACACTAAAAGCACGTACACGCTCCTTATCATTGGTATGAATAATTGCAGTATGACCTTTACCTTCAAGCTCTAGAATTTCATACGCATGATCCAATGCCATCTTGTCATCGGCATTGCGAATAAAAGACAAAACAGGCGCCAGTTTTTCACGTAGCAAAATAGAATCGAAATCATATGGCTGCACTTCAGCCAAAACCAATTTGATATCATAATCACGTTCAATACCTGCAGCTTTACAGATATCAGCTGCTGACTGGCCAATAAACTCAGCCTGCAAACCTTTACCACTGGCAAAAATATTATCCAATAAAAGCTCATGTTCTGCAGTCGTTAATACAACAGCTCCATAAGATTGGGCATTGGTTAAAAACTCATCCGTAACCGCTTTATCAATGATGAGATTATTTTCACTGCCGCAGACAACACCGTTATCAAACGCTTTACTATTGATCACTTTTTTTGCAGCGCCTTCGATATCACTATCGTCGCAGATCCATACAGGGGCATTACCCTTACCAACACCAATCGCAGGGGTACCAGAAGAATAAGCACTTTTAACCATAGAAGGGCCGCCAGTTGCCAATATCATACTGATATCATCGTGAGTCATATAGGCATTGGTAACTTTTCGATTAGCCGCTAATTCTGGAGTTTGCACTAGATCTTCAGGAGCACCGTGTTTTTTTAATACCTGACGAATTAATTCAACAGTTCGCTCTCCGACTAAACGACCTTTACGATGAGAACTAATAATTATCGCATTACGAGATTTAAGACTGATTAGAGTTTTAAATACTGTTGTTTCAACAGGATTAGTAATTGGAATCATGCCGAAAACAATACCAATCGGCATCGATACTCGCTCGATACCATTAGCTTCTAACTCAATGGCACCATTGCCAGGTTTATTAACCAAAGAATCGGCAACGTCTAATGAACCCAACTTTATCTTTAATATTTTATGCTCAACAACACCCATACCAGACTCTTTTTGAGTCAACTGAGCCAATTCCTGAGCTTCTGAATAAATTGTTTTTGCAATGTCAGTGATGATTTCATCGACCTTATCTTCTGACCAAGATAGAAATTGCTGATGTGCCAATCTGGCCATTTCAACTTGCTGATCAACTGTCGGAATTCTTGCCATCTGCAGAGCAGCATGTTTATTTAAAGGTCTGCTTTTCTTCAAGCGGCTAATCAAAGAATCATTAAATAACTTAAGGAATTCTTGATAGGCAGACTCATCTACTTCTTGCAAATTCTCTAACTGTTTTGCTGATAAAAACAAGGCTTTTACAGGCTGAATAACTTTAGCTGACATGGCTCTAGGCTCATCAACCACTAGGCTCATGGCACCTACTAGCTCACCTACAGAATAAGGCTCTAAATCAATATCTGCATTGACATCATTGTCATAATATTGGGTTACCACCTGCCCTTCTAAGATATAAAAACAGCCATCAGGCATATCATTTTGCTTAAATAAATACCCTCCTTGTTGATAGTTTTTTTCTGAAAAATATTTTTTCAAACGCTCAAGACCATTCCCAAATGGGGATACTGCAGTGAGAACATTCATCATTTCTTCCTTAAATTTAATGTAAAGTTGCTTATATGTTTTTAGAATAAGATTGCATTCTTTTATAAGAATACTTACAATTCTTACACAAAATACGCCAAAACGGAATGATAATTATTTTCACCATGGAGGGGAAATACGGCATTATAATTAGAAATCATCACAAGGGACTCGTTTTGGATAAACTACGCGTACGCGAAATAGAAAACTTTCTCGGCATCTATTCTCCTTTCTATATCAAAGATATGAAGCTCGATAATGAGAACGATGTTTTTACTATTTTATTAGATGACCTCAGTAATAAAAATAAATCCTTGGCTTCACGCTTTAAATCGTCATCCAAAAAAATAAATTATCGCTGGAAGCATATTAAATTCGGCCGCTTTGATACGATAATTGAATTCAACAGTTCAGCATCAAGTTTTGAACGCCTTACTAAACTGGTTTGCCCTGCATTTCTAGGCTCTGCAAATAAAGAGCATACAAAGCAAGTCACAGAAACGATATTATTTGCCCACAATAAAAAAATTGATGCCGATAGCATTTCTACTCTAACGGGTCTCAATCTAGATGATATTAAAAAACTCATCGTAGATAACGAAAGCTCTCAAATCAGCCAAAATACCAGTAGCTTGCTACCACTGGAAACAGATGTAATCTGGATAAAAATAATAAACCGCGAATTCTCTCTGAAAACTAGTTTAACGCCATTACGCAT
>CAJVZR010000142.1 GCA_913019965.1 uncultured Oleispira sp.
GAAACGCAGTAGCGCCGATGGTAGTGTGGGGCTTCCCCATGTGAGAGTAGGTCATCGTCAAGCTCTTATTCTAAAAATCCCTAATCGCATCGCGGTTAGGGATTTTTTTTGCCTGTAAGAAAGTGGTGGCCCGCGATGCGATTAGGGCTTTTTAGAATAATGACGATGGGTTACTGTCACTACCTCTCGGGCGCTCTTTCCCATGTGAAGTAGGGCCAATCGCCACGGCTTTTGAAGCACCGCTTCAAGTGGCTTTTGGCGACTGCCAAGGAAGGCAGGCCGGGAGGTACGCCAGGGACGGTAAGTAAGATTGCTGTCCAATCAAACAGATCGCTTTAATCTTTAGCGCTTCCTCTTTTATCTCAACACCCACCAAGCCCTGCATCCGTTAATTCCGAGTACGCAAGCAACAGCAATCAAACATCCCCTCCCTGGGGCACCTTCCAGCCGGTGCTTCCTGTACGGTCGCTTGCTGAGCTGCGAAGCTGCGCTTCAGACACACAAGCCCCGAAACGAATCAACGCATGCAGTGCCACGAACACCTGAGTAGATTCAAAAAGACCAAAAACAAGATTCTTTTCCAGAGCAAAACCAATTAGCGTATAAATATGGAACAGTGTTTTGAGACAAAAACTTACCGCTTTCTCATTACGTTCGAAGCTCCGTTAGATTACAATGAGTATCCCCGAAAAATCACACTATAAGCAGCTCAATAATTATGTCGCTAAGAATTGTTACTCTTGGTTTTATAGCCCTATATAGTTTATTAGCACTATTACATGCATGGTTATTACCCTTTTCTGCAGATGAGGCGCATTATGCTTTATATGGAAGCTTTCTAGACTGGTCTTACTTCGACCACCCTCCAATGGTGGGTTGGCTGCAATCAATCGCGTTACTTTTTTCTTCTAGTGAATTCTCTCTTAGGGTCTTACCGATATTATTTAGTGCAGGTTCACTTTTCATTCTATTTGAACTAGCTAAAAAAGATTTTGGTGAGAAAACCGCATTTATTACATTATTACTTTTTATTAGCGCTCCAATTCTGCAAATTTTGCCTTTTGGCATGATTCCAGAAACGCCTTTGATTTTGGCTGGTTTATTAAATATTTGGATATTGAGAAATATTGAAAATAATGACGGTCAGAAGTTAACTGATTGGCTGCTATTAGGTCTGATCTTGGGATTTGCGGGATTAAGTAAATATACCGGAGTGACATTGGCAGTATCGACTTTCATTGTGCTCTTCATGCAATTTAACCTAAAACTATTTAAACAATTTGGGCTTTATCTTGCTGGGATTATTGCTGCAATTTGTATCCTACCTGTACTGTATTGGAATCTTCAAAATGATTGGATTTCATTTTTATATCAATTGAATCATAGCGCTGGAAAAAGTGAATACAATCTAGCATCGGCATTACGAATGCAGGTTACTCAATTTGCTGCATTCGGACCTCTGATCTATATCTTTGGTTTAATCGCGATCATTAAGTTACGTAATAATACGAAAGCTAAGACTTGGCTAGTATTTGCTTTACCTATTCTGATCTTATTCTCGATACTATCGGCTAAAGGACGCTCATTACCGCACTGGACTGAGTTAGGCGTTATCTTCATGATGCCCTTGATCGCTTATTTCATTGTTACAAATATAGCGTCTAAGTGGGTTAAGCGTTTGGCAATTGGTTTAGCCTCTATAAGTTTGTTATTAACCCTAGCGGTTCAGGTTTTGTTAACAGTGCCTAAGATTGCTTTTGATGATTATCGTCATCCTTTAGCGGATCTTATGGGTTGGAAGGAGATCTCAGAAAGAATTTCAGCACAAGCTAAACCGGGTGATAAAGTATTTATCCCTAATTGGTCTCACGCTTCTCGTGTTGCATGGTATGCACGACCAATGCCTGTTAAAGTATTGGATTCTCGATTTGATCAGTTTGACCTATGGTTTGGATCAGCTGAGATTGGCGATTCCGGTATTTTGTTATTACATGCTGATCGTAAGGGTTTTAAGGAAGAGTTACTTAAGAAGTTTGTTCGCTGTAACTTCAAGGATGAGTTGGAAGTGAAGATTGATTCTTCATATGTTAATTATTTTAAACTTTATCGATGTGACCATTATATTGGTGCTATTAATAAAGATGTAGGCAATAAAGGCGCAATTAAAGAAAGCGTTGGCAATGAATAGTGGTTTTAACTATGTCTGATAAAAATATTTCGATCGTCATCCCTACTTATCAAGAAGTAGAGAATATTCCTTTAATAGCTGAAGAAATTAATACCGCTCTCGCTGGTGAAAATTTCGAAATCATTTTTGTAGATGATGACTCGCAAGATGGTTCTTTTGATGCTGTGACTAAAATTGCGCATGAGATTCCTGCTCGCATTATTGTGAGAACGGAAGAGCGTGGGCTTTCCACTGCTGTAATTCGAGGAATTGAAGAAGCTGTCGGTAAGTACATTGTCGTGATGGATTGTGATTTATCGCATCCCGCCACAGCAATTCCTCATATGGTTGAAAAGCTAAAGTCTAATGAAGCTGATTTTGTTGTTGGTTCTCGTTATGTCGAAGGTGGATCATTTGACGAAGATTGGGGCTTCTTTAGATTATTAAATTCGAAGGTTGCTACCTGGTTAGCATTACCCTTGTGTCACGTTAAAGACCCTATGTCGGGATTTTTCTCTTTTGAACGTGAAAGGTTAGAAAGCACAAAAGAATTAGCACCAACCGGCTATAAGATTGGTTTAGAAATCATGGTGAAGGGCGAATTCTCTTCTCCTGCTGAGCAGCCCATTCACTTTAAAGATCGCGAGTTTGGTGAGAGTAAGTTAGATTTTAAAGAACAGCTACTCTACCTGAAGCATTTACGACGTTTGTATAAATTTAAGTTTCCAACGGCTTCTGAGTTTCTTCAATTCGGTTTAGTTGGTGGTACCGGTTTCATTGTAGATAGTCTGATCTATTTTGGTTTACAGCTCTTCTTAGGGCTTAACCATACGACGGCTCGTGCTATTTCATTCTGGCCTGCGGTGACTTGGAATTGGTTCTGGAACCGCACGGTCACTTTTACTGATAGGCATAAGTCGAAAAAGCTTACTCAATGGGTTTCGTTTGTACTGACGTCCTTGGGTGGTTTCGCGATTAACTTTGGTAGCTATACCTTATTAACCAGTTATGTGCCTTTCTTTATGGATAATCCATTTATGGCCTTTATCATTGGCGTACTAATGGGGATGGGCTTTAACTTTATGGTTGCTCGCATTTTTGTATTCCGTGAACTTAATGAAGAATTAGCAGACGAAGCAAAAGCGAAGAAAGAATAAGATATAAGTAGCTAAAGCAATACGTCCTGTATTGCTTTAGCGTTTGCTAGGGCAAATAAGTTTGGCTAAGGCTAGCCGAATTTTCTAAGCGTATCGTACTAACCACCTTTAACAATAGGGTCGGCGTAACTTAATTTCATATCCCAAGGGAAGCGAATCCAAGTATTCTGGGTTACTTCTTCTACGTAGCTATCCACATATTCGATTCCCGCAGGCTTAGCGTATAATGTAGCAAAATGGGCGTTAGGAAATTGGCGACGAACTTCAGCGGCTGTTTTACCGGTATCGACTAGATCATCAATGATCAACCAACCTGCGCCACCGTCAGGAAGGTCAGGAGTTTTATTTAGAGTGAAACCGCCACGTTCTTGGCCGTCATAGCTTGATATACAGATAGTATCGATCAGACGGATGTTAAGCTCGCGAGCAATAATCGCTGTAGGCACCATGCCGCCACGGGTGACGGCTAGTATTCCTTTCCATTCCTGCAAGTCATGCAGTGTGCTTGCTAGGCGGCGTCCTGCTTTATGTAATTCTTCCCAGGAAACGAAGAAATCGAGTTCATACTTACTCATAGCATCATCCTTTTGACGGCATGTTGGAGTGTTAGCCGCCTCAGTTAATCAGAAATATAATTAACGCCAAATTCTAACACATTGGTCAGATATTTGTAGGTAACAATATCTGACTCCTTATTTTATAGCGATGGAATGCAGTCTATAGAACGAGCTTAGCCGCTGACTCCCTATGGCGGATTTGAATCTCATCTATGTCACTTTTTAATAATTTGCCTTGCTCTACTTTCCATTGCCCTGCCACCATGACGTAATCGGCGGTATGAGCGCCGCATAATATTAATGCAGCTAAAGGATCATGGGAGCCAGAGAAGCGAGGAGCATCAAGATTGAATAACGCAATATCCGCTTGCTTACCGATAGCCAGTTCACCAATGTCATTACGGCCTAATACTTGCGCTGAGCCTTTTGTTGCCCAATAAAGAGCATCTTGATGAGTCACTTCATCCGCTTGGTAACGCAGGCGATTAATCAATAACGCTTGGCGCACCTCTTGAATCATATTCGAACCATCATTCGATGCCGAGCCATCAACGCCTAAGCCAACATGGGCGCCGGCCTTTTGCAGTTCTTTTGTTCGGCAGATACCAGAGGCCAATACCATATTAGAAGAAGGGCAATGGGCGATCCCTGTTTGGGCTTTACCTAAGCGTTGAATTTCTTCGTCATTAAAGTGAATTCCGTGAGCTAGCCAAACATCGCCAGCTAACCAGTCAACAGACTCTAAATAATCTAATGGTCGTAAGCCAAAGGTCTGCAGGCAGAAATCATTTTCATCTTCAGTTTCGGCAAGATGAGTATGTAAGCGCACACTATTCGCACGGGCGAGGTTGGCCGTTTCTTTCATCAATTCAGTCGTTACCGAGAATGGTGAGCAAGGGGCGAGTGCTAATTGCACCATCGCGCCTTCGCCTGCTTGATGAAATTGCCTGATCACTCGTTGGCAGTCGTCTAAAATCTCAGCATCAGTTTGTACTGTTGATTGTGGTGGTAGACCACCATCATCTTGGCCAAGGCTCATAGAACCCCGAGTTAGCATGACGCGGTTACCAATTTTTTCTACAGCGGATACTTGAATATCAATGGCTTCGGTTAATGCTTGGGGGAAAAGGTAATGATGGTCAGCAACGGTGGTGCAG
>CAJVZR010000143.1 GCA_913019965.1 uncultured Oleispira sp.
AAAAAATGTTTAACTATGCTGAAATCCTTTTTCGTTAAGCTAGTCTTTAAACTTGCCGACCACTGAATCCAAACATTTTCTCTTTGATTTTTCCAATCAGCATCCTTTGTAAAACTTAAATCAATGTTCATCTTTTATCCTAATTTACTTGGAAGTCATCTAAGGCTTCGCTAAAACCAATACTGACTAAGTCTTCGAGTAATTGCTCAGCGTCAGCTTCATCAATGTGTTTATCCGTATTACTTTCCGCATCGCCCATATTCGCTTTGCGAACCTCAGCAGTGCTTCGGCCTTTCGTATCAGAGTTTGCTAAAGGCTTGGCCATATTATCGCGAACCGAACCTGCAACTGACTTACTGCCTAATTCAACACTTTTCACATGTTGTAGTGGCCCAGTTTTGGGGGTCCATTTGATATCAAAGTTTTGGAATAACCATCGAAAATTAGAAGCGACATCAATTATAGGATTTTCTCCATCACTATTCTTAGATAGCCTTGCATGTTTCACGTGCGCCGCGGCTCTGTCCAAGCTGTATTGCCTGTGTAAGCTCATCGCATTAGGGGCTTTTTTCTGTAAGTTCCAGCGTTTGATATTTTCGCCTTGCAGATAATCTATTTTCGTCGGTTTATTCTTACGCTGAGAAAATGATTTAAGTTCAATCCATTGCTCAGGCTTATCCTTTTCACCAATAATTAAATCCACATAGCGGCTATAAGCGCCCGCGATTTGGTTTTTCGATTTGGCTTCCTCTTGGGATTCTTGTGTCTCGGCATCATCTCTTTTACCTTCATCCGTATACAACCACACCCGTCTAAATCCTTCAATCGCTTTAATCGGTTCGCCCCCTGCTCGGTGCAGTATTTGATAACGTGCGATTTGTGCCATGTGGAATAATGCACCATGGCCTCCACCACCTAAGATATAATTTTCTTCATTTTCTCGATGAACGTCATCGTCGATTTCTTCTTTAAACTTACCTGAGGTAGTATCTTTGAAAGCAACTTTAAATTTATTATATAGCTCACGGCGATTGTTACCACCACGAATACCTTTATCGCCACACTCTAAATTTTCAACCGCCTCTTGCGCTTCCGCCTTTTCCTCTGGGCTGAACTCTTCGCCGTTTTTCTTTTTATCCCCCGATATTATATCAAGGGCCTTACCACAGCTCGCTTCCCATTCTAAATAGGCCGTTATCGCCATGATCGCGGCGGGTGAATAGCGGGCATTGGTTTTACCTTTTAAGAACTGGATCATGGCATGTTTACCATTACGTACCAAGACTGCTGTTGAGGCAAGCCATAAACGCGGACTAAAGACATGCTTTCTCAAACTAGCAGCATCTACGTCTTTTAATGATTTCGCTAAGTGACCTAATGCCCCCGGAAGATTTTCTTTCATCTCTCCGGTAAAGCGTTTCTTGGCTTGCTTAAGTGACACTGCAACGACTTTGCTCGACACCCTAAAAGCAACAGCAACTCCACCCGTGGCATATGCGGATGCAATAAACGGATTACTGAATAACTGAGTCGTTTGCTCTGGCTGCGCAAACGGGTCTATTTCAGGAAGCGTATCCCCAACCCAGCCGCCTGCGGGTAGACCTAGATAGTCGATCCAATTGAGTACGTCTTCTGAACTATTAACAGTGCTCATTAAAAATTCGATGCCTTCACGGGTATCGGGGTCGTGATACATTTCGGCTGCGAGAATCAAAAAGGGCAGTACATTCCACAGTGTATCAAAATCGCCTTTTCTGGCTTTATTGGCAATGCCGCCTAATGCACCAATAAAATGGTTTCTGAACTTACGCGGCATGATGTGCGCTAAGCCTTTTAGCGGTCTTAATAATAACTGCAATGGCCTTGCCGGTGGGAAGTAGGTTAATACATCCATTATCGCCAGCATAAATTTAACCCCATCCACTTCCCCACCATCCGCCAGGATGCTGATTTGGTTAGCGATGACATTCAAACTTTCTATCGGTAATAAAAACTCAACCGTGCTCATTAAGAAGTCGCTAATGCTACCCGCTTGCGCTTGTGGGATTAGACTTAAGTTAACACCCGCCAATGTTAAGTTAGATTGGTAGTTACTGGCATAAACCCCTTGTGCATTTTGGCTATAGCTTGATTGTAATGCGGCTAGGTTGATCGCCGGTGCGGTAGTAGAAACGGTATCGGTGTATTGCTGCGCAATGCGGCCAAAGCCTTCTAGCGATATTAGCGAGGCGTATTGTTTGGTATTGCGGGTATGAATTAATACTCGCTGAATATCAAGACTGCTGATACTGCCTTGCACGGTATTACGGAAGTTTCCTGCGCTTTTTATGGCAACATCGGTAGAGCCTGTTGCACCAATGGTGACTGCTTGGGTGGTGCTGCCATCGGCAAAGGTCATCACAGGCTGACTAGACCAGTCGATCCATTTAAGGCTATTTAACTGGCCAGTAAAACCTTTACCGACAACCAGATCGTCAGCACTGGTATCAAAATGAATATCGCCATTAATGGCTGTGCGCTTAACCACTCCGTTGACCGACAGCTCTAATTGGCCATTGTAATATCGCCCTGCAACTTGATGCCAACGGTTTTGGAATACCGCGTCACTGGTCAGCGAGAATAACCCTGCATCTGTTCGTACTTGATATACCAGCTGACTGTGTTCGTTAACTACTAAGGTTTGCGCACCTTTACCCAAATTAATTAGCTGCCCGGCGGGATCGCCCTTTGGCAGTACTTCTATCGAAAAACCAATGTCGGAATTTTTATTTAATAAAGGGGCTGTCGCTAGCGTAAGCTCGCTATTATTAGAGGCCGCAAAACTCAGGCTTTTACCCGCACCTAGGCGTGTGCCGAATTGGCTTTGTGTATTAGCGGCCGTTAGTGATGCTCGGCCGGTATTGTCGTGAATAAAACCTTGATCAACTTCGCCCATTGCGTAAGCCGCTAATAGCTGTCGGTTAGCATCGTGCATATCACCAATGCTTACATCAACGACATCACCTTCGCTGCCTAAGGCTTTAATGGTGCGCTGAACCTGATAAGGCACGTCAATATTGGTATTGTCGTAGCGCTGATAAGTGAAGTTAGCTGCTGAAGTTCGATCACCGATCATGGAAGCATAATCGACTTCCAAATCACGCACTTCACCACTACGATAATTAACGGTAAACGGGACTTTTAGTTGCTCTAATCGCCCTAACTGGGCCGTAAAAGTACCTTCCCCTTTCGCGTTGGGAGCCGTTAGTTTTACCCGTACTTCACCATTAGAGTCTGTCGTTAGGGTATCTTCATTAAGATAGGCAAAGCTTGCGCCTACCAGCACATCAACATTCGCGACTGGATTACCCGCAGCATCATTCACAGTTAATAGTATGTCTTCTTGCTCTTGCACTGTGAGCAATCCATTAAAGTCTGATGTGATGGATAGCGGCTGAACATCGACATTCACGGTTTCAGAAATACCTTGAATGTTTAGCGTAACTGATGAAAGCCCCTCGTACTCACTGCCTTTAACCACAATATTGGCTTTACCATTGGTAATTTCCGAATCTAGGCTATGAATGACCAAGTTATTACCGACGGTAAAGCTAACCCCTGTGCCATCGGGTAATAAGTTGCTGTATTGGTCTCTGATTGTGAAAGATAGCGAAGTTTGACCCACACCTAATATTGACGTTTCGCCAATGGACTCACATTAATAACCGATGCGTCACCGGCAACCACTTCGATGGTTGTTAGCTTGGCTTCAACGTCTTCATCAATGAGTTTTGCCAATACGGTTGCCTTACTGCCCGTTAAATTTGGTAATGTAACTTCATTAAAGAAGATACCAGAAGAAGTATTGATTTCGCTGTTGGTACTTAATGCACCGTTACCAGCAACTCGCCACTGCATTCTTAAAGGGGTTTTGTCTTCCTCTTCTTTATCTGAATAACCTAGTAAAGCGGCTTGCAATGGAACAACGGGATTATCTGCGGAAACATACAGAGTTTTTGTCGCTGATGAATAGCTAGCAAGCTGCGCTTCAAGGTGCAGATGATTAAATGCATATTCCCAAAGCACATTACCCGCATCGCCGTTTAGATAAAGCCTAAGGCTAAGCAGGTCTTCTTCTGTTAGTTGGGTTAAATGCTCAGGATTTTCTGCTTTAATGCGAGTGTATTGTTGCATCATGGGTGTATGTGTTGTTGTGGTGTTTTTACTCATCGCTATAGTGTAGCGCATAGCCATAATTTTGGTTCAATGATTTACCAACATCCCTCTACTATTACGCCATTTTTTTTGGCAGTTTTCACGCCACTATGATTCACCGTTAAAGTGCCACATCGATCTGAACCTTGTCCATTTTTAGGGGTAGCAGTTAAAACATAACTTTGATCTTGTGCCACAACAGTTAAATTATAATATTTAGTCCCCTGAGAAGGAGACTCAGTCATGGGTAGTGTCGGGTTGCCATCGCTTGCAGTTTGATAACTATAGTTCTCAGAATAATAGCGTGTCATAAAAGCGCTTAATTCTATTAAGTCTCCTTGGGCAGACGTTTTTCTCACATTCTCAAAATGTTGATTATATGATGGGTATGAAATAGACGTTAAAACTGTCAGGATCGCAAGTGTTATCACCAACTCTATTAAGCTAAAGCCACTTGATCTCTTTTTAACGTTCATTTTATTACTAACATTTCTTGTTTCATAAGCTGCACTCTTTTAAAGTCCGTTTATCCTGAGCTTATCAAGGGGGTCACTGATACTACGACTATTTAGATCTTGTCGAAGTTTCTCCCCTGCTCTAATCATCCTGAGTCTGTCTGAATATCCCAACCATTATATTAGACACAGAGAGATCGAGAGTGTTACAAACTTCCACCTACACCTATACTCCGACCGAGCATCCTGAGCCTGTCGAAGGACAATCCCACCATAAATGAAAAATAATCCATTTTATTCACCTT
>CAJVZR010000144.1 GCA_913019965.1 uncultured Oleispira sp.
TGCCAAGACTGGCATTGTGCCTGGCGTTTTATGGAGCAGTTAGGAGATGATTGGCGCCCTGATCGTTCTGGTATCTTGTTACGTTCAGACGAAAACGGCATTATTTTTCAGCCGATTCGCAATCCTAGAAAAGTACTCACAACAGAACGTGCGATAGAACTGATTGGTGGTGGTATCGCCCAAGGTATTTCATTGTCGATGTCTATTCCGACGAAAAAGAATCACCGTAGTTTTAGTACCACGCTGAACGATAATCTAGAGACTGCGGTAAAGTCGAGAAACTTTGCAGTGATTAAATCTAGCTTGTTAAAGTTGATTAAAAAGGCGGCGGCGGAGAAAACCGACCCGCTGACGGCGGCGGAAAAAAGAGTTAAAGATGATGTCTTCTTACGAGGCTAGCATTGCATCGCTAGCCTATCGACATTAGTCATTCAATGTTTCTAATCCTTGCCATAGGGCTGTGGCAACCGGCCCGAGCGGTTTGTCTTTTTGTTTAATCGCGCGGTACTCTACTTCTGAATTAGTATCACTTTCATCTGTCTCGATTAATCGCAGAGTCCCTGAATTGAGCTCATCCTGGACTAAGAAATCAGGCAATCGTCCCCAGCCCATACCACTTAGAATGAGCGTTTTCTTAGTAGTGAAATCATTGACGTACCAGCGCCTTTGGCCTTCTTGCACATCAAAATGAATCCCCTGAGTTTCTTGCCCTGTGTCTTGCACCACAATTTGATATTCGTTTTCTAATTCTTTGATTGACGATAAATTTGGGTGACGATTCAGCATTTTAACCGCGGCAACATTAACGAAACTGCCGTAACATAAAACGATACTGTCGAGATTCCTCGGGTCGAGCATTCTTTTATTAACTGGGCTGATGGCGAGATCCGCCTTGTCTTGCAGAATCGCACTATACGCCCCGGATATGTATTCGTGACGCAGGTTAATCTGAGTTTGTGGAAAGGTATTTTGAACCATCTCTAATACGGGTAAAGCCTTTACTAGATTGAACGAGGCTTCGAAGGCGAGAGTAATGCTGGCTTCATGACCTTGTGAAAAGTGTTTAGATAAGGTTGCGATATGATTCGCTTGCTGCAGTAGCTTCAGGCCTTGTTGATTAATCTGCTGCCCTTGTTCGGTGAGGGTTAAACGATAGCCTTTGCGATCAAATAATTGCACACCCAGTTGAGATTCCAGCTGTTTAATACCTTGGCTAATGGCTGCCTGTGTTTTGAACAGCTTGGCGCTGGTGGCCTTCAAGGTACCCACTTCCGCTAAGGTGGTGAGCATTTTAATTTGTTCTAGGGTCACTTTCTCGATCCTCAGGCTGGGTATGGGATTAGAGGTAGTGTAGCTATTAAACTAAATCTTTAGTAGTTGTTAATTAATATTAGATTTTAATTAATATAGAGTCTATCTAAACTGATTCCAACGTCGACCTTCGACCATTACTTACTTAATAGGAATCATCATGAATAACGCTAACAACACGACCGCTAGGACAATGGGAACTTGGACTGTCATCACCTTACTGGCACTGGCCTTTGCAGCCGCAGGCACGGGGAAATTGATGGGGGTTGAGATGCTGCATCTGTCTTTTGCTAACCTAGGTCTGCCGAGCTGGTTTGGCTATTTTATCGGTGCCTGTGAGATTGCTGGCGCTATTGCGTTATTCATTCGCCCATTAAGCGGTTTAGCGGCGGCAGGGTTAAGCGCGATTATGCTGGGAGCTATTTATTATCACCTGAGCTTTGATCCTATCAGTGCTGCAGTTCCCGCTATCGTCCTGGCTCTGTTAGCGGCGCTGATCAGTGTGATTCGTAAAGACGATACACTGGCTCTATTCACTAAACTTAAAGGTCAGCAGGCTTAGTCGTTCTTAACCAGTGATCAGCACTTACAATCATCAGGCACAATAATAAGGAGCAGACAGTGAGTATTATTTTTATCCCCCACGGTGGTGGGCCCATGCCCTTATTGGCTGAGCCAAACCATCAGCCTTTAATAGACTACTTACAAGGCTTAGCGGCAGGCTTGGATAAAGAGCTCGATAAAAAGCCGCGGGCTATCCTGATGATCAGTGCACACTGGGAAGAAGCTCAGGCTAGAGTCACCAGTGCTGCGCAACCGGGTTTGCTGTTCGATTATTACGGTTTTGCAAAAGAAGCTTATGATATTCACTTCCCAATAGCGGGGGATCCTCAGCTAGCGCAGGAGATTATTCATCGTCTTAAAGAAGCGGGTATCAGTGCGGTTGAAGATGATACGCGAGGTCTTGATCACGGCACCTTTGTGCCGCTGAAGCTCGTGTACCCTGAGGCTGATATTCCGGTGGTGCAGTTAAGTCTATTAAGCAGTCTTGATGCTCAGGCTCATATTGATATAGGTAAAGCGATAGCGTCTTTGGTCGATGAGGATGTTCTGATTATCGGTTCGGGATTTACCTTTCATAATATGAAAGCTATGTCCTTAGATCCTGAAGCTAACAGAAGAAGTGACGATGAAAACAGTGTCAGCTATAAAAGCCAAGCTTTTGATAATTGGTTGCAAGAAACCATAGCTGATAAGAAGTTGAGCATGGCAGAAAAAGAACAGCGCTTGGCAGAATGGCAGCTGGCGCCTCATGCGAGGTTTTGTCAGCCAAGGGAAGAGCACTTGTTACCTCTGATGGTTTGCTTTGGTGCGGCGATGGCTAATGAAAATTTAGCTGCTGAAGTGGGCTTTGATGACTTTTTGTTGGGGGGGAAGACTTCTGGCTTTGTTTGGCAGTAGTGCAATTATATTTAATACTAATTTTAGATTACTATATCGGCTGTTATAGAATGGAAGCTCTGTACTAACTGAGCGATAGGGAAATTGAATGATTAAGAATCTATGTTACATTTTCGCTATTCTACTTTCTGCTTGTGCTAACTCGGATATGAAAAAATCAGCAAGTGTTGATGACATTTGTGGTGTAGTTGAAAGTGTAATTAATCTTGGTCAATTACAGCAGTATTATCACGTAGATACCTTTCCAGAAAGGGTGCCATTAAATATCAAAGTGCATCTTCCGGAGAGTATAAGCATGCGTGATTGCACAATCCTAGAGAAGTTTGGTCAGCCGGTTATTATAACTAGCGATAAAAAGCCACCTAAGGCCTCTGGAGCTATGGGTATGATTTTTAGAATTAATGATTTGGAGGAAGGCTCGATGTTCGTTAATTTTAGCTATATGCCAGAAGGTATTAAAGGTGAAGTGAAGTTGTTAAACATAGAATCACTATGGACCATTAAGGAATCGAAGATCATAGAGATCTAATCTACAACTTCTTATATCGTTGCTAATCCCCTCTGAGCGAGGGTAATATCTTGCTCAACACATCGTTTAACATCTCTTAAGTGCACCTTAATGCGTCTAGATAAATTCATCTGTAAAAGCACAGAACTAACCAAAGCCGAAGCAATTCAATGTATTCACGCTGGTGAGGTGATTGTTAATGGTGAAACTGTCACCGTTGAATCTACTCAAATTCATGAAAACAATACAATCACTCTCAACGACAAAATACTAAAATCAAGGCCCTTTCGATACATCGTGATGCATAAACCTGCAGGCATTGTCTGTTCTAATATCGATGGTGATTATCCCTCATTATTCAGTTTGCTTGAAAACGATTCGAGTATTGAAAGAACTTCAGAATTGCACATAGCAGGTCGGTTAGATGTAGATACCACGGGGTTGGTATTAATTACAGATGATGGCCGTTGGACTTATAATATTACCCGCCCCGATAAACAGTGTACTAAAACCTATCGAGTGGGTTTATCTTATAGTATTGCTGAGGATGCCGTTGAAGCGCTGGTGGAACGGTTTAAGCATGGCTTACAACTACAAGGTGAAAACCAGCTGACCTTACCTGCGTTATTAGAAGTGCTTCCGGCGAAAACTAGCAATATCAAAAAGGGTGAAAACCAAGAAGTTCTATTGACGATCACCGAAGGTAAGTATCATCAAGTGAAGCGTATGTTTGCTGCTGTGGGAAATCGAGTACGTACCCTACATCGAGAAAGAATTGGTGATATTCAACTCGATGTAGAGCTAGGCCAGTGGCGCTACTTAACGGCCAGTGAAGTCAGTGCTTTTGATAAATAAGTTATCTCGCTAATCAATATACTTGCATTAGTTGTTCACGTTTCTTGTCACACCCAGTGCGGTATCATGAAGGCTGCTAACATACAGTTTATCGTTAACTTCCAATGCACCTGTGGTATGGCCGTAAATACCCTTAGGATCTTGTAAGTTAAATACAACTTCTCCAGCATCATTGATCGCAATAATATGCCCATAGTGTTGCGCCTTAGGACGTAAGAACTCAGGTAAACGCTGAATGACTTTTCGCAGGCTCGGAGAATTAGACAGCATATCCAGCGGCTTGCTTCGTGGGCTTACCAGTCCAAGCCAGTAAACGCCATTATTGCCTCTGGCGATGTTATCAGGAAAGCTGGGTAGATTATCAATCACAATCTCTAACTGGCCACGGTGATCACCGTTAAGCGCTAGGCGCATGACTCGATAAGTTCCAGTTTCATTAAACAATACAAACTGCTCGTCATGACTCAGGGTTACACCGTTAGCAAAGTTAATTCCTTGGGCTAAAACCGTTGAAGTTTTTGTCTCTGGATTGTATTCAATAATGCGCCCATGACCTCCATGTTCATTTATGTCGAGTAGGCTTGCACCGTAGGTACCATATTCTTTTGCATGAAATTTGGAAGAGGCATCGGAGAAATAAATCTTACCGTTACTGGCTACATCGACATCATCAGCATAGTTAATATCAATGCCTTCTACACTTTCAACCAGCGTCGTAATGTCACCATTAGC
>CAJVZR010000145.1 GCA_913019965.1 uncultured Oleispira sp.
TACGATCTGAAATAAAATGCAATGAAGGTTTAGTTTGCTTATTTTTAGCCAACTGCCAAGGCTCGCCATTGCGAAAAACGCCAGCTCCTTTTATTGCATGATAAAGTATATTCTTCACCGGATCATAGATCACACCAATATAAGGAATGCCCTCACGAGACACTAAAGCAATAGAGACTGCATAGCCATGCTTAGCTTCTATAAAAGGCAACGTGCCATCTAAAGGATCGATGCACCAGAAAAAGTCTTTTTCCAGTCGCAGTAAATCATCAGGTCTTTCCTCGCTGAGTAAAGCTAAATCATATATCTCACAGCTAGGCTGCAAGTTTTGTAAGATAACAGCCTGACATAGGTGATCGACTTCGGTGACAACTTGAGAGGCTAAACTAATACCCGCATCTTTCTTGTTGACCGTTAATTTCTCGCGAGGAAAATGAGCAATGACTTGTCCCGCTTGTAACGCAGCAGAAGTAGCACATTGGCTGAGTAAATATAAATCGTTGGCACTGAGTTGCATGACTGTACTTAAACCTATTGTTTATTATCCAATTGAGCAATAACTTCACGCGCTAAACGTTCGCTATAGCTGTTGATTTTCCAATGACCTGGACTCCAACCTTTGATAAAACGATGAAAGTCAGTCCATGCGACAAGGGTATAACTCTCGCCAATCAAGCTCAAGTGCAACGACCGGAAAATTGGGTTCTCGCTTTTGCAGTGCGATCCTGAGTTGTTGAAAATAATAATCAAGCAATTTTGTTTCTTGTTGCTGACATTGATCTTCATTAAGGCAACTACCGATAAAGTAAGCAACATCTTTCATGCCGCAACCACCGCCCACATATTGAAAGTCCACTGCAGCAACCTGATTGCCATCATTAGAAAAGCAAAAATTTGCCAACTTAGCATCGCCATGCACAAAGGTCTGAAAGGGACTTAGGCGTAACGTTTGATCAATCGCTTGAGCATGTTTTTTAAGTGGCATATCTTGTAAAGCCTGTAACTCATCAGGCCGCGTTTCTAAATGCCAATAAGTCCCAACTTCCCAAAGTTTATCGGGTTGTTTTCCCATAAAAGCCGCATGAAAATTTGCTAGCCAAGATAAGCAGGCTTTCATTTCAACCATTGAGACCTGTGATTTACGAACAGGAAATCCAGAGTCATCCAGATCTTCTAATAGCATAAACATTTCATCTTGCTGAGACTCAACGGCCAAACAAAGAGGCACCCGGCAGTTGGCAGAGCACAGAGAGCTCCAGTGCTGATACCAAGCCATTTCCACATGGTAGGACTTAACTTTGCGTTGATGCGATAAATCGGTATTCCAGCCATGCGGATGATGATTTTGATCCGGCAAGCGTACATGTTTAACCACAACACTTTTAAATGAGCCGCCGTCTAAGCCATAACGCACAATCTCGCCATAACCACTCCATAGGCTTTGGATGCTCTCAATTTTAAACAGCGATGTTGCATCGGTTGCTTTGAGGGTTACTGCTTGAAAGTACGGGATCATTACTCGGGTGTATTTACGCTATTAATGGTTGTCGGTTCGTCTGAGATAAATTCAAATAAATCGCCGACGGTGCAGTTGAAATAAATACATAACTTTTCTATAGCTTCTAATTCTACTCTAGCAGCTTCTTTTGCATTTTTGGGATGTAGTTTTTAAGGCAGTAGCATAACCCAGCGGTTAAGCGTTGTATGATCAACAGTCACGCCTCGTTCTTTGATGATTTTTTCTAGGTCGCAATAAGAAACACCATAACGCACATAGAAAAATACAGCGTAAAGAATAACATCCTTCGGACAATAAGCAGCTTTTAAAGCTGCTTATTGTCTCTGATTTCTCTAAACTTTGCGACTCTCTCAGAGCCGTTTTTGGTGCTTGAAATGAAAATCAGTATTCGGCTCATTATATGAGTAGAATAAGGCGGTTATTTGACTCATGGTAGGGCTCTTAAGATGTGGATTTGGGAACAACACGACTGGCCACAATTTAGTTTTGATGCAGAGGCCATTACACCATTGCTACGTCAAATCCATTTCAATCAAGGGCAATTACTTGGTAAGCAAGACGGCGTAGGGTCAGAGCAAGCAACCTTAGATACATTGTTGGCAAGCATCATTTATTCGAGTGCCATCGAAGGCGAAAAACTTAATGCCTCCTCAGTACGCTCATCATTAGCCAATAAATTGGGGATTTCTGAAGAAAGACAATATCCAATGACAGCGCAAACAGATGGTTTGGCGGAAATTACGGTCGATGCTATCAACAATTGGCACATGCCTTTAACAATAAAGCGAATTTTAACCTGGCACCGCTTACTTTTTCCTGAAGGTTATACCCTACTGAATCCAATACAAGGCGGAGTATTAAGAGGGGAAGAGTCTATGCAGGTGGTTTCTGGGCGCATTGACCGGCCTAAGGTTCACTTTGAAGCGCCACCGCGAAGCGTCCTTGAGCAGGAATTTAACCAATTTATCGACTGGTTTAATGCGTCTAAATTAGGTCACTCACTCGACCCAGTCGTTCGCGCGGCCATCACTCATTTGTGGTTTGTAACACTGCACCCATTAGATGATGGTAATGGCCGCATCACCCGCTTGTTGACAGACCTAGCACTTGCGCAAGGGGAAAGCCAGTCGATTCGATTTTATACGATGTCGGGGAGTATACTGGAACGGCGAAAAGCCTATTATGAGATCTTGGAAGACACCCAAAAAGGCGAGCAGGATATTACCTTATGGTTGGTTTGGTTTCTTGATACGTTAAATGATGCACTGCTAAAAACGCTGAGCACGATTGAACAAGCACTGAGCAAAACAAATTACTGGCGACGTGTTGATCAAACCCAATTAACCTCAGAGCAGGTCAAGGTATTAAATCGCTTACTCGATGGTGAATTTGAACTTGGCATTAGTAGTAGCCAGTATCAAAAAGTAGCGAAGGTGAGCCGAGCTACGGCAACACGGCATTTGTCTCAATTAGTTGGAATGGGTTGTTTGCTCAAAACTGATGCCGGCGGACGTAGTACCCGTTATATCATTTGTCATATCTAAGTCGCCTTAAAGTTAAAATTCACAAAGCAATAACCCTCTGGGTTTGGCTTGAATGTCACACTACCTACTACTCTAATATTACCGTGATCGTTAATAAATGACTGCAAGGATTCAGGATTTAATTAAACCCGAAACTATGGGGTTACTAGGAGTGGCTGTATGGTTCCATTGCGGCAAGTATTCATCAAGCTGAATCGTATATTATCTTTGAATCCATCGGCGACTTTACGCCCCGTTTCAAATGTTTTATCAAGGATCTTAGTGATCACTTTGAGCTCAGCTGACGTTTTGGTTTGATCACTGCCAAAAATATTACTGCTTGGTTAGGGTGTTATTTAATCTGCATTCCTTAAGGCGGCGAACTGAAGTCCGCCCTTGTATATGATTAATAGCAATCCTAATAGATTTATACTTAAACTCAATAACCAAGAGAAACCGTCATTCCTGACTGCTTTTAGTAGGAATCTATCGTGTATGCATGGATTCCCGGTTAGAGATTTCGGGAATGACGACTATTGGAGTGATTATTTATTGGGATTGGTATAACATCCCGCCTTAAAATGGATGGCGTTTTTTATAATACGAACTTTATAACAATCGCAGTTAGCGCACTTGAAATAATCGCGGTTACAGCAACAATCATTAAAGTATTACAATCCCCTCCGTCACTGAATGGCTCAACGCCTTCAATAATGGCATTGACTGCTTTTGTTTTGCCATTTTCTTCAGTTAAATCATAATGAATCACGTCGCCTATACGCGGGCGGCGGCTCATATTATTTAATGAAGAAATATGGATAAAAACATCGTCTTCTTTGTTCTCACTTTTTGTTCTGATAAAGCCAAAGCCTCTATCATCTTTCCATGCTGCAATCGTTCCTGTTTCTGTTTGTGCTGCCATAGGTAAAACCTCTTTCATCTTTACGTTACTTTATTGTGTTGTTTCCAGTACCTGATGATAAATATAATCGGCAACAGGCACGCCCCCGAGAAAATGTTCTGCAATAATTCTATCTAATTTCTCGCTGGTAACATCATAATACCAGACTCCATCAGGTTGTACGCAAATAAGAGGCCCTGATTTACAAGTGCCAAAACAAGTTGCTCGACTGCGTTTGACTCGTAAATCGCCCGTATTCAAGCCCGCTTGTTTAAATTTATTGCTTAACTGGTCATAAAGCGCCTGACCTTCGCCATTTGGACTACAGCGTTCGCCAATGCAAACGATTAAATGCCGCCTATAATCCATCATTTTTGGTTTAATCACTTCAGTCATTGCTTGTAGCCTCTACTGCCAGTGTTTTCCATGTTTGTGTGTAAGAGGATAATTTATCGGCGCTAAATTCACCATTCTCTTTGGTCATTAATAATCTAAATACAAGATGCCCTTTGTGATCAACAAAATTGACGCCATAAGATTTATCATCGCGGCTGGCTAAATAAGCGGCATCCACTTTGCTCCAGTTGATATGACAATGAAAAGCATCCGTTTCTATATTTAACCAATCCCCTCGCAGCTGAAAATCTTGTGCGTGTATAAATAACTCGCTGACAGCTCCAGCTTCAGCGCGAATAATACCGCGCAAACGTCCCCAGCCTTGACATGCGCTAATAATACCATTTAATTTATCGGGGGCTACGCGTGCGGCTTTATGTTCTCCTGCACTTTCACCAGCAGCAATGGCAGCCA
>CAJVZR010000146.1 GCA_913019965.1 uncultured Oleispira sp.
GTTTGGCATTGAATCGCTTGCCTTGCCATGATCGCAAAGACACCTTGCTTACAGCGCTGTTGAGTAAAGCCCATAAATTCATCGTCCATCACCTGCCATACCGAGCGAATAAGCTGAGTCGCTTTTTCCGGAGGCAAGCGCTCACGGCTGACTTCGGGTAAACCCGCAGCTTGTAATAAAGCGGCTGTATCGTAATTCAACCGCTTCGCCCCGCGAATGATCACCGCGAGGTAATAAGGTGAAATGGTTAGGGTCTTGTTATTCAGAAGCAAGTTGTCCGTTTAAGTTATTTATTATCACTCATACTAGGTGATTCAGCTTACATTTAATACCCAATGTCCGTTTTAGGTAATAAGTTAGCCCTTTATGACATTGCTTGGACTACCTTAATTCGCCAAGATGGAAGGCATCACGTTTCATAAATTGTTCGTAACAACTATAAGAATTGAGGATTTTACAATGGATATGAAGGGCGTACCCGCAGTTGTCACTGGTGGAGCTTCTGGCTTAGGAGAAGCGACTGCACGCTTTCTAGCGAGCCAAGGAGCCAAAGTTGCCTTGTTCGATGTGCAAATGGATAAAGCCGAAACCGTTGCCAAAGAAATTGGCGGTATTGCGGTCTTTTGTGATGTCACCAGTGCCGACAGTGCTGAGCAAGCCATGCAAACAGCAAAAGAAGCTCATGGTGATTGTGGCATTGCGGTTAACTGTGCGGGCATTGGTAACCCTGGCCGAATCATTGGTCGTGAAGGCCCAATGACGTTGGATTTTTTCAGCAAGGTGATTCAAGTAAATCTAGTAGGCTCATTTAATATTTTACGCTTAGCCGCCGACCAAATGAAAAATCGTGAAGCCAATGCTGACGGTGAACGTGGTGTGATTATTTCTACCGCTTCAGTTGCAGCGTTCGAAGGTCAAATTGGCCAAGCAGCTTATTCTGCTTCTAAAGGCGGCATTGTGGCAATGACTTTGCCCGCAGCTCGTGAACTGGCTAAGTTTGGCGTCCGTGTTCTTGCTATTGCACCGGGTTTATTTATGACGCCGATGATGGAGTCTTTCTCGCAAGAAATTCAAGACAGTTTAGCAGCAACTCTGCCTTTTCCTTCTCGTTTAGGTGCTCCAGCTGAGTTTGGTCGCTTGGTACGAGATATCGTTGAAAATCCGATCCTTAATGGTGAAGTGATTCGTATCGATTCGGCTTTACGCATGGCGCCAAAATAGCTTTGGCACAAACAAAAAATAATACCCCTATTTTAACGAGATATTGTTATGACAACTGAAGCTCTCATCTTCGATGCAATTCGCACCCCTCGCGGTCGTGGTAAAGCAACCGGAGCCTTACATGAAGTGAAACCGGTTACCTTGCTAAGTGACTTACTGACTAACTTACAAGCGCGTAATCAATTTGATACCGCAGAGGTGGATGATATCGTCATGGGCTGTGTCACCGCAGTCGGTGATCAAGGTGCCGTAATTGCTAAAACAGCTGCCCTCGCTGCAGGCTGGGATGATGATGTTGCCGGGGTTGTTCTAAACCGTTTTTGCGCGTCAGGTTTAGAAGCGGTAAATACTGCCGCGATGAAAGTCCGTTCGGGCTGGGAACATTTGGTCGTTGCTGGGGGCGTTGAGTCGATGTCGCGTATTCCCATGGGCAGTGATGGTGGCGCTTGGGCAATGGACCCAGAAACCAATATGGCCACCGGTTTTATGCCGCAAGGGATTGGCGCCGATTTGATTGCCACCTTAGGGGGGTATTCTCGAGAAGACGTCGATGCCTTTGCAATGCGTTCGCATCAAAAAGCCGCAGCAGCGTGGGAAAAGAAAGCCTTTAACAATTCAGTGATTCCAGTAAAAGACCGTAACGGTTTAACCCTACTAGAGCATGACGAATTAATTCGCCCAGATAGCAGTGTAGAAACACTGGGGAAATTAAAACCCTCTTTCCAGATGATGGGTGATATGGGTTTTGATGGCGTAGCGAAAGAAGCTTACCCACATATTGAGTCAATCAATCATATTCATAGCCCAGGTAATTCCTCTGGCATTGTTGACGGAGCCGCGGCCGTTTTAATCGGCAGCGAAGAAGCCGGCAAGAGATTTGGTATGACCCCTCGTGCACGTATTGTGGCAACTGCAGTTGTAGGTTCTGAGCCGACCATCATGTTAACCGGCCCTGGCCCTGCAGCCCGAAAAGCATTAAAAGTCGCAGGCATGGAAGTTGCCGATATTGATTTGTTTGAAGTCAATGAAGCTTTTGCTTCTGTCGTCATGCGCTTTATCGATGAAATGGAAATCAGTGAAGACATCGTCAACGTTAATGGCGGATCAATTGCTATGGGTCATCCATTAGGCGCGACCGGCGCAATGATTTTAGGCACCTTATTAGATGAACTAGAAGCTCGTGATTTAAAAACCGGCCTTGCCACACTCTGCGTAGGTGGTGGTATGGGTATCGCTACAATTATTGAAAGAGTTTAGGAGAACAGATATGAGTTCAGTGATTTATGAAAAAGATCAGGACAACATTGTTCACCTGATTCTTGATAAGCCGAATGCTGGCGCTAACTTAATGGATAATGAATTTACCGATTCATTAAGCGCTGCGGTTGAGCAACTTTCCCAAGACGATTATGCCGGTGTTATTTTCCGCTCGGCTAAATCAACTTTTTTTGCCGGTGGTAATCTTGATGATTTATTTACTACGCAAAAAGAAAATGCTGATCAGCTCTACGATATGGTTAATCGTTTAAAACTGGCCATGCGTGAAATAGAAACCCAAGGTAAACCCGTTGTTGCCTGTATTAACGGTGCAGCATTAGGTGGTGGATGGGAACTGGCATTATCAGCGCATTACCGCATTGCCTTAAACAAGGGTGTGATATTAGGTTTACCCGAAGTCACTCTCGGCTTATTACCTGGCGGTGGTGGCGTAATTCGCATGACGCGCTTATTAGGCGTGCAGGCGGCGATGCCGTTCTTATTAGAAGGTAAGCAATTTAAACCAGAAAAAGGGTTAGAGCTTGGCTTAATTAACGAGATAGTTGATACCCCAGAAGCCATGCTTGAAGCTGCGGTAAACTGGATTAAAGCAAATCCAACGGCGGCCCAAGTTTACGATGTGAAGGGCTATAAGGTTCCTGGTGGTAAGCCCAATCATCCTGGATTGGCAAAAATGTTACCTATTGCCCCAGCGATGGTTCGCGCCAAAACTAAAGGTACTCTGCCTGCGCCAGAATCAATTCTTGCGGTCATGGTCGAAGGTTTACAGGTTGATATTGATACCGCCATGCGGATTGAATCTCGTTACTTTGTTGAGCTAGTGTGCAGTCAAGTGGCTAAAAACATGATTGGTACTTTTTGGTATCAAATGAATGAAATTAAAGCCGGTGCTGCGCGCCCTGATAATATCGAGCGTAAGAAAGTTAACAAACTCGGTGTACTGGGTGCAGGTATGATGGGAGCAGGCATTGCTTACTCATCGGCAATGAAAGGCATTGAGGTGGTTTTAAAAGATGTCAGTCTTGAAAATGCCGAAAAAGGCAAAGTCTATTCGCAAAACATTGTGGATAAAAAACTAGCAAAAGGTCGTTTATCTCAAGAAAAGCGTGATGCCTTATTAAATAATATTTTACCCACAGACAATGCCCAGCAACTAGCGGGTTGTGACTTGGTTATTGAAGCGGTCTTTGAAAACCGTGAATTAAAAGCCAAGGTGACTGAAGAAGCCGAAGCACAACTATCGCCTTCAGCCGTCTTTGCTTCGAATACCTCGACCCTCCCCATTACCGGTTTAGCCGAAGCTTCGAGAAAAGCAGAAAATTTTATTGGCCTGCACTTCTTTTCTCCTGTAGACAAGATGCCGTTGGTTGAAATTATTTGCGGTGAAAAAACCTCAGCTGAAACGTTAGCGTTGGCCTATGACTATGTTCAGCAAATCGGCAAAACACCGATTGTTGTCAACGATAGCCGTGGCTTTTATACCTCACGAGTTTTTGGCACCTTTGCTAACGAAGGTATTGCCATGCTAGGGGAAGGTATTTCAGCCGCTGCGATTGAGAATGGCGCTTTCTTAGCGGGATTCCCTGTCGGGCCATTAGCGGTTACTGATGAGGTAAGTCTGACGCTATTGGAAAAGATCCGTAAGCAAACCATGTTGGATATGGAAGCTGAAGGTAAAGATTATGTTCATCATCCAGCCGAATCGACTGTGGATAAAATGGTTTCATTGCAGCGTGAAGGCAAGCTTGCTGGCGCAGGTTTTTATTCTTACGCTGATAAAGAGCTAGCAAAGGGATCAAAGAAAAAACTTTGGTCGGGCCTTAAAGATACATTTGAGGATTCGAGCAAAGCGATTGATTTATCTGAAATCAAAGATCGCTTACTTTATATTCAAGCGATCGAAACAGTTCGCTGCCTAGAAGAAAACGTATTAACCAGTGTACGTGATGCGAACATTGGTTCCATCATGGGGATTGGTTATCCGGTTTGGACTGGGGGTATTTTGCAATTTATTAATCAAGTTGGATTAGAGTCTTTTATTGCCCGAGCTGAGCAATTGCATGAAAGCTGTGGAGAGCGCTTTAAAGTGCCGACCCTGCTAAAACAAATGGCAAAAGACCAAATGATTTTTGAAGATAAATAAAAATAATTAAGACATAGGAAATTAAAATGATTAAACGTACTGTATTTGAATCTGAACACGAAATGTTTCGCGATAGCTTCCGTAAGTTTTTACAAGAAGAAGCTGTGCCT
>CAJVZR010000147.1 GCA_913019965.1 uncultured Oleispira sp.
CGCATCCTGAACCTCAGCCTTAGGGCCGTATTTCAGAATTTTGGCTAAAATATCTAGCTGCTGATCCGTCAAATCAGACGTCGTATCGGCAAAATGCATAAACTCAGCATAAACAGAGGCGACATTAGGAACAGCCGCTTGTAACTTGGCTAGCATTTTGGTCAAACGGAAATCAGAAAACGCAGGGGCGCCACGTAATTCGAGCATTGGGTCGAGCTCCAAAGAAGTTGGGAGTAAACACGTTTAAAAACGGCGCCATAATACGCGTCTAAGGGGGAATAATCTACTTTGCGGTAGGGTTATAGCTCAATGATTTTCACTCTAAAATCAATTCAGCCTATACCAGCGCCCCCAACCCAATTACCAAACCAATTGGTCAGGTTTACATATGACAAAGTAACGTTAAAATATAATGCCAATGCTAACAACCACCTACATCAAAGCAAATACATAACTAATGAGTCAGCTTTAATAGCATTTATTTAGCAGTGGTAGCTCAATATTACCGTTAAAGTTGAAAATACTGAGCTTTATAACTTTTCTATCTACCAATCTAAGGAATAAGAATGAAGTATTCCTTCCCTTGCTGGAATCAATATTTACCACAAAACTTAGTTGAAGCAGGTAATACTTGTAGGTGAATAGAATGAAACAATGTGTTTCACATATTTTACGTTTTAAAATAACGCCCTACTTTCAATCACTTAGGGGGTTATATTGTCAGCTTTTGCCTCTCTTAATAGAACATCGTACCTTCGGCGGGTATTTTTTAATCAAACAAACCGTTAGAATGGCCAAACAAATCAATGAGCGCACCATTTTGGTGCAATCCAAATAAGGAGGAAGTCTATGAACAATCGAACATCACGTATCTTCACCCGCTTATTCATCTCCTTATTATGCCTGTTAACGATCACAGGAAGTGTGCGCCCGAACACAGTTGAGAAAATTCGTAGTCAAGGTGAGATCGTTGTTACGACTCGCAATAGCCCAACAACCTATTTCGAAGACAACATTGGTGCCACAGGCTATGAATTTGAGCTCGCCAAAGCTTTTGCAGACTATCTAGGCGTTAACCTTGTTATTAAACAAGCTGATAATCTTTCTGACTTATATAAAGATATTGAACGCAATGATGCGGCTTTTGCGGCAGCAGGCTTAACAATAACTCAAGATAAAAATAAGTGGGTACGTTTCTCTACCCCTTATATGCAAGTAAGCCAACAAGTAATTTACCGTCGCGGCGGTATGAGGCCTAAACAAGTATTTGATTTGGCTAAAGGTCAATTAGTCGTTACCTCTGATAGCAGTCACGCTCTGCAATTGAGAGAGCTTCAAGGACGTAAGATTCCAGAGTTAACATGGAGCGAAAGCCCTGACTTTGAAACCGTTGAATTATTGCAAATGGTTGCCACGGGTGAAGTGGATTTCACGGTAGTTGACTCGAACGAATTTGAAATGCTTCAAGCCTATTATCCGAACCTAGCTATTGCGTTTGATCTCACTGGGGCACAACCTCTTGCTTGGGCATTCCCTCAATCTAGAGATGACAGTTTATTTCAAGCGGCAGAAAGCTTCTTTCGAAATGCTCAAACCAACGGTTTATTATCAGAAGTACGCGAACGTTTTTATGGTCACCTAGACCAACTCAACTATGTGGGTGCAAAACGCTTCCAAAAACAGACGGCTAAAAAATTAAACAAATACGATGATTTATTCCAGCATGCTGCGGATGAACATAATTTAGATTGGCGCTTACTGGCTGCAATGAGCTACCAGGAGTCTCATTGGAACCCAAGAGCCAAAAGTTTTACCGGCGTTCGAGGTATGATGATGCTAACTCGACGCACAGCGAAAGAACTGGGCGTTCGCAATCGCTTAGACCCAAAACAAAGTATTGATGGCGGTGCGGCTTATCTCGTTAAATTACGCAAACGCTTACCTAAAAACATCCAAGAACCAGACCGTACCTGGATGGCATTAGCGGCCTATAACGTTGGCTATGGTCATCTAACAGATGCACGTAAACTAACAAAGAAAGATGGTGGTGATAATAGCCGCTGGATGGACGTCAAAGACTACCTTCCTTTGTTGAGCCAGAAGCGTTACTACAAGCAAACTAAACATGGCTATGCTCGTGGTAGCGAACCAGTAACCTATGTTCAAAATATCCGTCGCTATTTTGATGTCTTGGTCTGGAATGATAACCCTGATATGGAGCTGGCACTAGAAAATGAAAGCCTACAGCTATCAGCAGATATTCGAGTAATTCCGCCATTACTTTAAGCTTTTAACGCAAAGATAATTACTAATAAAAAAACGGGCCTAGATGCCCGTTTTTTTATATCTGAAACTAACCCAATAAATTGCATTACGGTTTTGAGACCAGTAGATGCTGATTTTTATACAGCCAGATTCAAGACTATTGTTACAACCATTTCTTTTATTTCTTCAATCATCAGTGGCTAATTTAACTGGAATATCTTGATATGAAATTTTTAGCTGCTGAATAAAGGTTTTTACTAATTCAGCGCTTTCAACCGGTCTTTCAATCATTGGCCCATGACCAACGCCCTCCATGATAAAGCTGGTTGAATTAGCCAAGTGCTGCTCAAAAACAGCAACACTGGATACATCTAAAGCTCGGTCTTCTTTCCCCCACAAGATGAATGCAGGTTGCTGAATCTCTTCCAGTAATTTCAAGTTGGCTTTTGTCACCTTAACCTGTTCAGCATAATCATTAATATCAGCGAATATTTTGTCATTTATCTCTTGTCGAGCCATCGCTTTACGCGCTAATACTGCTGACGCTGGCCATGGTAAAAAAGGCTGATCTTCCATGGCAAACTCACGTAAACGATCAAAATCTGACTCAGTTCTGATAATCAGCGGGTTTGGTTCGTTATTCTCAATGATTTTTTGTAATTGCGAAGCTTCAGGAGGATGAACCCCAGCGGCATCCATTAATGTGATTGAGCTAACTTTGTCGCTATAGGCATGTGCATAAAAGGCCGCAATACCGCCCCCCATTGAATTGCCAATAAGGTGGAATTTTTCAAGCCCTAACTGACCCACAAAATTATTCAACCAAGCCGCTTGATTATCAAAGTCATACACTAGCTCAGCGTTATACGATGTTTCCCCGTGGCCCGGTAAATCAGGAATGATGACCTTATAATTAGGAAAATTACGAGCAAATCGAATCCAATTATCCTTATCAACAGCAAAGCCGTGTAGCATTATTAATACTTCAGCTGAAGGTCTTATGCTCTCAGGATTAGTTTCAAGATACACCCAATGATGATCATCGGTCGAAATCGAATGTTCAGATAGATTAGACATAGAGCGTTCAGCTTCAACGCCTAGCTCGAAAATAGCATCTTGCCAATCAGCACAAGCAGTTAACGAAAGACTTAATAAAAGAATGAGTAGTTTCACGGGGAGTTCCTAGATGACAATGTTTTATAGTTATTATTAGATAGTGATTGAATCCTATTCGACTAAGAATCAGCCACAATCATCTTCCTATAAAACCATAAATTCACCTGATAGACCAAGTAACTCAAGCAATTCTCCAGCATTAGACGAGGCAGGCACCTGACTAACCAACAAATACAACCCATAAGCCACTTTGGTTAATCCTATTTAACGATTTTACTCGCCTGCTTTAGTTTTTTCTTACCTTCTCGACGCATCTTAAAAAAGTCAGACATCAACTTCGAAGAATCTTCTGCCAACAACCCCCCTTTGACTTCAATCCTATGATTAAAGAAAGAACTCTCCAGCAGGCACATAGCTGATTCGATGACCCCCGCCTTAGGCTCAGTAGCCCCATAAACGAGACGCCCAATACGTGAATGTACCAAGCAGCCCGCACACATAGTGCAAGGTTCGACCGTAACATAGAGCGTTGCATTAGATAGACGGTAGTTTCCCATATTCTTTGCTGCATCCCTTAACGCAACAATTTCGGCATGAGCGCTCGGATCCAAGCGGGTAATCGGCTGGTTAAATCCCTGCCCTATTACCTTCCCAGCCAATACAACTACAGCACCGACAGGCACTTCACCAGCATCATAAGCACGCTTGCCTTGTTCGAGTGCTAGGGACATGAAATATTGATCACTTTGTTCTTGTTCGGTCATTGATAGAGTATCATGGCATTTAAACCTCAATGATAATCGAGATTCACTATGTGGACCAATACCTTACAACCTAGATTTTCCGAAACCGATGCCCTAGGCCATGTAAATAATACCGTATTACCCGTATGGTTCGAAGAAGGTCGCACTCCCATATTTGAACTGTTTTGCCCCGGCATGGACACTAATAA
>CAJVZR010000148.1 GCA_913019965.1 uncultured Oleispira sp.
ACCCTGCCCTGTGGAGCCCGGACTTTCCTCCCCCTCTAGCACAAGTACTAAAAGCGACGATTGCCTAGGCATCTCCGAAGCGGATAATACCAGAACAGTGGTTAAAAAAGAAGTTTAGCCTTGTAACTCCGAGGGGAAGAACCCGTTGCTTCGAGAAAAAAATGATTAAACGAGCTTTGCTCTTTAAAACCTAATAGCTGACTGATATGTAAAATACTCAAATTAGAATACTGCAAATAGCTATATGCCTGCTGCAATCGCACATCCGCTAAGACTTGCTGAAAGTTAGTGCCAGTATTCTTTAATTTCCGCTGCAAACTACGCTCCCCAATCCCCAGCATGGCAGCTACTTGCGCTAATTTGGGATTGTTCATCATATTTTCTTCCAAAAGCTGCTTTACCAGACCAACAATACTTTCCGTCGTAGCCACTTGCGAAGAGCGCTTTTCTGTTTGCCTCAGCGGCCACGCCAATACCTCTGCTGCAATCACAATGCTATTGGTCTTTTGTCCAAACTGACAGTCCGCGCGAAAACCTTGCTGATATATCGAGCCTTGGTAATCACTAGGCTTATCATGGATAAAACTCACTTCACGCACAGGTATTGATCGCCCCGTTAACTCCTGGGCTAGATGAATAATTCCAGCCAATACACTTTCTACCACCAAGCGAACGGCTTTATCTTGTTGATATTGCGCGCGCCAGATTAAACGAATATTTTGCCCTTCCACTTCAATTCTCGAATCACCCAGTCGGTGAACTAAGCGCTCCAAGACCATCACCTGCTGTAACGCTTGAGCCAGAGTCAACGCTTTGGATTGAGTATTTGCTAACGCTTGCCCTAATACATCAAAGTTAGCCAAGCCAACGTATTCACCAATTCGGATGCCCATGTGCTCATCTTGAAGCAATTTACTGCAGTGGCGTAATAAACTGAAATACTGCTCAGTGGCTATTTTTTGGGGTGGCTTTAGCATCCATAAATCACTCACCCCCAACGCATCCGCTAAAGCAGACAGGCGTCCGCCACGATGCAGAAAGGCATCCAAGACTGGCTGAATATAGGCCGCAATCACAAAACTTGAAGGTGCATCGGTTGCAGTACTTGTCATAAAATCCTATAGAGATGACGTATTTTAGTAAAAAAATGTCACATTAAAGCAATTATTTTCAATTAATGCAGGCTATTATTTACTCAAATAATAAAACTAATGCATCGCGCTTGAATCTAGATGACAGGACTTAGACCTAACGGCAGCCCGAAAAACATTAGACAGATAACAATAATAAAAACACTCAGCAGGTTTAAATCATGACTAGCGCAGTAGAAACTCGCACAAAAGAAACTATCGAAGATAGCATCATCAAACCTATCACCCATTTTGACCAAGCGCGTACTTGCCATACAGCACACTACCGCTTAGATGAAATGCGTAAAGCGGCCATATCATTTCGTAATGATATGCTGGCAAAACCACAGGTTAAGTTTTACCGCAGCATGGAACTCATCCGTGTTCCTTATCCTAGTAAATACGCCTTCTTAAATTGCAATATTATTCCGATGCCGTTTATTCATATTCTAAACCGTTTATTTATTGTGCAGGTCGGAACCGAGGAGGGCTTAAAAACTATTCTGCTATCCCCATCCGATACCGAAGCCAATGCAGAAACCCCCTACTTTAGAAAAATTACCGATAAAGCAGGTCCAGCCAAAGGCCTATTGAAAAAATTTATCGCCCCCGAAATCAATAGTGTTGAAGGTTGCTTAAAGCAGCTAAATTTAAAACCCGAAGATATCGACTACATCAGCTACGACCATTTACATACCCAAGATATTCGCAAATGGCTGGGCGATGATAAACAGCCGGGGTTATTACCCAACGCTAAATTATTAGTCATGAGAGATGAGTGGGAATCGGCTAAAAATTTAATGGCCCCTCAATTTGATTGGTATTGCCCAAACGGTTTGGACGGAGTTCCCGAAGATCGCATTATTCAATTAGACGGTGATGTCATGATTGGTGATGGTTTAGCACTGATTCGTACTCCAGGTCATACTGACGGCAATCATTCATTTGTTGCTCATACCCCTGAAGGCTTAAAAGTCACCAGTGAAAATGGTGTTGGCCCTGATTGTTATGCCCCAGAGAACTCTCGCATTCCAGGCTTGAAGAAATACGCCAAGCAAACCGGCATGGAAGTCATCATGAACGGTAATACTTTGGAAGGTGGCCTCGACCAATATATTTCAATGGTGGTTGAAAAAACCATTGCCGGAAATCATCCGAATTATACCGAGTTTCCTAATATGGCAAACTCGTCTGAGCTAACCGGTTATTGGGGATTCCCAGGTTATAAACCGACGGTCACTTATGGTGACTTGCATTTTGGCACCCTAGTGACTGAAAAATAATTTAAGGATTAGCGATGAACATTCTTTCTTATTGGCAAGATTTCTACAACGACCCTTGGTTTTGGCAATTTCCAATGGCAACCCTTGCGATCAGCATGGCGGCTTTTTTAACCGTCGCGATTCCGTGGACAGTCGTGGCTTGGTTTGACCCGGTATCTTTGCGTAAATATAAAATTCAGCAAAAGCCGTTTGAATTTAAAAAATTCTTTTGGCCTTCGATTATCCGCATCATTATAAATAACATAATTTTGGTCGCGATATTAATTGCTGCTTGGCCGTTATTAAAACTCACCGGAGTGAATAATAGTGACTTACCCGTTTGGTATATCATCATTGGCCAATTACTATTTTTCGTACTTCTAGACGACTTCCTTTATTACTGGATGCATCGATATATGCACGAAAATAAGTGGCTATTAAAGAATATCCACAGTGTGCATCATAGAATTCGTAATACTTGCGGCATCAATGGCAATTACATGCATTGGGTTGAATATGTATTAACCGCCTCACTTACCCTCCTTGGGCCACTGCTCATTGGCGCACATATCTATGTAATTTGGATCTGGGTGATTATTCGTCAAATAGAAGGGGCTGACGGCCATATTGGTTATGATATTCCTTGGAATCCAGCACATTTATTTCCAGTGTATCAAGGTCCGGTTTATCATGATTTTCATCACGCGAAATTCAAAGGCAATTACGCGGGTTTTCTACCTTACCTCGACAAGTACTTGGGCAAGACACACATCCCTGCTTATCTTAAATATTTAAAAGGTAAAAAGTCGGGGTTAACTCCAGTGGAAATTGAGCTGCAAGAGAAAAAGAAAAGATAATTTACCACGGAGTTCACGGAGGCGCTACGCTACACGGAGAAAAGCTAAAGACATAAAAGAGAGAAAGAGATATCAGATCAAATCGAAACAAGTGCATACGTTCTACTTTCTAACTTTAATCTCTTCACTCTTCTCGCTTTTGGCTCTTCTCCGTGTTCTCCGTGCAGCGCAGCGGCTCTGTGGTGAACCGCTTTTGATCTTGCCTAAGAGCTAAACCTTACCCTGAATCTCAAGCGCTTTTTGATACAGAGCTTTCTTATTCTCACCGGTTAAATCCGCAATCACTGAAGCCGCTTTCTTCGGTGGTAGTTCTTTTAGTAGTAATTTAAACAGCTTCTCGCTATCAACGGCACTCGCAGGTTCCGGTTCTGGGTTACCGGTAATCATCACTACGAATTCGCCTTTCTGCTGATTATGATCACTGCCAATCTGTTCAATGATTTCAGCCAAAGACCCAGGGTAAAAGCTCTCAAACGTCTTGGTTAATTCTCGTGCAACGCACGCTTTTCGGTCTGGACCAAATACTTCAGCCATCACTTCAAGCGTATCCAGTATTCGGTGCTTTGATTCATAAAACACCATAGTCCGAGTTTCTTGGGTCAAGGTTTCTAAACGCTCACGCTTTGCACCACTTTTATGGGCTAGAAAACCTTCGAAAGTAAAGCGATCGGTTGGCAGACCTGCTCCACTCAAAGCCGTAATAATCGCGCTCACCCCAGGAACAGGCTGAACATTCATACCGCGTTCACGTAAACCCGATACTAATGGATAACCAGGGTCTGAAATTAGCGGCGTACCGGCGTCCGAAACAAGAGCAATTGACTGGCCTTTTTCTAAACAGCTGGCAATCCAATCAATTTTATCGCGTTCGTTATGGTCATGTACCGCAACCAGTCTATTCTGAATACCAAGATGATGCAG
>CAJVZR010000149.1 GCA_913019965.1 uncultured Oleispira sp.
CCGACTTGGTTATTGCTAACGCGAGAAACTATTTATCAGGTTGCTATGATCATGAGTAAAAACTGGCGTATTGCCTCCCTGCGCAATAAAGCAGAAGCAGAGAAAAAACCACCTTTTGTCTCACGACAGTGGTGGTGGTAATTTTCATTCTAGTGAGTATAGAGTAACGACTTATTCATAATGTGGAGTCGGGCGCCAAGGATATGGCCCCATCCACATATCTAGCATTACACGCAAGGTATTCATGCCTAGCCATTCTTTATAACCAACCCAATCCTTGTATTTTTTTAATTCAATTTTCCCTGGTATCTCTTCGAAGGGAGTACCTAATTTAAATTGAGCTGTGATGGCTGCTTGTAAGTCTTCGATGAACTCTCGGGTTAATACAACATCTTGCATGCTGCCAAAAGGCTGTTCGCTATGAGTGTGTGAATAAATAGCCTTATTAAAATCTATTTTCTCAATTTCTTTTAACGATCTAACCCACTCGGTAATATTGAAGTCGGGCACTATGGTGAACAGTACGCGATTTGGGGTGACTAGATCAGCGATAAAGCTCACTTGTTCTTTCGGCAGAAAAGAGATCGTCATGCCTAATCCATGATTCATACCTAAATAATGCAGCTCTATGGTTTTGCCGCCTAAGATAAGATCTTTACGCTTGCCGGCCCATACTTCATCGGGTAATGCGAGATCGTGATGAGGGTTGGCTTTCATCCATTGGTAAGCTTCTACGTGGGCTAGAATGGTAGCGCCTTGGTCACGAAAAACCTGGCCGCCTCCTGCGTGATCCCAGTGGTTGTGACTTTGAACAACGTAACGCACAGGTTGGTCGGTCATTTCTTTAATTGCAGCTAACATTCCAGTCGCGTGCTGAGTATTGGCTGAATCAAATACGATGACGCCGTCAGTGGTAATTACAAACATAGAGTTAAAACCGTGGCCGGTTCCGTATTTATAGACGCCATCGGCGGCTTGCCAGACATGCTCTGCGGCTGGCTTTGAGGCCCGCTCTGTAGAATGGGCGCTTTGAATCATGGTCAGGCTTGATAGCAACAACCAAGCGATTAGGTGCAGACTCTTTTTAACTTTCATTGGGGGCCTCTTTTTGGCTAAACAATTTAAGTTAATAAGTCTGGCAGTTCTGTAAATCTTTACTAGATGGTTAAAAATTATCATACTGTTCTCATAAAGTGAACGTAGGTGTGATTTATGGATGAGCTGAAGAGAGTCGGCATATTTACTAAGGTGGTTCAGGCGCAAAGCTTTTCCGAGGCCGCGCGCCGCCTGGGGGTCGCAAAGTCGGCGGTGAGTAAGCAGATCAGCTTATTAGAAGATCAGGTCGGGGTGCGCTTACTCAATCGATCAACTCGTAAGCTAAGCCTTACCGAAGCCGGTGAAATTTATTACCGCCATTGCGAGCACATTGTTAATCGAGCGGGTATAGCTCTGAATGAACTTAGGCAATATCAAAATCAGCCGACGGGGACATTGAAGGTTTCCAGCCCTATTGCATTTGGGCGGGCCTTACTGATACCTGTGATTAAAGAATTACGCACGCTTTATCCCTTGTTGAATATTGATTTGCAGTTAAGTGATCAGATTGTCGATATTGTGGATGAAGGGATTGATCTCGCTATTCGCGTTGGGCAATTAAAAGATTCAAACTTGATCGCAAAAAGATTGTGCAATTCCCCTGTGGTGGTTTTTGCTTCTCCGGAATATTTAGCGCGCTTCGGTACACCTAAAACTCCGGCAGATTTGGCTGATCATCAATGGATTCGTTTATCCGTTTTACCTAGCCCCATTGTTGGCTCGTTTATTCATAAAGAAAGTCAGAAGGAGCAAGTGAGTCCAAAAATAACCAGCAGTCTTAAAATCAATTCGGTGGATGCGGTGATCGATGCCGCAGAGCAAGGGTTAGGTATTTCGGCCATGGTTAAAACTACGGTTTTTAATCAATTGAATAGCGGGAAGTTAATTCCATTATTGGAAGATTATGAGCTAAAGCCGAGGGGGATTTATGCGGTTTATCCACATAGAGAACACTTGCCTCCTAAGGTTCGTATTTTTATGGATTTCTTAGAGAAACACTGTGCCAGTTCGAGTTGGTCTTAATGATCAGGTCAATTCTTTGCCTGATAGAGGATTATCGACCATACTTAATAATCCCATAATTTTTATGGTGATATTGCAAAATAGTGATAAAAACGACCTCCTTTATAAACGGTTCAAAAAGCGATAATGCAGAACGCCTAGAGCTGATTATTAATGCTACGGGGGTTGGCATTTGGGACTGGCAGGTGCAAACAGGAGAGTTAACGTTTAACCAACGTTGGGCTGAAATTATCGGTTATACGGTTGCTGAGTTAAAGCCGATGACGTTTGATACTTGGGCTAATCGCGTTCATCCTGATGATTTGCCTAATGCCCAACAGTTACTGAATAAACATTGGCAAGGTGAACTTGATCTGTATGAAGTTGAACTCAGAATGCGCCATAAAAGGGGGCATTATGTTTGGGTATTAGCTTCTGGTAAGGTCGTTGAATGGGAGGGAAGTGGTAAGCCAAAGAGAATGTTGGGTTCTCATTTGGATATTACTGAGCGAAAAACCCGTGAAGGCGAACGAATAATTGCCAATCAACTATTACAAGAATCACAGAAAATCGCAAAAGTAGGCGGTTGGGAACTCAATCTCGACACAGGTCTACTTTATTGGACTGCTGAAACGTATCGAATTCATGAAACTTCACCAGAAGAGTTTGATCCTTCCGTTGATGCCGGTGTTGATTATTTTCTGCCAGATTCCCGAGAACAAATTTCATTAGCATTGGATCAGGCTATCAATCAGGGCATTGGTTACGACTTAGAGTTGGAGACTTTGACGACCAAGGGACGAAAAATTGATATTCGTACAACCTGCAATGTGACTCAAAAAGATGGAGTTTCAATTCGCTTAACCGGTATTTTTCAAGATATTAGTGATCAAAAATCAGTCCAGCGAAAGCTTGAAATGACTAATTTAAATCTTGAACAGGCCAATGAAGCTTTGCAACTATCAGCTCATTATGACTCACTGACTCAACTTCCCAATCGTATTTTACTTTCTGATCGTATGCAGCAAGCGATGACTAAAAGTCTGCGTCATGATCAATTTGTTGCGATCGCTTTTATTGATTTAGATGGCTTTAAATTTGTTAATGATACTTATGGTCATAATGCCGGTGATCAATTTTTGCAAAAAATATCGCAGCATCTTAAATATTCTCTTAGAGATGGTGATACCTTAGCGCGTATCGGTGGTGATGAATTTGTTGCAGTGATTGACGAGCTTGATGATAGTAAAGATAGTTATGTCGTACTTTCCCGTTTGCTTGAGTCTGCAACCACTGAGTTGGAGATTGATGGCAATCGGCTTAGAGTGACTGCAAGTATTGGGGTTACGTTTTACCCGCAAAATAACTGCAGTCCTGACCAGTTGCTGAGGCAAGCCGATCAGGCTATGTATAGGGCCAAACAACTGGGTAAAAATCGTTGGCATATCTTTGATATTGAGCACGACTTTGCCATTAAGCATAAGTTAAAAGAGCTAGAGAGAATCGCTCTGGCTTTAAAGAATGAAGAGTTTGTACTTTTCTATCAACCCAAAGTTGATTTACATTCCAGTGAAGTTATTGGCATGGAAGCACTTATACGATGGCAGCACCCCGAGGAGGGGCTCTTGCCTCCAGTGGTATTCTTGCCTGTGCTGGAGGAAGACGATTTAAGTATTGAGTTAGGCAAGTGGGTGATTAAATCAGCGCTTAAGCAGCTGGATAGTTGGACTGGGACAGATTTAGAAATGCCCATTAGTGTGAATGTTAGTCCACTACAGTTACAGCACCCTGATTTTGTTATGGTGCTGGAGCAAATGCTTAACGAATTTCCTGCGGTTAAACCTCAAAACCTTGAACTTGAAATATTGGAGAGCAGTGCACTTAGAGATATTAATAAAGTTTCTAGCGTCATTGGCGAATGTAATAAGCTAGGGATAGAGCTTTCGATAGATGATTTCGGTACCGGCTATTCTTCACTTAC
>CAJVZR010000150.1 GCA_913019965.1 uncultured Oleispira sp.
AGGAATCAATAGTACAAGAATCAATAGAACTAGTTTCAGAAGAACAAGCTTCAGAAGAACAAGCTTCAGAAGAACAAGCATCCGATAAAGCTTGCGCCCTATCCTTATGATTAATCGCAATCTGATCACCCAGCGCAGTAATCAACTTAACCAACAAACCACCTTCTTCCGCAGGCAATCGAGCATGAATCACCCACATGCCCTCATCATCTTGATAACTACTAAACTGACGCTCATTCTCTTGATGGATTTGTTCAGACTGCTCAGACTCAAACTCTTTATCCAGCCGCTCGCGCAACTTGTCGTCCGGTTCAAAGTCTTGATAACGACATACCGTACGAAAAGATCCAACCAACTTAGAAAGTTGCTGCGCGGTACCGTATTGAGCAATCATCAATAAATATTCTTCGTTCTCCTCCGTCGCGACTCGCGTCATTTCACGCACTTTAGAATAACTCAGCTCACCCACTTCAAACGCAGCATTAATTTTAGGCAGTCCATCCAAAGCACGAGCAATACGTACTCGTTCCCGAGCCGCACCTAACGCGATACCACACTTCCAATCTAACCAATGGGCACAAGAACGAAAGCCATAACCCGCCCAAGCCTCAAGGGCATCAAACTCAGCAATCAATTTTAAAAATCGATAATTAGCGGCATTAATCTGCCCAGCCAGTAAAGAAATCTTATCGGCTAACTGATCATGGTAGGTTAAGGAGTTGTTAAAACGGTAGGTATTATCATTCGCTGCGGCATTCATAAAACCACCAATACTGTATAGATAACAATGGATTTAAATACAGTACTATTTTAACGTATTTACGAAGCCATAAAACGAAAAAAGGCCTAAATTAATAGACCGTATTAGACTTAAAGCAAAGATGCTTAAAGGTTGATTACTCACTCTTTCTTTTCATTTTTAGCTCCTCTCCGTGCAGCGAAGCGCCTCCGTGCACTCCGTGGTGAATCGCTTTTAGTCTCTAGTCGCTACCAAACAAATCCCGCGTATAAACTTTATCAGTAATATCACTCAACTCATCAGACAAACGGTTAGCAATAACAACATCCGCCATTTCTTTAAACTCGTTCAAGTCATTAACAACCTTAGATCGGAAAAACTCATCGTCATCCATAGTCGGTTCATAAATAACCACCTCAACCCCTTTAGCCTTAATGCGCTTCATAATCCCCTGGATAGCAGACGCTCGAAAGTTATCCGACCCCGTCTTCATTACCAAACGATAAATACCCACGACCTTAGGGTTGCGGCTAAGAATAGAGTCTGCAACAAAGTCTTTACGCGTAGTATTCGCATCAACAATCGCACGCACCATATTATTAGGCACATTTTTGAAGTTGGCTAAAAGCTGTTTGGTATCTTTAGGCAAGCAATAACCACCATAACCAAACGACGGGTTGTTGTAATGATTACCAATGCGAGGATCTAAACCCACACCTTGAATAATCTGCTTACTATTTAACCCAAACGACTCGGCATAGCTGTCTAATTCATTGAAATACGCAACACGCATCGCGAGGTAAGTATTAGAAAACAACTTAACCGCTTCCGCTTCAGTAGAATCAATATGCAATACATCGATATCTTCTTTGATAGCCCCCTGAACTAAAAGATTAGCAAAGCGCTCGGCACGTTCAGACTGCTCACCCACAACAATACGAGAAGGATGCAAGTTGTCATAAAGCGCCTTGCCCTCACGTAAGAATTCAGGGGAGAAGAAAATATTCTCACAGCCCAGCTCTTCACGAATACGCTGAGTAAAACCCACAGGAACCGTTGACTTAATCACCATCACGGCATCAGGGTTAATCGCCATAACATCTTTAATAACCGCTTCTACTGTAGAAGTATTAAAGAAGTTGTGCTCGGTATCATAATCAGTCGGCGTAGCGATAATAACGTAGTCAGCCTCTTTATAAGCAAGCTGCTTATCAAGGGTGGCGGTAAAATTAAGATCGTCACGCTGAAGGAATGCTTCAATTTCGGTATCGGCAATCGGCGAGACTTTATCGTTAAGCATGCTAACTTTGTCAGCGATGACATCAAGGGCAATCACGCTATTATGCTGCGCTAGTAACATAGCGTTTGAAAGGCCAACGTAACCTGTGCCTGCGATGGTGATATTCATGCACCTTCCCTCTATAATGCTGTTTATATTATTACGCTAAGTTTAAACGGAATGAAGCATAAAAGTAACTTTGGATTAATAGATTCGCATTTAAGCAATAGTTCTATAAGAGATCTATTGCTCAGCTAATCACAATAGATTCAAACGATTTAACCAAATCATCAACCGCTTTCATCTGTGCCAAATAAGGCTCAAGCTTATCTAATGGTAATGCGCACGGACCATCGCACTTAGCCTCATCAGGATTCGGGTGCGCTTCTAAGAACAAACCAGCAATACCCAAAGCCATGCCAGAGCGTGCAAGTTGAAATGCTTGTGCACGACGACCGCCAGCAGAATCTGTAAGACCACCAGGACGCTGCAATGCGTGAGTCGCATCAAAGATCACAGGTGCTTGTACTTTCATGTCGTCCATACCCAGCATATCTACTACTAGATTGTTATAACCAAAGCTAGTGCCACGCTCACATAGCATTAGCTTATCATTACCCGCATCTTGAAATTTAGTCAGGATGTGACGCATTTCGTGTGGTGCTAAGAACTGAGGCTTTTTGATGTTAATCGCCGCCCCCGTTTCGGCCATTGCAATAACAAGGTCAGTTTGGCGAGCCAAAAATGCTGGCAGTTGAATAATATCAACAACTTCAGCAACAGGGGCTGCTTGAAACGGTTCGTGTACATCAGTAATAATCGGTACGCCAAACGTTTCTTTGATTTCTTGAAAGATCTTCAAACCTTCCTCCATACCAGGACCACGGTATGAGTTAATAGAAGAGCGATTTGCTTTGTCGAAAGACGCTTTAAATACGTAAGGAATGCCTAATTTTTCAGTTACTTTTACATATTGCTCGCAAGTACACATCGCAAGATCACGGCTTTCTAAAACGTTAATGCCACCAAATAGAGTGAATGGTTTATCATTATCTATCTGTATTCCCTGTACATCTACACTACTAATCACAATAATTCCTTAATAAAAATTAGCCGATAGGCCAAAAACCAAGTCGTTTACGCACCATGAAAAGCGCACCAATATTCTGTAGAGACAAACCAACAGCGGTCGCAATGGCAGCCCCAGTAACGCCCCACTGAACAATAAAAAAGTAACTAAGTATTATGGTTAGTGGCCCAGCAAACATAGTCACCCTTCGAAAGTCTCTCTCATGACCACTCATGTTCAATAGAAAACCAACTGATCCGGTTGCGACATTAATAAACTGCCCTACCGCCATTATTGCTAGTAAATTCCCAGCGACTACGAACTCATCACCAAACAAGCCCATAATGAGATCTGGAAAAACAAGCATTAACGCAATGATAGGCAATACAAGAACAACCATCCCGTGGGTTGACCACTTTGCAAGCCGCTGGATTTCAGTGATTTTATTTTCCTTCCATAAAAGCGTATAGCGAGGCGCAACAACCATGTTGACAACCATTAAGACGAAGCTTGTTAGCATCGCAGTACGTTGAGCAGCCGTTAAATAGGCAACCTCGGATGACGAAACTAAAGCTCCAGCAATCAAAACTCCTGACCACTGAACCATCAAACTCATTGTGCTTGCGGCCCAAAGGTTAGAGCTGGCGCGCCATAGCTCATGATTATTAAAGCGCAAAGAACCCCATGCGCCCTTAATTTGCCTATGCCACAATATTAGTGCGATAAAATTCCTGGAAGCCAAATCCAAGCAACATGAATACAACCATAAAAGGTAGCGCCCAAATCATAGTTGATAAAACATTTGAGAGCTCTGGTTTCTCGAGCACGGTAATTGATATAGGCTCAGGGTTTAGAGCAACCAAAAAAGTCATTGCAATCGCTGCGAGAACACTCCATATCAACCCTGTTCTCATGGCATTTATAGATTCAGAAGAGCCTTT
>CAJVZR010000151.1 GCA_913019965.1 uncultured Oleispira sp.
AAATAGCTTAAATAACATAGGCTATATAATATGACGGACTTTATTAAACTCATTGATCAAGTTCGTCATTGCACTCTTTGCGCTGAACACCTTCCTCATGGTGTTCGACCTGTCGTACAAATTCATCCCAATGCAAAAATTTTAATTGCTGGCCAAGCGCCGGGCCGAAAGGTTCATGAGTCTGGTATTCCGTTTGATGATGCCAGTGGTGATCGTTTGCGCGAGTGGATGGGGATCTCAAAAGAAACATTCTACAACGATGAACTAATAGCCATCTTGCCAATGGGGTTCTGTTATCCCGGTAAAGGGACGAGTGGTGACAAACCGCCACGACCCGAATGTGCAGCGGCATGGCGTGAACAGCTGTTACAACAATTACCGAATCTAGAACTCATTTTAGCCATTGGCCAATATGCTCAGGCTTATCATTTACCTGATAAGAAAAAGACCCTCACTGAAACAGTCCTTCGCTGGCAGGAATATGATAAAGGGACTCGACCTACCGTTTTACCCCTGCCACACCCAAGCCCTAGAAATAATATTTGGTTAAAGAAGAACCCTTGGTTTGAGCAAGAAATACTCCCCACTCTAAAGCAAAGAATAAAAGACATTCAAGGCTAGTATTGGAGCTATCACTTAAGTCAAAACTCATATATTCTGCGCAATTAATTAAATAGTTAATAGTCAGGATTAGGCAAAATAATGAATAGTAAATTAGTCGCGGCGCTAAGCAGCCTAACTCTATTGATTGCAGGCTGTGGTGGTGAGAGCAGTAATGATACGACTGAACAAGATAGTTCCGGAACAATACTTACAGGGATATTCATTGACAGTAAAGTAGCCAATATAGGGTATAAAACTGAAACCCAAAGTGGCGTTACCAATAATCACGGCGAATTTAGGTATGTAGCTGGAGAGAATGTCTCCTTCTCTATCGGTAACTTAGATCTCCCGACTGCAAAAGCCAAGGGCGTGATTACCCCAATGACCCTCGCAGCGCACCCTTCTATTTACCATGAAACGGCAACTAATATCGCGATGCTATTGCAGTCATTGGATGAAGATGGCATCGCAGAAAATGGCATTCGTATTGCAGAAGGTGCAGCCGAAGCAGCGCCCGCTGAAATTAATTTTAATAGCGATAGCGCCAGCTTTAGTAACAATGCGGCCGTGATTAATATGGTGGCCAATTCCGGAGCTTTCAAAACAGAATTGATCACAGCCTCAGATGCACAAGCACACATGCAAACCAGTATTGATACGCTAACTCCTCATATTGGAGCTTGGAGCTCGGTAAACGATAACCAAGCCAGCCGCTTAATATTGCTAGCCAATAATACTTTTATCTATGCTGAGAATGATGCGGAACTCCCTAATGGTGTTGAATTTGGCACATACAGCTATGATGCATCAAGAAGTGAGTTAACCTTTGATATACAGTTTGATAGTAATGGCCCTGGTGAAGATTCTGGTGTTGGAGATATCGGAACACCAGTCACTACGGATGCACACTTCTCAAATAATAATTCAACATTAGCCATAGTGGGTGGTGCAATCACACTCAATGCAGACACGTTTTCTAGCAGCATGGAAGGGTTGTGGAGTTACCGCCAAGGTACGGCCGTTTTTCATCTAGCATTGTATAGTGATAATACGTTTCTCATTGTCCAGAGTAAGGATAATGCACCGCAAGGTCTTCAGCTAGGTAGCTACCAATATAATAGCAGCACCAAAGAAATAACCTTATCTCGCAGTTTTGATGATACTGAACAAGGGGATAGCCTTGGCGAAGGGAATGAGCTGGAAGATATGATGATGGCACTGGAAGTAGTAAATAATCATACGTTATCTTTGATGAATGACGGTTTGATATTATCTCGCTCATTATGATGAATTCATAAATTTAAAATAACATGGCATTGAGATAACAATTGGTTACCTCATACTTCGGAGAAAAATTAGACACCTTGCGACTTCTATCCTATTAATTAATACCTAAATTAGGAAAGAAGTATTGCAAGGAAAGTAATGAACCTACCGCAACGTATATCAATCAGCTCCGCTTTAATATCATTAGTGACAATGGGGCTATGCTACGCCATTGCATTAAACTCGGGCTCTGTTCCTACCTGCATTCCTTGGCTAGAAGGCTGTGCGCCCATTACCGATACCGGAATCTCTTATCCCGAAGCGTATTATTTTAGAGCGGGTTTTATCAGCTCTGGGGTGTTGATGATTATTTGGTGGTACTGCATGCGTGCGTATTTATATGAAGTACGTGACGGACCCAGTAACTATTGGTTAAAGCTAATATTTAAAAGCAGTATTTTAGCGTCTCTGTTTTTAGTTATCAGTGTCACGGTAATGGGGCCGCATATGGAGAACTCAAAAGTAACCAAAGATTTGTGGCAGTTGCATACCATTACCGCAGTGTTGTTTTTCCTACTGACCACCATTAATCAAATTGCAGTGACCTGGTGGTTAAACAAAAGCATCAAAGAACATCATCACGGGTTTGCAACGCTTAGAGCAAAAAAAGTGATTAATGCACTACAAGTAATTTTTTTACTCTGGCTCTTTTCGCACTTTATTTCTGAACTCAGTCGAGAAGCGACGAATATCATTGAATGGTGGTTGGCCATTTTATCGGCGTTATATCTTTTAACCGGATACTGGGATTGGAAAGACTTTCGTCTTATTAGGCATGAAATTTAACGTGTGCCGATATTTAGTGCTACGCCAAAAACTGCGCTTAGATGTACAAATCATCTGAATAACCTGTAATGAAAAAGTATGATAAAGCGATTTAAATCAATCATTGTATTTGTGCTTCTTAAGTCTAAATGTGTACTATCGTTCAACATTCAATGAATAAGGAGATTTAATAATGAGCGCAAAGATTTTTACAGGTTTGGCAATCGCAGCTTTTTTAACCGGGTGCGGAGGAGCGAATGATCATCCTGAAGAACTTAAAGGAACTTGGTCAACAGGCTGTAAAGGAAATACTGTCGAGACTTATGTTTTTGATGCAGGCTTGACGTTGAAGGCAGAAAGTTACGCTAATGCTAATTGTGTAAATGAACGCACAACAGTCCACTTTAAATTAAAAGCGCTATATGATCCTGAATTACAAGTGACTAGTAGTGGGACAGAAGCATTAAAAGCTGAATTAACCTTAGATGATATTACGTTTACGCCGCACGATAGTTTTTCACTTCAATCGTACAAAAATACGTGCCCAAGTCTAAGCTGGGTAGTTGATAAAGCAACAAGTATTATGAACTGCAAACATGCTAGCGCAACATTCCTTATTGCTAGTTTTGACCCTAGCTTACCAAGATTATTTTATATCAATGGTAATGACTTACATACAAGCACATCTCAAACACCTCAAGATGAGAATGGTCAGCCGTTAGATGTTGATTACAATAGAGCTTATACTAAGCAATAAGTCGAAAAAATTGACGATGTAATCATCAAATAAAAGAGGCTATTAGAGAAATCTAATGGCCTTTTTACTTTCTAAATTTATAATATGAGCAGCTTAAAGCTGAGGCTTAACTCTTTTAAATATCACCTTGCAGCAAACACCCAGTCAGTACATTTTACATCAGCACTGAAAGTACAGCGCTGGGTATCTTTTAATTTTTGTTGAACCAGCGCTGCGTTGACTCATCTGCAGGAAAAAAACTCTCAATGCGCAACTCTTGTAATGTTATATCTTGCGGAGTACCAAAGGTCGTCAGCGTGCTGAAAAAGCTTAATTCCGTAGTATCATTCTTGATCGTGAACTCGAGAATTGGTCCTTGGTCTAACTTACCCGCTCGGTACTGCCAATTTTGGGGAATATGCGGCCATGAGATAAACTTATT
>CAJVZR010000152.1 GCA_913019965.1 uncultured Oleispira sp.
CTTATTTTATCAGCTACAGCTGTTATCGCTACAGGATGTACCAGTGTGCCGTTTGAAAAAGATGTTTATCCAAACGACCCACAATATGCCCCGGTGCCTTCTTCCTCGTTGCAAGCCGCGCCGAGTATTAATGGTTCTCTGTATAAATCAAATTACAGTTTAAGCTTGTTTTCGGATCAGCAAGCGACACGGGTTGGAGACATTATTACGGTAATTTTTGATGAGCAATATAATTCATCAAAATCAGCAGAAACGTCATCGAATAAAGATTCTACCAATACGGCAAACCCTGTCAGTATCTTAAATACTGTGCCAGGATGGAGAAACTTAGGGTTAGATATTAATGTCGATCACAAGCGTTCATTTAAAGGAAAAGGCGATGCGGATCGCAGCAATAGCTTAAGTGGCACGATTTCTGTAACAGTTTCAGACATATTACCGAGTGGTGTATTACAGATCCGCGGCGAAAAGTGGTTAACCTTGAGTGAAGGGGATGAATATATCCGTATTATCGGCTTAATTCGCCCACAGGATATCACTCCGCAAAATACCGTGATGTCGAGTAAGGTCGCGGATGCACGCATTAAGTTTGGTGGTCGTGGCAATTTAAATAATGCGACGAAAGAAGGCTGGTTTGGTCGTATGACGAACAGTGCTTGGTGGCCTTTCTAAAGGAGACGAACGTGGATAATTTGACTGAAGATGGGTTTAAGAAGATATACATGATGATTATTTGGCGCTTTATTGCCTTCGTACTATTAACGTTACCGATGGTTCTGAATACGGCTTATGCTGAGCGTATTAAAGATATTACGTCTATCGCTGGAGTGCGTAGTAACCAATTGATTGGTTATGGTTTAGTGGTTGGTTTGGATGGTACCGGTGATAAGGCCCCTTTCACGACGCAAACCTTTAGAAATATGATGGCTGAGTTTGGCATTACGATTCCAAATGGCGTTGATCCTAAATTAAAAAATGTCGCCGCGGTCTCAATTACTGCAGAAATGCCTGCTTTTTCTAAGCCGGGGCAGCGCCTAGATATTACGGTTTCTTCTTTGGGGAATGCAAAAAGTTTACGCGGTGGTTCATTATTGTTTGCACCATTAAAAGGTGCAGATGGGCAAGTCTATGCTTTAGCCCAAGGAAATCTTGTGGTTGGGGGATTTGGTGTTCAGGGGAATGATGGTTCAAAAATTACCGTTAACGTGCCGAGTGTCGGCCGAATCCCTAATGGTGCAACTGTAGAGCGTGCGATTCCAAACGCCTTTGGTCATGGGGATAGCTTGGTCTTAAATCTAGACCAAGCCAATTTCACCACAGCGCGCCATATTATTGATACCTTAAATGAATTATTAGGGCCTGGAACGGCTGAAGCCTTAGATGCAACATCTATCCGAGTGAGCGCTCCTAGAGATTTAAGTCAGCGAGTTTCATTTTTATCGGTGATCGAAAATATGGAAGTTAAAATGGGGGAGGCGAGAGCTAAAGTCATAATTAACTCACGCACAGGTACCATCGTGATGGGGCAGCATGTGAAAATTGAGCCAGTCGCGGTGACACATGGTAGTTTAACCGTGACAGTACAAGAAAATATTGAAGTGGTTCAGCCAAATGCTTTAGGCGATGGTGAAACAGCGGTAGTGCCTAAAACCGATATTACTGCCACTCAAGAAAATAACCGCATGTTTAAGTTTGGCCCAGGGGTTTCCCTTGATCAGATTATAAAAGCGGTGAATGAAGTCGGCGCAGCGCCGGGTGATTTAATGGCTATACTTGAAGCACTGAAACAAGCTGGGGCGTTAAAGGCTGAGCTTGTGGTTATTTAAGCGGCTAGGAATGTTAATGACGGACTCAAATCCTTTATTGGATCAAATTGAAGCGCTATCGGCTGAAATTCACTCCTTATTAAGGCAAGGGGTGAAAGAACTTAGTGAGCAGCGCATTGAGCAGCGCCAGAAAACAATCGAGTTATTATTTATTCACCCCGATCGAATAACGGCGCAAGATCAGCAACGCTTAATAGCGATGTTGGATCAGGATGAAGTGATTAAATCGCAATTAGAAAATGAGCAGCAGGAATATCATAATCGTAATCGTAAACGCTCTCGGTTGAAACTTTATAATCAGAATTCTTAGTTGCTCTAACGAAAAGAGCATTTTACCACGGAGGGCACGAAGGCGCTTCGCTACACGGAGAAAAGCCAAAGCAGTTAACCACAGAGGACGCAGAGCGCTTCGCTACACAGAGGAAGACTAAGACAAAGCCAAACATAGAATTCGAATGAAAGGCGCAAGACCGAAAGTCATCCCGTTTACTCCCTTTAGTTTTTTAGTTTTTTATCGTAAATTTTTCCTCCGTGAAGCGAAGCGCTCCGTGTTCTCCGTGGTGAATCCTATCTTTTCTAGCGCTTCCTCTGTGATCTCTGAGCCCTCTGTGGTTAACCTTCTTTTAAAGCGGCAACTCATTGCCACTCAAATAACTAACGCTCTGTAAAATAGCATTAAAACCCCATGAGACGGGGCTTCTGGAAGTTGGCAAAGAACTTGCTCTATAGAATTAGGTAGAAATAGATTCAGACCCACGAGAGCAGGATAGATTCATGATTGCCAGTTCAGTTGCACAGCCACAAGATGTTTATACAGACCTTAATAGTCTGCAAAGCATTAATGATATTGGTCGAGAAGATAAAGACCAGGCTCTACGTAAAGTGGCTGAGCAATTCGAATCTATGTTTGTAAAAATGATGATGAAGTCAATGCGGGATGCCAATAAGGTCTTTCAGGAAGACTCTATTATGCATTCGCCCCAAGAAGATTTTTATCAGCAAATGTATGACGATCAGATGTCTGTGAAAATGACTGGCAAGCAGGGAATAGGACTTGCGGATGTTATTTACCGACAGCTGAATCAGGAATATGGAGATCCATCTAAGCGAGGCGAAGTTCAGTGGCAACCGCTGGACGATAGACGTAAGAACTTTTCACACGCTATCGACTTCAATCAAATCGAAAAAAAGAATACTCAGCTAAATCATGTTAAAGATAAAGCGGGTATTAATATTGATACCCGCTTCGTTAACAGTGCTAAAGCGGCTATTTACCTTGAGAACAAATCAGTCGATACAACTGCGGCAGAAAAATTACAGGCATTTGAAACTCCAGAGCAATTTATACAACAGCTTTACCCTGCTGCAGAAAAAATAGCCAAAGAAATGGGAGTAAGCCCTAAAGCAATTATTTCTCAGGCGGCGTTAGAGACAGGTTGGGGAAAGCATATGATTTCTTCTGAAGCGAGTAATGGAAAAGATAAAACCAATAGTTATAACTTTTTCGGTATTAAAGCCGATAGTCGTTGGTCAGGGGATAAGGTTAGCGTAACAACTCACGAATATCGTGATGGTAAGCGCGTTACTGAAAAAGCAGATTTTCGATCATATCCGTCAATTGAAGCGGGTTTAAAAGATTATTCTCAATTTTTAAAAGCTCAGCGTTATGAAAAAGCGATGGCAGCAGGAACCGATGTCGAGCAATATGCAAAAGAATTGCAACAAGCAGGTTATGCAACGGATCCTAAATACGCAGAAAAAATATCTCGTATCGCGAATAGTGAGTTGATGGAAAAAGCGTTGGAGGTGCCTCGTGGGTGATTTATTAGGCATTGGTATTACTGGGCTAAAAGCGCAACAAACAGCATTAACGGTTACGGGTCATAACATTACCAATGCGGGTACTGAAGGCTATAGTCGTCAA
>CAJVZR010000153.1 GCA_913019965.1 uncultured Oleispira sp.
ATTGGTGCGTAAATAATATTAGAAAGAAGGCGTAAGGGATGACTGTCTTAAAGCAGGGTTTTCCTACAGCCTCGTTATGCACCACTTAGGATATTCAATGTTATATAAAGTAAGATGGAAAGATCTATGGAGGTCACTGGGCAAGTTTATGTCAGTTACAAGTATTGTGACTCTAGTTCTATGTTTTTTCCTGAAGTTCCTTATGGCTGGCTTTAGTTACGATTCTCTATTTAAAAAATTTTCACCAGAAGATTATCTATGGTTGTTTTTTGGAATATGGGTATTTTGCTATTTATGCGCAGGATTAATAGCCGTTTTATTTAAACAGGCTTCAATCACGATCACTAAAGAGAAAGTGTTTGGTAGAAATTCTAAATGGAAAAAAGTTGAAATGCCATTGAATGCCATTAATGAATTAAATCCTGTTAGTAATACTGGAATTAGAGCTATTATAATTGATGGAGGGAGTTATGGTGAGATCTGTATTTATGAAGATACTGATAAGATGGATGAGCTACTTCACATTCTTGAAAAGCATCTACCAATACGTTAAAGATATAAAACATAACAATACGCTGAAATGCGCTACGGCCAAAAAGACGGCCTTCACTGGACGTGCTAGACGCACGCCCTTTAGCTAAAAACGTTATGAGTAAATTATGATTGAAATACTTGTACTACTCCTAGTTCCATTGATAGCGGCTATGTTTGTTATGGTTCCGGTTTGGTTCGTCGTTATTACTAAATATTTTCGCTATTTAAGAGAATGCCAACCTGATCTATATAAAGAAATGGGTGAGCCCTCATTATTTGCTAACAATACTCCATCAAACAATATTTCTTTCTTGAGATATGTTTGTGGTAACAAATACTTTGCATCTGAAGATGAAAATCTAATATCTAAAAGTCTTTTTTTGAAACGGTTCTTTTATACATATTTGGCAATTTTCTTAACAGTTATAATTGGGGTGGTAAGTGTTACCAACTCATAACAAAAATATGTTGCATCAGCCACTGCGTGGCTTGGACGGTTTTGAGAGCTTACCCAATAAAGTAGACGCACACTTCAAGGCTAGAGACTCTAGCTGATTTGAATCGCCCCTAGTTTTCTAGACACTCTTTAACTATATAATGAGTTAACAGAGGAGGCCACTATGGCTGGTGAACGATACAACGAAGAATTCAAGATAGCAGCAGTTAAGCAAGTAACCGAAGGTGGTTATTCAATAGCCGATGTTGCCAAGCGCTTAGGCATCACAACCAAAAGCCTTTATAACTGGCGTGATCGCTATGGTGAAAACGCACAAGCCTACCAAGAAAAGCAATCCAGCTCAGATGAGCTGCGTAAGCTTAAAGCTGAACTCAAGCGTGTAACTGAAGAGCGTGACATTCTAAAGGAAGCCGCCGTGTTCTTTGCCGTCGAGTCGAAGAAAAATACACGTTCATAAAAGCTCGCCGCGAGAGATACCCTGTACGTACTCTATGTCGTGCACTAGAAATTCATCCAAGTGGTTTTTATGCCTGGCTCTCAAATCCTGTTAGCGAGCGCGCTAAAGAGGATGAATATTTACTAGGGTTCATAAAACAATACTGGCTAGAGAGCGGTTGTGTTTATGGATATCGAAAGGTCTATAAAGACTTACGAGCCGCAGGTGATCAGTGTGGTAAGAACCGCGTATATCGCCTGATGCGAACCGAAGGGCTTCAAGCTCAGCGAGGTTATAAGAGAAAAAATAACTACGGAGACGGTGACTTATCGACTGTTGCACCAAATCTACTTAATCGTGAGTTTAATGTCGAAAAACCAAATACTGTTTGGGTGACAGATATTACTTATATTCGTACACAAGAAGGTTGGCTTTTTCTTGCAGTGATCATTGATCTATTTTCACGACAAGTAATTGGTTGGTCTATGGGAGGTCGTATTAATACTGACTTGGTACTTAATGCGATAACCATGGCCTGCTGGCGACGTAAGCCAAAGGGAGAAGTTATTGTGCATTCAGATCAAGGATGTCAATACACGAGTTATGATTGGCAGAGTATGCTTAAAGCGAATAATTTAGTTGTGAGCATGAGCCGTAGAGGAAACTGTCACGATAATGCATGTGCTGAAAGCTTCTTTGCATTACTAAAAAGAGAACGCATTCGTCGTAAAATTTATCGCAGCAGAGAGGAAGGTAAAGCTGATGTATTTAATTATATTGAGCTGTTCTATAATCCTACTCGGCGCCATGGTAATAATAATGACTTATCGCCAATGGAATATGAAAAGAACTATTTTTTGAAACAAAGCAGTGTCTAGAAAACTAGGGGCGATTCAAGTTAACCAAAAATAGGAACTATAATCGCAGAAGTGATTAAGAACTATTTCTTAGAGGTCATTAAATTATGCTGATCTTAAATAATTAATTATTTTACTGTTCTATAATTTCATGATACCGATTCGTCAGTTTCATCTTTTTAAGAGCGGCAGAAACTATCGGGGCAAGATAAGAAATTCGAGTGCCCAAGAATAGGTGTGCGCTTTCTTTCTTTAAATTCGAAATCTTGAAAATATTAGACACGATGTTTTCAGGTTGGTTTATTAATAACTCATCGGTGAGGAATTCAACTCCAATATAAGCGTCTAATCTATTGAGTGATAATATTTTTAAGGCATAGGGAATATCTGTGAATTGAACTAAATTATCTTTATTGAATATTGTTAACTCATTCTCTACGACTTTTACCCCTCGCCTATAGCCAATGTTTAGGCCATTTAGATCTTCCCAGCTCGCTACGTTCAAATCAGCGTCGTTACTATAAGCGGCGACAGAGAATTCAAAAATGGGTTCATCAACTCGTGTTAAGTGGGGGTGGCTATCACCATAGTCTGACATGCGAACCAACTCGCCATCAATGGCACCGGATTCCGTTTGCTTAGCAAGGCGAATAGAAGGTAATACTTCTATTTTTAGTTCATAATCCAACTCTTCAAAAATGTGGCTAAATATTTTTTTTGCAATTTGTACTTGTGAACTTTGCAAGGCAGGAGCTGTGATACCAAGAACAATTGTATCTGCTGGTGTTGCTGCAAAGGTGAGTTTGGCCATGAGTAGAGAAATCAGTATGACTAGTTTGGCAGAGCTAAATAAATTACAAAATAAAGTCATTAAACTCCTTCTCACTAAAACGACGACTTCTTTATGCCACTCATGATTAGTGGCTTAAAGAAGTGGATGGGTCATTGCTGGTATCCATGTGAATACTTGCAACGGTAAGGCAATATTTCGGCGACCAGATAATAAGTGTAGTAATATTTATAACCATAGCAAGTGGAACTCCCATCCTCATCTCACCTTATTGATAAAATGCCTTCACTGCTGTGAGTTATACACCAAAGGCATTTTCCCCTGCCACTCATTCCAAAGGTTTGAATCGGTTATTAATCGGCTCATCACACTTGCCACATTGATACGGCTCACGTCACCGGAATCAAAAATAGCACTGCGAATAGGCGCAGGCTCAAGGTCATATTCACTGACTTCATCTTGGTCGATCAAGGCATCAGGGCGAACGACTGTCCATTGGATGCTGCTGTTTAATGCATCCAGCGTGCGTAAATAGTCAGCGGCTTGTTCGTTATCTCTGTGTGGTGGTAGTAATGCGCGGATTAAACCTATAACAAGATGTTGCATGAATGAGATGGGTTCGTGCTGGTCTTTATTACGTAC
>CAJVZR010000154.1 GCA_913019965.1 uncultured Oleispira sp.
ATATTCTTCGGGCCTTTTAAGCTCAAGCTGCTGGTAGCCTTGTTCATATCAATACTCGCAGCATAGGTTTTAGCACGCTCTAGGCTAATTAACTCAGCGGTCGGTACATCGACAAAATCAGGATCGCCTAAAAACTCAGCGCGGTCTTTATAAGCGCGGCGCATCGCTTCCACAATTAAGTGTGTTTTGTCGGCGTTATTGAGCTGAGCTAAATCGTATTGAGAAAGCATATTCAGCATCGCGGCAATCGCAATACCACCAGAGGAAGGCGGTGGTGCACTAATAACCTTGTGGCCTTTATAGTCAATCTCGATTGGCTGACGCTCAACAATATTGTAATTAGCAAGGTCTTCCATGGTCCAAATGCCATTCGCCGCTTGAACTCCCGCGACTAAGCGACGCGCACTTTCGCCTTTATAGAAGCCATCAAAACCCTTATCGGCAACTTGCTGCAGTGTCCAAGCAAGATCAGGCTGCTTAATTAAATGCCCTACCTCAGGAATATTTTGCTGTGTATCGAGAAAGGTTTTAGCACTGGTTGGGTAACGCTTTAGGTTTTCGAGACGATAGCCTGCTAACTTCTGATAATGATGATAAACCGGGAAGCCTTCATTGGCTTGCTGTATGGCGGCCGCTAATGTTTTCTTCAGCGGCAACTGGCCATACTTATCTGCTAAATGAACAAAGGCTGCGGCTTGTCCTGGAATGCCTGCGGCTAACGCCCCATTAACCGCAATATCGCGATTAACACTGCCGTCTTTATTCAAGTATAAATCTGCATGAGCCGCCGCCGGAGCTTTTTCACGGGCGTCGATGAAGGTATTTTTATTCGCTTTAGCATCATGAATTAACCAAAAACCGCCACCGCCGATACCAGCGCTGAAAGGTTCGACAACGCCTAAAGAGGCCGCGACAGCGATGGCCGCGTCAAAGGCATTTCCACCTGAGGCCAAAATGTCCATTCCCGCTTGGGTCGCTAAAGGGTGAGCGCTGGCAATGGCGGCTTGAGTTGGCGACGATGCTGTTAAGGGCTTTGGCTGAGGAACGTGTTCAGAGGTATCTGTCTGTGAGCAGGCGCTTAATCCGACTAAGGCAGTAATGCCAAGGGTTGAAGCTAGAAGTTTAAACGAAGCAGGCAGCATGGAAGATAATTCCTTTCAGCAAAATAATTGCAGCTACTTTGGCAAGAACTTGCCCCGAAGGCAAGAGAATGAAGTATTGAATAAGAGTGTTGCTAGTCAGCAACACTCAATCGTGAAGATTAAATGCTTTTGCCCGTTAGCAACTCATATTTAGCTTCAAGTTCGGCTTGGCTCTCTTCGTTATCTTCATCTTTTGGAATGCAGTCAACAGGGCAGACTAATACGCACTGAGGTTCGTCGTAGTGACCAATACACTCGGTACATTTTGCTGGATCGATTTCGTAAATTTCTTCCCCAGGCGTAATCGCCTCGTTAGGACACTCGGGTTCGCAAACATCGCAGTTAATGCATTCATCTGTGATGATTAAAGACATGATCTTTTCCTTACAGCGGTTTTATTAGCGCTGTCTTCTAAAGTTGTTCTTTTAAGGCTTTAGCAACAGCCGGATGAACAAACTTGGTAATGTCGCCATCAAGGGCGGCGATTTCACGAACCAATGTTGATGAAATGTAAGAGTATTGCTCCGCAGGGGTGAGGAACATACTTTCTACATTCGGTGCTAATACACGGTTCATATTGGCCAGTTGGAATTCGTATTCAAAATCCGAAACTGCGCGTAGGCCACGCAAAATGATATTGGCATTTTTTTCTTGCACAAAGTCAGCCAGCAAGTTGCTGAAACCGACGACTTCAACGTTGTGTAAATGACCTAGCACTTCGTTGGCTAGGTCGACACGGGTATCAATATCAAGCGTCGGCTTTTTCTTTGGATTATCAGCAACGGCCAGAATAATGTGGTCAAACATGCGAGCAGCCCGTTCAACAAGGTCAGTATGGCCGTTGGTGATCGGGTCAAATGTTCCAGGATAGACAACTATGTTCATAGTGGGCTCATCATTCTGTATGTTGGATAGTGAGTTTGAAACTATTTCTAATATCAACTCAGTTAAATAATGCGGCGTATTTTAACTGAATTGGCTAAAAAACGATAGCGCACTATGTGTCTTGGCAGCACCGAAGATATAGGCAAAAGATACCAATGCGGCAACGAATGCCCAAGTTTTTCCTTGTTTAATCGCGATAGTACCAAAAGCAATGTAACCCACTAGGCCGATGACTTTTGCCGTTAACCAGTGATCGGTAAGTGGATATTGGCTGATGATGGTACATAACCAGATAGCGAATACCAGTAAGAAGGTATCAATCACATGAGGCAGGATTTTAAGCAGCTTGTTGCTTTTAAGTACCGGCTTAAATTTGAATAACGCAAAGCGAATGATGAACAATAAAATACTTAAGTAAGCGATGCCGATATGGGCATGTTTGATCGCGCTATAATCCATGGCTTTTTCTCGATTAATTGTAGGAGTTGGGAGTTAGATTGAGAGTTGCTGCAAAGTACCTTGTTTGTTCTAACTTGCCAAGTGTGTATCGTGTCTTGAATGGTAAATGGGCTGGTTGCACTGGCCATTACGCTTGTGATCGATATTGGGTGAGTGGACTAATATCGAGTTAGGAAGGGTATTTGGATCTATGAAAAAGCAATCAAACTTTCCATCCTTGGAACACCTTCCGGCCTAGCCTTCCTTGGCTAGTCGCTCACTGAGCTGCGAAACTTCGTTTCGGTCACGTTCGCCCAGTTAGTTTCTCCGCTAGCCCTGTTGCCAAACGACAAGCCATTCCGTAAATAGAAAGCTGTGGATTGGCACCAATACTGGTTGGGAATACTGAACCGTCGATGACGTAAAGGTTATCGAGGTAATGATATTTACCCTTACTATCAACCACGCAGCGTTCTAAATCTTCGCCCATCGTCATACCACCCATCACGTGAGCACTGCCTACGAGTGCACGACTAGCTGAGTAAGAGAGGTTGTTAATCGCGGCTTTGGCATCTTCCCAAGAGGTCTCCCACTTAGCTTCGGTATGCGCTGGCTTAACCGCTTTTGCACCGGCGGCAAATTGCAGTTCAGCCATAGATAAATGCGTACGCTTAATGCCTTCCCAAAGATAATCATTAATGGGGTAATCGATAATGGCCGAACCATCATCGGCTAACTCAATAGCACCACCTTGGCTTTCGTCATTAAAACCATCACGCAATAAGGCAATCATTGAGCTCAAGTTGGGTAGCTTATTCATCTCTTCAAACTGAGATTCACCATGACCCATTAATAATACCGACGTTAAACCTGGGTGTAGCGGCGGTACTTCTAATTTGTAGCCGACAGGCCCATCAACACTGTCCCATTGGAAATGGTCGGAATAAATCGACTGTGGGGCGCCGTAATACGGGTTAATTTCGTTTTCAAATGAGGCAAATGAAAAGATGGTTGGGTGGAAGAAGGTGCGCTTACCGACAAGGCCTCTTGGATCGGGGGCTTTTGAACGCAGCATCATCGCTGGGCCATTAATGCCGCC
>CAJVZR010000155.1 GCA_913019965.1 uncultured Oleispira sp.
ATGATGATTAATGAACCACAAAGCAGCTAGATAGTGTGACCTGTTATGGCTTCTAGCACTATTATGCTGTTACTTTCCTTTCGTTTTTAATACTATCCCTTTCCAATTATACCGTTTGAAATACCGGCATTGCTAAACATCATGGCATCTTATTTTTTAAAAATTTCATTACGGGCCATTAGTGCCTTCCTGCTTTTATCACTTACCGCATGTATGGGCGGAGGCTCCGATAATGGGGGTGTTTTTTCGTCTCAGGAGGCTGCAGAGGACCAGTTGCGCCTAATTGGTTTTCCTCCACGACAAATGTACATAGGGGCTCAGTTTTCGTTTGAGTTTGGCATTGCGGGCGGCAGCGGAAATTATCGTGTTCGGTATATCCAAAATGTAGAGGGTATTCAAGACCCCGTTCTCAGGGAAAAATTTCGCGCAGAGCTAAATAATACTGATCGAAATCCAGTTGAATTAGATATCCAAAATTTAGATGTTGCCAAAGCGGCATTTCGTTTGAATGGTGTTCCGGAACTGACTGAGCAAACGCTAGATGATGGTGAGTTTAGTGGTGGAGAGTTCTCTTATTTTATTGAGCTTACCGATGGCCGAGAAGTGGTGGTTACGAAGTATGACTTTTCTCTAGACCTCAATTCTGTTTCAGTAAATCTTATAACTTCCGGCAGTATCGGAGAGGCCGTAGAGAGTGTCTCTCCAACTGTTATTGCAAGCTCAGCTGTTTGCAGCGATGCAAAGAAATATAATGCAGGGCAAATTACTCTTCCAACGGGAGAAAAGGCTTTTTTACTGCAAGTTAATTTTAACTTAGATACAATTCCGACCCAATCTTCAAAAATATTTTATCGCACGGTTTCCAGATATCTTGAGGGGCTGGATGAGCAGAGCAGTCAGAATATCGGCAGTGCTCGGCCCGGTTTGGATTATGTTACAACGGAGGGATCATTTGAGTTTAATCAGTCCGTTGGTTTTTGTTCAGTGTATGTCCCATTGCTGGATGATCAAAAGTTTGAAGCAGAAGAAACATTCGAAATTGAGGTTTACAAGGTTGAAGGCGCGAGTCTACGAATACAAGATGCGAGGGTTGATGCGATTATTAGAGATAGTGAACCTGAAGTCATATTTGAAGAGAAGTCTGAAATTCTTAGTCCTGGCGAAACCGTCAATGTGCCTGTAAATATTAGCCTTGCGGCATTCAGTGCGCTGGAAATTGGAGTTTTTTCAGTTTCAGCGGTTGAGGGGGGGCTCGAAGACGATGTGACTAGTGCACCCCCAAGCTACTACAGTTATGAACCATTGTCCCAGAGTATTGTATTCAATCCGAATGAGTCCGTTTCAGGCTTTGCTATCAATTTTAATGATAGTTATTTACCTAGTAACGATTGGGGTAAAGATTTGCAGTTAATAACTTCACTATCAGTGAGCGACATCTTTGACTTTGAGGATACTAAAGTGCTTTTCAATGAATGGCCACTAAGTAATTTGGTTGAAAATGAAATCGTTGCGATGCAAGCATCCTTGGAAGTTGCATCATCTCTTGCAGTTTCCGAAAATGGACTTTTATCAGTCGGATTAACTCAGCAAGCTTCGAATAAAGAAGCAAAGATCCGATCTTTTTATCGGAACGGTAAACCATTCAACGTGGGAGGCTCCTTTGAGTTTTCTTTTTCTAAACCTGGCGTTGATATAGAACTCATCGATTTAGAGTATTTGGCTCTATCTGGCAACGAAGAGGACAAGTTACTTGTTTTGCTCAAGGTGAATGGCTTGTATGGCTCATCTTTCTTTGGTGACGACGATATTGTCCTTGCGGTCTTGAATGTCAATGAGAACAGTGGTTTTCAGCTTCTGGATATTTTGCAGCTAGGAACGGAGAAAGCTGATAAGCCCGTTGGGGTGATAAAAGGTCAAAGAGGAGAGGTGTATATTCTTGCAGAATCAACTGGTCAAACCATTGACGGCAGCTTGCCGGAGTTTGGCAACAGAGGAGGAATAGACGCGTTAGTTTATAAGCTGAATGAAGGCGATTATACAAAGGAATGGGCTCGATTTGTGGGTACAAATGAGGATGACGAGGCGGTAGATATCGACTTTATCTCTGGTGATATCCATGTGCTGACGCAGAGTGTATCTATTCAAAATAGAAATCAGGCTCGAATTGATTTTTTAGACTCGGACGACCAAGGGGCTGAGATTGAAGATCGAAGATCTCTTAATCTATCATTTAATGATCAACACAAAGTAACGACAACCTTTTCTGGAGCGAATGGCGATTCCTTACTCATAACATCCTACGGTGACCAAGACCCTCTAAATGGTCAAGTTTCTCCCTCCAATAGCCTAGATGCGTATATTTCGCAATTTGAGTTAGGTGATGCAGGTAACATCGAGGTGGCGGAATTTTCGAAGGTAGACTCTAACGGAAATGATCGAATAATTAAAAGCGAGGTGTTAGATGATGATGAGCATATTATGTTGGCTGGGGTGACGTTGGGACGACTCGAAGGAAATAATCCATTTGGTGGTCAGGATGCTTTTGTATGGGGAATTGACTTAACAGAATCGCCTTCCGATGCGCCGTTTCAAGTTCAATTTGGTACGCCTGGTACCGATACAATAATTGATGTCGCACCGGTGTTGGACGACAAATTTATGGTGCTGTGGAGTGAAGATCACACCGCTGGTGATGGTAGTTTACGTTATCGAGTGTCTGCATTTGCGCCCGATGGGCGTCAACTGAGTCCGAGCCTTTAGCCATTTTTGTCCCTTAGACTCGACGCAAAGCATGGTCATCCCCTAAATCTTTTTTCTAATCAAGTCGCGCGCTAAGAATCGTCCGGTACTTAACATTTCTATTTGTTCAAATGTATATGTAGAGGGTTCTGCGAAAAGTAGGCTTGCGATGTGTTCAGCGGCTAACGGTGCGGTTACCATACCTTTCGAGCCGTGGCCTATATTGCAATAAGCATTCGTTAAATAAGGAGGTAGAGCGTCTTTACAGTGATTCGCGTTTGCCCGTAATGGAGCATAGTCCGATATAAATTTCTCTGCATTAACAAGTTGCCCGACGATAGGAAAATAGTCAGGTGTAGTGCAACGTAATCCGCTGCTACCTCCAATTATAGTTTCTTTGAGAGTTTCGCTTTCACACCACTCAGGTAGCCAGTTTGTGAGTTTTTCGATGTTTTCTAAGTGCTCATTATTTTTTAAATTAAGGTCGGTTGTTCCAATAACATAGGTAGAGCCAAAATAGTGCTCATTAGAAATAGGTGGGCAAAGGTAGCTCTCGCCGCACAAGATTGTTTTTATTGTGGGTACTTGCTTAGAATTTATCTTAGTTATTTGTCCTCGCACGGGTTTAATAGGCAAGTGGCTTAGACTTGGCATGTGTTTGCTTTGGTTTGCGGTGCAGTACACGATATTTTTCGCGTTAAAGTGGGTTTGCTCGCGACTGTTAATGTGTTC
>CAJVZR010000156.1 GCA_913019965.1 uncultured Oleispira sp.
ACACTGGTCTTTCCGCTGCCTGCACCAGCAAGAACCAATAATGGGCCGTTAACATAATGAACGGCCTCGCGTTGTCTGGGGTTGAGTCGTGACACTGAAAATAACCTTTTGATGAAAAAGGTCTATTTTAACAGACCCAGCCTCATAGCGGCATCATTCAATTTACTCTTCTGTAAATGACCGTATGTGACAGGGTACTTAGTGCGAGTTAAGGTGATGTCGTACAATAAATTATGCATGAGCTGCTCGTTTAATTGTCAGCAATGGTCTACCTTTATAGGTAATAAGATCAAATCTCTGAAAATGAGTGCTTCGAGTGGAAAATGGCAGGAGAATGCCAGGGGAAAAGGATGTCAGAACAAGCGTCAGGTAATGATGAAATGTTACCACTTATGTTTGAGCCAGAAGAGCTTAAAATATTGCTACTTACGAGTGAGCCTACCGAGCACCTTTGGCTTCGATACTTGCTTGAGCAATCCGAGAGTTTTAATAGCCAGCTAAGCTGGTGTTATAACCTTGATGAACTTCACGAATTACTCAATCAAGAATTATTTGATGTCGTTCTTTGGGACTGCAACTGCCGTGATGAAGACCCCCTGATATTTCTTGGCTTTCTGGCTATTGAAAGCGACCAAACCCCCGTAATTTGCCTGAGTGCCGAATCTGAGCGGCTAATGTCTAAGCCTATATTTCAGGCTGGAGGGGCTGATTATCTTTGTAAATCACTTTTAAGCGACTCTTTGCTAGAACGCAGTATTCGTAATGCTGTGTTACGTCATTCAGTAGAGCAGCAGCAAGATACGCGAAGTCATATTGATACGCTTACCGGTATTGTTAATCGACGCATCTTTTTAGATCGTCTGCATCAGTCCATATTAAGGGCAGAACGCAATAATGAAGTGTTAGGGCTGGTGTTTTTTAATGTTGATGATTTTAGAAGTATCAATGATACATTCGGGTATCGTTCTGGCGATCAACTGATAAAAATGCTTGTCTCCAGATTGAGAGAAGACCTTAGAAGGAGTGATAGCTTAGCAAGAATTGGCGGCGATGAGTTTGCCATTATTCTGGAGAACCTTGACAGCACCATTGATGCCAACCATGTTACGGCCAAGTTGCTGGCGTTATTTGAAGATCCTTTCACTATTGACCATCGTCAGTTGTTGGTGACGTTGAGTGCGGGCATTGCAACCTTTCCTGAGGCTGGCCAAACTTCAGAGCATATTTTAAAACATGCCAACCGAGCCATGCTCGATGCTAAACGTGAGCAAGGAAATAGTTATCATTTCTATCACCAGAAAATGAATGTCGCTGTTGAAAGAGAGTTGGAGCTAGAAGCAGAATTTAGAACAGCCCTTCGAGATGGTCAACTTAGGCTTTATTATCAGCCTCGCGTTAGTATCGCTAATGACCAGGTCGTGGGGTACGAAAGCCTGATTCGCTGGGAGCACCCAACCCGAGGCTTAATTATGCCTGACCAATTTATTCCGGCAGCAGAACGTAGCGGAATGATTGTACCCATGGGCTATTGGGTGGTAGAGCAGGCCTGTCGCGATTTAGCGCTACTGCAAGAGCTGGGTTATGATGACTTGGTTTGCGCGGTGAACCTTTCTTTCCGTCAGTTCTATGATAAAAAGTTAAGTGAAACTGTATTCCGTATTATTTATAACGCTGATATTAATACTGGCAATCTTGAATTTGAATTAACTGAGTCAGCCATGATGTATGACCAGAAGTACACCCAGCGATGTTTAGAGCAATTGGCTCAGCTAGGTGTGAGCTTTTCACTGGATGATTTCGGAACGGGTTACTCATCATTTGCTAATATTCAGCAATTGCCTATTTCAACCATCAAGATAGATAAGTCATTTATTGATAATGTATGCACTAATGTTGATGATGAAGTGATTGTTAAAGCGATTATCAGTCTCGCTCATAACTTACAGATTAACGTAGTGGCTGAAGGGGTCGAAGATAAAGACCAGCTGGACTTCCTTCTGGCTAATCATTGTGATGAGGTTCAGGGCTATTACTACAGTAAGGCCGTAAAACTTGAATCATTTTTGACCTATCTTGGAAGCTCGCGGTCTCAATTCTCTGCGGTTACCGGCACTACTGGTTGAATTTGATCTTTTTTTTAAACCCCCGAATTTTAATCATAAGTACGCTATAATATCCAAAATTGAAGTCTGCCTTTTGGCAGGCTTCATCATCTTAATAAACTCCGTTTTATTAGTTATTCTCTCTTCCACAAGGTTTCTTCATGGATAAAATTTCTCAGCGCATTGCAGACGAACTCGGTGTAAAAAAGCAACAAGTAACAGCGGCCGTTGGCTTGCTTGATGAAGGGGCTACTGTACCGTTTATATCCCGTTACCGAAAAGAAGTCACGGGATCATTGGATGATACCCAATTGCGCCAACTAGAAGAGCGATTACGCTACTTAAGAGAACTTGAAGATAGACGAGGGAGTATTCTTAAAAGCATTAGCGAGCAAGATAAGCTAACGCCAGCGCTTGAGAAAGATATACTGAGTGCTGAGACTAAAACTATTCTGGAAGATTTATATCTCCCTTATAAGAAAAAGCGCCGTACTAAAGGGCAAATCGCCAAAGAGGCTGGTTTAGAGTCGTTAGCGAATAAACTTATTGAAAACCCTGAGTTAAACCCTGAAAAAGAAGCCGAAGCGTTTATCAATGCCGATGCTGGCATTGATGATGTGAAAGGCGCATTAGATGGTGCGAAGTTTATTTTGATGGAGCGTTTCAGTGAAGACGCCGCATTACTGGGGCGTTTACGAAGTTTTTTATGGCAAGAAGGTGCGGTTCAGGTTGCCGTGGTGGATGGCAAAGAAGCCGAAGGTGCAAAATTTCGAGACTACTTTGAGCACCGTGAAGCCCTAAAGAAAATGCCGTCACACCGTGCTTTGGCTATTTTTCGTGGTCGTAATGAAGGGTTCCTTAATTACAAGATTGAAGTAGGTGAGAGTGACTCTGATCGAAGTAAATCTCACCCTTGTGAGGCAATGGTAGCTAGCCATTGGGGTATTGAGAACCAAGGGCGGGCAGGGGATAAATGGTTGAACGAAGTGGTTCGCTGGACATGGCGCATTAAGCTAAGTACTCATCTTGAAACGGAGCTAATGGGTCAAATTCGAGAGCAAGCCGAAGCTGATGCGATTACGGTTTTTGCCAGCAATATGAAAGACTTGTTATTGGCGGCTCCTGCGGGTCCTAAAGCAACAATGGGGCTAGACCCGGGTTTACGAACAGGCGTAAAAATAGCGGTAGTTGATGCCACAGGTAAGGTTTTGGATCATTGTGCGATATTCCCTCATGCTCCAAGAAATAATTGGCAGCAATCTATTAATACGCTGGCAGAACTTTGTCGTAAGTATTCAATTCAATTACTTAGTATCGGCAAC
>CAJVZR010000157.1 GCA_913019965.1 uncultured Oleispira sp.
GGCACAGTCACGCGACCTTCGTATTGGCTATCGGCTTTTAAATACAGTTGATAAGCAAAGTTAAAATCGTACAGGGGTTCTTGCTTAGAAGAAAACTGCCAACCGTTTTCTAGCATAATCGCATCAACCACAGTGACATCGATATACTCCTGCAAGTTCTTCAGCTGGCGAAAGATCAACGTTCTGTGAGCCCAAGGACACGCCAAGGAAACGTATAAATGGTAACGGCCTTTTTCGGCTTTAAAGCCAGACTCCCCACAGGGGCCTGCCTGGCCATCTGAGGTTAGCCAGCTTCTAAAACGGCTATCTTGGCGGCGATATTCACCACCACTGCTTTTGGTGTCATACCACTGATCAACCCATTGTCCATTTTGAATTAAACCCATGTTCTTGTTCCTCTAATGTCGAGTTCTGATACGTTTCTCTATTTGATGTACTCAGTGTATAGGGCTAATTAATTTCCAATAAGAGGCTATTATTGTTTAGAATGATCTAAAAATTAGAACAGTTGATGAAAGTGATGACTACTAGAAATCCTATCACAATCGAAGTATTAGAGACCTTAGATGCTATTGATCGGCGTGGAAGCTATGCGAAAGCTTCTGAAGAGCTGAATAAAGCGACCTCGGCAGTTTCTTATGCCGTACAGAAGTTAGAAGAGCAGCTTGATATCGCCTTATTTCAGCGCCAAGGGCGCCGTTCTGTCTTAACCCCAGCGGGGCAATTGATACTGGAAGAAGGGCGTAACATTCTGCTTGCCACGTCTCGATTAGCCAGTAGTGCGAAAGAAGTCGCTACGGGCTGGGAGCCTAAAATTCGAATTGCGATGGAATCGACCCTGAACTCCCCTTTATTCTTTGAAGTGTTAGCTGACTTTCTAGCGCAACATGAAAATGTTGAAATTGATCTAGTGGAAAGTGTGCTTAATGGTGGCTGGGAAGCGTTAGATCAAGACCGTGTCGAGCTATTGGTCGGGGTACCGGGGCCGGTGCCCCTGCAGAAAGGCTTCCGTGCAGTGCCTATTGGCGGCAGTGATCTAGTCCCTGTGATTGCGACATCACACCCATACATGGAACTGGCCCGAGATCCTGAAGTACTGGCAACGATATTACCTAAACTTAGACGGATTATTACCCACGATACTTCATTGCATGAAATATCTCGCAATGCTGGGTTTAGTAGTTTAGACCCTAAAGGGCGAGAGCAGAGAGGTGTTGGGATGAATTGCTATGTGCAAAATATGGATCAAAAAGTTGAGGCGATTGTGGCGGGAATCGGTATAGGCCATGTGCCGCGTCAGCGTATTCAGCACTACTTAGACAGTGGGGAATTGCAAGAACTTAAGTTTGCTAATATCAGCAATCATGAATATTTTATGGCTTGGAAAATTAGTAATAAAGGGAAGGGGCTGCAGGCATTAACGCAGTTATTAGCTGAAATCGAATGGTAGTTATGAATAAAGAGTACATGCTTCGAATTGATCGAGTTTTGCAATTTATAGATACGAACTTGAATAATAAAATATCCTTAGCGGAAGTCGCGGCAGTTAGTCACTTCTCGGCGTTTCATTTTCATCGTATTTTTAGCGCTATTCTGGGTGAAACGGTCAATGATTACATCGCAAGGCGTAGACTGGAATGCGCGGTAAATTTACTCATTTTTAAACCTGAACTGTCCATTACTGATGTCGCTCTCGATAGTGGTTTTTCATCCAGCGCAAATTTTTCTAAAGCAGTGAAGCTACACTTTGGCTTTACCCCCTCTGAGATAAGAAATCCGCAGAAAATAAAAGATAGCAAGATTGGAAAAATTTCTAGCAAGTACGGAAAAGATTTCAACCCCTCTGATTTGTATCCTAATCGCATCAACAACGACGTGATTAAACAGTCAACATCAGAGAGATTCGGTATGAACATTGAAGTAAAAGAACTCAAGCGTCAGCGCGTTTGCACACTGGCATCCCAAGGAGGGTACGAACCAGCTGCGATTTATGGCGCTTGGGATAAGTTAATAGACTGGGCGAGTAATCATGGCATAAAACCCGAGCAGCAAACCCGGTTTGCGTTTGCCTTTGATAATCCAGCGATCACTCCGATCGATAAGTGTCGCTATGACGCCTCTATTGTTATCGATGACGATATGCCGGTGAATCTGCCGTTTAAATGCTCTGAAATCCCCGCCGGCCAATATGCGGTGCTTTATTATAAGGGTAGTCCAGACGAAACCTTGAAGGCCCAAATGAGTATTTATTCAGACTGGTTGCCTGACAGTGGTTTTGAACCGGATAATTTTCCATTACTAGAAAATTACTTAAATAACGTACGCGCAGATGGTTTTCTTGAGATGGAAATCTACGTCAAGTTGAAAAGTATTTGATACCCACACTGAGAATAATGAGAGGAGGTAGAGAGTATGGCAAGATTAATTCTAGTGTGTGGGCCTGTCGGTGCTGGAAAAACAACGTATTCATTATCGCTAGCGAAGGAAATCAAAGCGATTAGATTTTCAATTGATCCTTGGATGCAAACACTCTTTTCAAAAGATATGCGCACTCTTGATTTTAGCTGGATGATGGAACGAGTTAATCGTTGTTCTGAGCAAATATGGCAGATCAGTGAACAGATATTGGCAATTGATGGCAACGTGATTTTGGACCTTGGCTTTACTACCAAAGAACAAAGAGACATCTTTTCTAATCGAGCGCAAGAGTTAGGTATTGATTCTGAAATACATTATTTAGATGTTGCTAAAGACACTCGTAAGCAACGAATACATAAACGTAATATAGAAAAAGATCCATCTGTGTTTTCTTTTGAAGTGACGGATATGATGTTTAATTTCATGGAACCTAGATTTGAAGCTCCTGATCAAGAAGAGTTAGAGCAGGGTTGTAAAATAATGGGGTAGCGAGGACCTATTTGGTGCAGGTAGAAGGGGACTAAAATTAACCAACAATTATATTATTCTTAGGGACATAAGCGACACAAAGTAAGACCTAATTCTACGCTTCTGTTAAAATGCACGCTTTGTAGTTCTTAGTAATTAATTAGTCGTTAAGATCGTAGTCAAGTTAGGACAATTAAGGTGCTAACAGTCAGTGGTTTGAGGTGAGAAGTTGAGCGAAAATCAAGAGTCACATCTAGTATCGGGTCGAGAATGTGGTGAGTGCACCGTTTGCTGTGTTGCGCTTCATATTGAAGATGATGGATTTCAAAAGCCAGCGGATCAAGCCTGCTCACAAATGGTTGAAAAAGGCGGCTGTAAAATCTATGACTCTCGGCCATCGGTCTGCCAAGACTGGCATTGTGCCTGGCGTTTTATGGAGCAGTTAGGAGATGATTGGCGCCCTGATCGTTCTGGTATCTT
>CAJVZR010000158.1 GCA_913019965.1 uncultured Oleispira sp.
ACTTGTTTTACTGACTCGTCATCCAAGCCTGCGCGTGGAGGGTCAACTAATACGCTATCAAACTGATAGTCAGAGAGTTCTATCTCTTTCAGGCGACGAAACGCTCGTTCACCTTGTAGTGCCTGCACAAATTCTTCGCTAGATAGGCGGGCAATAATAAGGTTGTTTATGCCGTTTTCCTGAATATTGTATTGCGCGGCATTAACGGATGTTTTAGATATTTCAGTGGCTAATATTTTGCGATAGTGCCCAGCAAGGGCGACCGAAAAATTACCGTTACCACAATATAACTCAACCAGGTCTGAGTTCTTGTTTGGGTTGATGATGTCTGAGCAAGACTGTGCCCAAGTTAGCATGGCTTGGTTCATCTCACCGTTAGGTTGAGTGAAGCCACCTTCTATCTGTTTGTATTTATAGTTCTTATTATCAACCGTAAGCTCTTCAATCACGAAGTCTCGATCAAGCACTACTTTTTGTTTTCTTGCACGACCAATAATGGATACGCCCAGTTTTGTTTGTAACGCCAAGGCAAGTTCTTTCCATTCGTCATCAAGCTGACGATGGTAAATTAAGGTAATTAAAGCATCACCACTGAGTGTGGTTAAAAACTCGGCTTGAAATAAACGACGCTTAAGGATTGGGGTATTGTTTAGTTCGTGTAAAAGCTCAGGCATCAAACGGTTGATTAATTCAGAGGCAATAGGGAAGTCGATGACTTCATAAATATTCTTTTTATTGCCTTTTTCTGTCATCGCATAATGGCAGCGGTCATCGGTATGCCAGATACGAAACTCTGCACGTAAACGGTAGTGACTGGGCTTACTAGCAAATACTTCTAATTCAGGAACGGTGAATCCAGCAAAGGTTTGTTTAATTTGCTCAGTTTTGCTATTGAGTTGATCAGGGTATTGGCTAGTATCTATAGTATTCATTCTGCAGGTGCTTACAACGTAGGTATAGTTAAAAAGACATAGTTAAACGGGTAGCTGATTATACGCTAATTTGAAGTACGTTGCTTTCATTTGTCTCCTGACTGAAAAAACGCCTTAACCCCGTCGTTCACATGATTGCTGAATGTACTATACTTTCCGATTGTGTAATCTGAGTAACTTACCTGTTCAATAAATTAATCTGGAGATCACAATGAAAAGTATATTAATCAATTCATGTGTTTGTCTTGGTCTATTTGGAGGAAGTTTGGCACTAGCTGGCGATAAGAATAGTATGATTACCAGCGCCGAAAGCGCAGGCCCTGTAGCCGTCACCTCGGCTGCTACCATCAAGGCTCCCGATGGCACGGTCTTGCGTAAAGGTACAAACAGCTACACTTGTTACCCTCAGCAGGACATCATCGGTCCGATGTGTAATGAGCCAGTTTGGGATTCCCTCATCGGCGCGATGTTGAACAAAAAGAGCTTTAAATCTAATAAATTTAGCGTGTCTTATATGTTGGCTGGAGAAGGTAGCGCCATAGGGGTAAGCAACAGTGACCCTTATGCTTCTGATCCTGGCAAAAGTGATGATTGGGTGAAGGAGGGGCCTCATTTGATGATTGTAGTACCAGACCGCTCAATGCTCGAAGGTCTATCCACAGACCCGAATGACCCAGTGTACGTGATGTGGAAAGATACACCGTATGCGCACATTATGGTTAAAGTTGCCGCCGATAAGTAATAGGCATTCACGGTAGGTTCGATAAAAAGTAGTAAAGGGGGTCTGTGGCAGATTGTAATTATTATAAATTGTTACCGACCCCTTTTTAAATTGTTAACAATGGACCTATATGTAAACTTTATTCAAGAATGTTAATACCACCATTCTGATTAATTGCTCGAACTGCTTCAACAGTTAGTGAACCTTTACCTACCAGGCCTGTGGCCGTAGCACTACCTGATCCTGCTGTTGTGTCAGTTGATATTACGGCTTCTACAGAAATCGTATGGTCTCCAGAGGTTAGGTTAGGCGCTACAAAATTAAAGTGGTGAGCCGACATGGTACGCTGAATCAGCTCAATTTCTTCATCGGTCACAATGCAGTCATCTTCGACCGTAATGGTTAACGAGTCATCGACAACCCCATCACCATCCTGATCAGTACTGAATGTGCAGGACTCAATAACACCACCCAATACTGCATTAAGGTCTTGTTTACGTTGATTAAAAGTAATGGTTCCAGGTTCGGCAGGTACACCATCGATATAGACTGTTACGTCGATACCAGCCATTGCATTGGCTGAATCGCTATTACCATTTTTACCTTTTACTTGTGTTTGGGTATAAAGACCTGTTTCCAGTGAAACGCCAATTAGTAACTCTTTTTGATTGGAGGTATGAATCATAGTTTCCATTATGGTGGCTGAACTATCACTGCTTTCATTCATCAATGCAGTTTTACTGAGAGTGGTGGAGAATTTGGAGCCTTGTACAGCTAAAGCCGATGTAGAAATTACACTGAACACGAACGCTGGAACTACAATACTGGAAAAATTCATAATACTTACCTATCTGTTTATTTGATTCAAATTGACTATCTCCTGATTTATTAGTTTTTATTTCCTTGTTTTGTAGGATTGATATTAAAGACATATCGCGGAGGAATCGGTTAACGTTGTCACGAAAGATATGTGAAACTGATCATAATTTGATCAATTATTTTGCAATGTTTTACATTTGAGCGACTCACTTAAGGTTTGACCGTCAGAGTTTTATCAGCAATATATTTTATCAACCAAGGGAGGGGGTGGTTGGCCTGCAAATATAATGAGTGGGTATGTTAGGCCAAGCGGAGTTGGCTTTTGTGGTTATGAATATTGCTTACGTACAACATAATATTATGTCTGCGGAAGCATTCTATACACTAATGCTGGTCTCATTTTTATTGAATTGCTCTTTACCGTTATCCATAAGGTGGTGGAAATCCAGGTTTCAATAATAAAGCAAAAAGCTCCCCGGGTGGCGACTAACCTAAACAATTGCGGTAACCTATTTAGTAAATACGATAATGAGTAATTGAATTATGAATCAAGAAGAACATTTCCATTGTCTTGAAAGTATGTATGCAGCAGCACCTATTAATGAGTTTTATAAACCAACAATGGAAGTTAAAGAAGGCGAAGCTACGATAGAAATTGATATTTCAGAAAAACATCACCACTCAGCGGGTGGCGTGCATGGATCTGTCTATTTCAAAATGCTGGATGATGCCGCTTTTTTTGCAGCAAACTCTCTTGAGAATGA
>CAJVZR010000159.1 GCA_913019965.1 uncultured Oleispira sp.
ATGGCGAAGAGGGAGGGATTCGAACCCTCGATGGGAGATAAAGCCCATACTCCCTTAGCAGGGGAGCGCCTTCGGCCACTCGGCCACCTCTCCTAATTAAATATTTTCTAGTCCTCTGAACCCATAAGTCCAGTCGTTCCAGTTTCTACAACAGGATCCGAAGTTCCTGCCTTTTCATTTCTAATTCTTTCGTAAATCTCTTCCCTATGGACAGATACATCTTTCGGTGCATTAATACCAATTCGGACTTGATTACCTTTCACCCCAAGAACAGTGACAGTAACATCGTCACCAATCATTAGAGTTTCTCCTACTCGACGCGTTAATATAAGCATCCATCGTCTCCCTGTTCATAAAAATCCCGCCTTAAAAGCAGAACCGGACTGAGCTGCTTATTATAGCAGTGATTTTAAAAAAATAAACACTTAATATAGTTTTTTTCAAAAAATAGACTATGCGCTTACTTGCTTTGGCTCTTTGTCTAACTCAAAAGCCTTGTGTAGCGTTCTAACCGCTAGCTCCAGATATTTTTCATCGATGACAACAGAAATTTTTATTTCTGATGTGGCGATCATTCTAATATTAATAGCTTCTTTCGCCAAGACTTCAAACATTTTACTGGCAATGCCTGCGTGCGAACGCATACCAACGCCAACAATCGAAACTTTTACAATGCTATCATCAGCAGTAACCGCTCTAGCACCTAGCTCATTGCAAATATTAGTAAGAATTTCTTTCGTCATAGCAAAATCATTGCGATGCACGGTAAAGGTGAAATCTGTAGTCGCATCATCCGCGACATTTTGAATAATCATATCGACTTCAATATTCGCATCTGCAATCGGCCCTAAGATCTTAAAGGCAGCTCCTGGAATATCGGGCACACCTGTAATCGTTAACTTTGCTTCATCTTTGTTGAATGCAATACCTGAAATTAACGCTTGTTCCACTTCTGATTCCTCGTAAGTAATGAGCGTGCCCCGCCCTTCTGAAAATGATGATAAGACGCGCAAGGCGACATTATATTTGCCGGCAAACTCTACCGACCTAATTTGTAATATCTTTGAGCCTAAACTGGCCATTTCCAGCATTTCTTCAAAGGTAATTTTATCCAACCGGCGAGCTTTTGGCTCTACTCGAGGATCAGTCGTATAAACCCCATCGACATCAGTATAAATATGACATTCATCGGCCTTTAAAACCGCTGCCAATGCTACTGCCGTCGTATCTGAACCACCACGCCCTAAAGTCGTGATATTACCTTGCTCATCCATACCCTGAAAGCCAGCAACCACAACCACTTTACCCGCATTCAAATCAGCATGTATATTAACATCATCAATACGTTTAATTCTTGCTTTGGTATGCGCGCTATCCGTTTCGATACGCACCTGCCCCCCCGTATAAGAACACGCAGGACAGCCTAATTCTTGAAGAGCCATAGTCAACAAAGCGACCGTGACTTGTTCGCCCGTTGAAAGCAAAACATCCATTTCACGCGAAACTGGATTTTGTTGCATTTGTTTCGCCAAATCCGTTAAACGATTAGTTTCACCACTCATCGCCGACAACACAACAACTAGCTGATCGCCTTTATCGTGCGCTACCTTTACTTTTTCTGCTACCGCTTTAATCCGCTCAACCGTACCTACTGAGGTACCGCCAAACTTATACACATACATCGCCATTCTTTAAGCACCTATTTGTTCACGTACCCACTCAGGCACTTGTTGTAACGCTTGTTCTAATTTCTCAGGCTCTGTACCGCCTGCCCTTGCCATATCTGGACGACCACCGCCTTTACCACCCACTTGCGTGGCAACCACATTAACTAAGTCACCCGCCTTAACGCGTGCAGTTTGGTCTTTCGTAACCCCAGCTATTAAAGTCACTTTGCCATCTTTCACAGTAGCTAAAACGATTGCCGCACTCACCAATTTATTTTTCAATTGATCTAGCAGGTCAGTCATTGCTTTAGGCTCTACACCGTCTAATTTAACCGCAAGAACTTTAATTCCATCGATTTCAACCGCTTGGCCAGCCAATTCACCACCCGCCGAACTGGCTAGTTTAGACTGCAAACGCTCTAATTCTTTTTCTAAGGATTTACTCTTATCCATCAACTGCTGAACTTTTTCAGCAGCAGCTTCGGGTGATGATTTGACCACACTCGCTATTACTGTAATAGCTTTTTCGCGACCTTCCAGCCATTGTATAGCTGCTTCACCGGTAATGGCTTCAATACGACGCACGCCTGAAGCTACGCCAGTTTCACTGATAATTTTAAACAAGCCGATATCACCCGCTCGCTTAGCATGCACACCACCACATAATTCAGTCGAAAAATCACCAATTTTTAAAACTCGGACTTCATCGCCATATTTCTCGCCAAATAAAGCCATCGCGCCGGCATTAATCGCATCTTCTTTTGACATAACATCAGCGGTTACCGCCGCATTATGACGAATCTGCTGATTCACTATGCGCTCGATAATTTTGATTTCTTCAGCCGTCATTGGTTCAAAATGCGCAAAATCAAAACGTAAACGCTCAGCATTCACTAAAGACCCTTTTTGCGTCACATGGTCACCTAAGACTTGGCGTAATGCCGCATGCAATAAATGCGTAGCTGAATGATTCAAGGTGATGGCTTGTCGGCTAATTGGCTCAACAAATGCTGTACATGATAGATTATTTTTTAGCTCACCAGAAATCACTTTACCGTAATGTAAGAATAGTGAACCGCCTTGCTTTTGCGTATCCGTTACTTCAAAAACAGCACCTTCAATTTCAATGCGACCGCGATCGCCCGCTTGACCACCTGATTCAGCATAAAAAGGTGTGCTTTCTAACACTACAACACCTTCAGCACCTTCCGCTAAAATGCTTACCGCTTCACTTTGCTGAAATAAGCCAATAATTTTCGATTCTTCATTTAGCTGCTGATAACCGGTAAATTCAGTTTGCGCATCTAATTTAATAGTTTGGTTGTAGCCATCACCAAAACTCTTCGCTGCTCGCGCTCTAGTACGCTGCGCTGTCATGGCAATATCAAACCCCGCATGATCAACTGAAAGGTCATTTTCACGCGCATAATCAGCAGTTAAATCAACCGGAAAACCATAAGTATCATAAAGCTGAAAAACGACATCGCCCGGAATGACTGTACCGTGAAT
>CAJVZR010000160.1 GCA_913019965.1 uncultured Oleispira sp.
ATTCACGGTACAGTCATTCCGGGCGATGTCGTTTTTCAGCTTTATGATACTTATGGTTTTCCGGTTGATTTAACTGCCGATTATGCGCGTGAAAATGACCTTTCAGTTGATCATGCAGGGTTTGATATTGCCATGACAGCGCAGCGTACTAGAGCACGAGCGGCGAAGAGTTTTGGTGATGGTTACAATCAAACCATTAAACTGGATGCACAAACTGAATTTACCGGTTATCAACAGCTAAATGAAGACTCGAAAATCATCGGCTTATTTCAACAAAGTGAAGCCGTCAGTGTTTTAGCTGAAGGTGAAGAAGGTGTTGTGGTGCTAGAAAGTACACCTTTTTATGCTGAATCAGGTGGTCAGGCGGGCGATTCTGGTCGTATTGAAGTTGAAGGTGCAGTTTTTGAAGTAACCGATACGCAAAAACAGGGCGGTTCATTATTCTTGCATTATGGAAAGGTCGTGTCGGGCGAATTAAAAAATAATCTGCCATGTAATGCATTTGTTGAGCCAGTGAGCCGGCAGGCCATCATCTTAAATCATTCAGCTACGCATTTATTGCATGCCGCATTGCGTCAAGTATTAGGTGATCATGTCACGCAGAAAGGTTCTTTAGTCAATGCAGAGCGCTTACGCTTTGACTTTGCGCATTTTGAACCAATGACAGCGGAAGAAATTAAGATTATTGAACGCATAGTTAATCAGCAGATTCGTCATAATGCAGCGGTAACTGCCGATGTTATGTCTAAAGAAGATGCGATTAATGCAGGCGCAATGGCTTTATTTGGCGAGAAATACGGTGATGAAGTTCGTGTCTTAAAAATTGGTGATTTTTCGACTGAATTGTGTGGTGGTGTGCATGCTAAACGAGCGGGTGATATAGGCTTGTTTAAGATTATTAGTGAAACAGGTGTCGCTTCAGGCGTGCGTCGTATTGAGGCCATTACTGGTGAAGCTGCTATACAATGGTTAGAGGGACGCGAAAAATCTATTACTGCAATAGCTAGTGTGGTCAAATCATCACCAGAAGCAGCCGCTGAAAAAGTTCAGCAGTTGATGGATAAGAGTAAATCCTTAGAAAAAGAATTAGAGCGTTTGCAGTCTAAACTAGCTAGTTCGGCGGGTGGTGAATTGGCAGGTCAAGCGGTTGACATCGGTGGTGTTAAAGTCCTTGCGGTTAAATTAGATGGTGTAGAGCCTAAAGCAATGACTGATCTGTTGGATCAATTGAAAAATAAATTGCTAAGTGCGGCAATCGTTTTAGCTACTGTGAAAGACGGAAAAGTAACTTTAATAGCTGGGGTTACGAAAGATCAAACCGCACGCATTAAGGCGGGTGACTTAGTTAATGTGGTTGCCACGCAAGTGGGCGGTAAAGGCGGCGGTCGCCCAGATATGGCGAGAGCAGGTGGTACAGAGCCTGAGAAATTAGAACAAGCGTTACAACAAGTGCCTGAGTGGGTGCGTGAACAAATAGGTACTTAAAGAATGGCGATGTATGTGTATAAGTTTGGCGGTACCTCAGTAGGTACGGTTGAGCGGGTTAAAGCGGTAGCAGAAAAAGTAAAGGCGGTGCATGATAAAGGCGATCAGCTGGTTGTTGTGTTGTCGGCGATGAGCGGTGAAACAAACCGCTTAACGGATTTGGCGAAACAAATGCAGCAAAATCCAGTTTCGCGTGAAATGGATGTTTTGCTTTCAACGGGCGAGCAAGTCACAGTTGCTTTGTTAAGTATGGCTTTACAAGAATTGGGTTGTCCAGCGTGTTCTTATACAGGTGGGCAGGTGCGTATTGAAACAGATAGTGTTCACACTAAAGCGCGAATTAAAAGTATTGATGATGCCAAAATACGCGCAGACTTAAATGTAGGTAAAGTAGTAGTCGTTGCAGGGTTTCAAGGTGTTGATGAAGGTGGTAATATAACTACTTTAGGGCGTGGTGGCTCGGATACTAGTGCCGTTGCTTTAGCGGCTGCATTAAAGGCTGATGAGTGTCATATTTATACCGATGTCGACGGGGTTTATACTACTGATCCGCGAATTGAGCCAAAAGCGCGCCGATTAGATAAAATTACCTTTGAAGAAATGCTGGAAATGGCCAGTTTAGGCTCAAAGATATTGCAAATTAGATCAGTAGAGTTTGCTGGCAAATATAATGTCGCTTTGCGCGTCTTATCATCATTTTCAGAAGGGCGGGGCACGCTCATTACTTACGAGGAATCAGAAGTGGAACAAGCGTT